>JBEBJH010000006.1:0-51058 GCA_040079965.1 Cyclobacteriaceae bacterium
GACCAGGCCCGTGTAATTGATGAACTATTAGAAGACCGGCTTCGCGCTGCATTACCCGGCCTTATGCGTAGAGAAGGTTTTGATATGTGGGTGGTGATCTCCCGCGAATACAACGAAGATCCGGTAATAGAAACTTTATTACCCGCCACCTGGATGGCCGCCCGCAGAACAACAATGTTAGTAGCTTTCGATCGTGGTGCTGATAAAGAAATGGAATTTCTTGCTGTGGCCAGATACGATGTGGGCAAAACATTCAAACGTGCGTGGGATCCGGATGCCAACCCTGACCAGTGGGCTCAGCTTGGAAAAATCATCACCGAACGAAATCCTAAAAAAATCGGAGTCAACAAAGCGCCTTCCTGGGGTCATGCCGATGGACTTACGTCCAACGATTATGACAATCTTATAAAGGTGCTTCCTAAAAATCTTCAACCCAAGGTTGTGTCTGCCGAAAAGTTAGCCGTGAGTTGGTTAGAAACCCGTACTGAAAAAGAGATGGCGCTTTATCAGCAAATCTGTCGCATTGCCCATGATATCATTCAGGAAGGTTTTTCTGATAAAGTGATTCAACCGGGAGTTACAACAACTGAAGATGTGGTATGGTGGTATAGCGAACGTATCAAAGAACTTAAATTAGATACATGGTTTCATCCTTCGGTTTCCATACAGCGCAATGAAGCCGAAGCCATCATGGCGAAGCGTCCTCAGCCGTTGGTGATTCAACCAGGGGATTTTCTGCACGTAGATTTTGGAATCACTTACCTGAGACTAAATACAGACACACAACAGCACGCCTATATTTTAAAAGCAGGAGAAACCGAAGTGCCTAAATTTCTGAAAGATGCCTTTGCCAAAGGGAACTGGCTTCAAGACTTGCTTACAGGAAACTTTAAAGAAGGTCGCACCGGAAATGAAATTTTAAAGTTGACCCGCGAGCAAGCCATTGCCGAAGGAATCACACCTTCTATCTACACCCACCCGATTGGATTTCACGGTCACGCGGCTGGCACAACCATTGGTATGTGGGATATGCAGGGCGGAGTACCATTCACAGGAGATTATCCGATGCATTACAAAACAGCTTATTCGATTGAGTTGAACTGCACAGTCAATATTCCGGAATGGAAAAAGGATATTCGCATTCAATTGGAAGAAGACGGATACTTTGATGAAACTGGTTTTCGCTACATTGATGGAAGACAACGTGAAATCATTGCCATTCCAAAAATGGGCGGCATCAACAGACAATAAAATTTTACCTTTCTTTAAAGTCCTCCTTTGTTTGATTCGAGGGAGGACTTTTTATTTATCTTTACTGTTTAACGAAATCGGAAAGTCGAAATAATTCTTACATGAGAATTCTCAGAAAGCTTCATCTCTATTATGGGTTTATCATGTTCACGCTACTCTTCCTGATCTTCTTTCCTTTATTTCTAATACCGATACTATTTCCAAAACAATTTCATTTAGTGGGTGTGTTCAATCGGTGGTGGGCCTATTTTCTATTTCCGCTGGTTCTTTTACCCTATAAGGTCGAATGCCGTTCAAAACTGAATCCCAAAAAGCAATACATTTTTTGTCCAAACCATTCTTCGTACCTCGATATAGCTGCGCTGGGCCTCAACCCAATCAACGCCATCTTTGTGGGCAAAAACGATATGGAAAAAATTCCTCTGTTCGGATTCATGTACCGTAAACTTCATATCACGGTCGATCGATCAAAACTGAAAAGCCGGGTGAACACACTCAAAGAATCTATGAAAGCGGTAGATGAGGGCAAAAGTCTCGTGATTTTTCCAGAAGGAGGTATTATAACCAAACACCCTTCACGAATGACCCCTTTCAAAGACGGTGCCTTTCGAACAGCCATTGAGAAACAAATCCCGGTGGTACCAGTCACCATTCCCAACAATTGGATAATTTTGCCGGATAAAGATCCGTTGTACTTGCAACAAGGCACTATACGGGTAATTTTTCATAAACCAATCGAAACAGAAGGTTATACTCTTGATCGTATTGATGAACTGAAAAAGAAAGTGTTTGAGGTTATTGACCATGAATTGAAGCACCATGAACATCGATAAAGACACGTTGAATAAAATTGCTCATCTGGCCCGGCTTGAGTTTGATGAAAAAGACTCGGAGAAGATGATGCAGGATATGAATAATATTATCACGTTTGTGGAGAAACTAAATGAAGTGAATACTGATGGTGTTGAGCCTCTCACCACCATGAGCCATGAAATTAATGCCTTACGAGAAGACGAAGTAAAATCACACCTTGATCACGAACTTGCTTTAAAAAGCGCACCCAAAAAAGATTCCGATTACTTCCGGGTACCCAAGGTACTTGAGTAACATCGCTCTTATCAAATCCATTGCTATTCGTAGTTTTAAGAGGTAAACTTGTGCCTTGCTTTGTAACTTACTGCTCGTATGCACACAATTCAATTCTGGAAATCCTGGACTAAACCCTATCAATACTTTTTTTGGTTCCTGAGTACATTGCTGGTTCTATCTATAGGATTCTTTTGGTATTCGAATTTGCAGAATCCTTCACCTGTAATTACCTGGGAGCACTACCAGGAGTTGCAAACTGAAGAGATACCTGTACGATCCTTTCAGGTCGGCCTGAATACTATTCCTGTGCAAGCTGATAACTACATGGTTTATGAAACTCAATCCGGAAGTCTGCTGCAACCAAATCTAACTGCCTCCTACGTATTTCTTCTTTCCTTCCTGATCTCAACATTGATTTTACTCACCATCATCACCACGTTAAGTCGCTTTTGGTTTATGGTGGGGATGGGTATCTTCTCTTTATTTGTAATTAGTCTTCAGCCAGAAACCACAGAAGTTTTTGGATTGACTAACAAAATACCTGCTGCCTTTATTCTTATCACTGTTGTGGCACTTGCCTATTATTTTCACGCCTTCCGTAAAACCACCGGATTTTTTAAACGATTACTATCCTTTACTCTTCTCTTTTCGATGTTGGGAGCATGCATCGTTTTCTTTGGTAAGGCTCAGGATCCGCTTTTACAATTATCTGTCAATGGGTACTCCATGGGCCTCATCCTTTCCCTTGTCTTCATTTTAATGGTAGGCCCGGAAATACCAGCTGCCTTTATTAATGTCTTGACACAAAGTACTCGTCAAACCAAAACCTTGCAGCATTTTTTTTTCATTACAGGCTTTTATCTCCTGAATTTGCTAGTTGCCTACAGTATAAAAACAGGGTACCTCGATTGGAACATTTGGGTCATTGATTTCTTCTTCCTCCTTACTGTTTCATCCATTCTTGGCATTTGGGGATTCCGTCAACGTGAGCCTCAGTATGCTTCTATCCTGTCATCTGACCCACTGGGAATCTATTTTATTCTTTCAATGGCGTTGGTCTCATTCACAACAATTGGGTATTTATTTGCTACCGCCAACGACACTGCAGTTATTGTTTTACGGGATGTAATCATGTATAGCCACCTCGGTTATGGCATAGTCTTCCTTGCCTATGTAATTTCCAACTTCGGTTCAATGTTATCTAAAAATCTTCAGGTGTATAAGGTTCTTTACAAGCCTGCAACCATGCCCTATTTCACATTTAGAATGATGGGGCTCATTACTTGTCTTGCCTTTCTTGTCTTTGACACCAGCTGGCGTACGCCCCTTAATCAAATCTATGCAGCTTATTACAACAGTTATGGAGATTTATATTACGCACAAGGAAATGACCAATTAGCAGAGGGATTTTATAATAAATCCATTTTCTATCGCAATCAGAACCATCATGCGCATTATGCTCTGGCCTCTATTCAGGCAGGACGTCTGGAATCTCAAAAAGAAAGGTATGAACTTACTGAAGCCAGCAGTGGTAACCCCACCGAATTCTCTTTTATCAACTTAAGCGATGCTTATCAACGCAGCGGTAATCTGCTTGAATCAGTACTCGTATTAAATGACGCTAAAGAAAAATTTCCAACCAGTGGAATCATCTATAATGCACTTGGTCTGACTTTCTCCAGGCTGAAAATGTCTGACTCCGCATTGCTTTCCTTCCAGGAAGCTCGCAAAACAAAAGCAATTAAAGAGAAAGCCGAAACTAATCTTCTGGCTACCAGTGCACGATTTAAACTTACATATCCTGCCGATTCATTACTTCAACTTATCGGTTCTGAAAAAGAAGGACCTCAAGCCAATGCACTTGCTTTAGCCAATATTCAGAATCTCCCCATCCAATTAAAATTTAGTATAGGTGAGGATACTTTGCTATCGGCCACCCGAGCCACTTTCCTTTGCAATTATTTTATAAATCAACCCACAAAAATTGACACCAGTCTTCTTGCTAACGCCATTGCTTTGGCATTAAGACCAAGTAACGATTATTTTAAAGAGGCTATTATCGTTGCTGCATCTCATGCCTACTATTCGCAAGGGTATGTAAAACGTGCATTTGATTTGACTCGAGAAGTAGCCTACAAATCCGGCCGTGGAAAATATTTTACCTTATTAGGAACCTGGGCTCTGGAGCAAAATAATCCACAGATTGCCGCCAATTACTTCGAGATAGCAAAAGACAAAAGGCAACCCAAAGCTCTTTTCTATGAAGCGTTGGCTCACACTGAATCGGACAGCCTTTCGAAAGCAATAGTTGCATGGGATAGTCTGAGCCGTAGCACTGACACAACGCTAGTAGCTGCTTCAAAAAAAAACCTGAAAGTTTTAAACTCAACTTCAACTCAAATTCTTGCGGTTAGTGATGAGGACAAGTATGAATTTTGTCGTTACAAAGTCTCTATTTATGATACAACTACATTTTGGAGAATAGTCGAATCTATTAAAAGCGAAGAAATCAAGGCTCGCACGATTCTCGACCTGAGCAAAAAATGGTATGCACAAGACGAAACCGTAATCGCTTCAGAAATTATTAAAAAATTAAGGGGCCTTAAGCTTAGCAATAAAATAATCTATGATGAAATTCTAGTTCTTAACATGATGTTTCTGGCTGAGTTAGATAAAGAAATATTTATGCAACAGTCGCTTGACAAATCGTTGCCGGTTCAAAATTTCCCAAATGAATTAATCTATCTGCAGGCGTTACAAGATCAAAATTCAGGGAGTAAAGATGAAGCCCGAAGAAAGTTTGATTATCTGAGTAGTGCTAATGTCCACTTTGTAGAGGGACTTGTCGCTTCATCACGATTCTTCTCGGCAGACACAACTGACAGGCTCAAATCATACTCTATTTTGGTGTCCGGACTATTGGCCCGACCGAATTCAATCAAGCTGTTAAAAGCCTATGTAAAAGAAGCGGCCCTAATTGGTTTTGACGATGAAGCCAGCGAAAGCCTGGATAAACTAAAATACCTGTTGCCCCCCAGATCCTTCAACAGGTATATAAAAGAGAATCCTGATTACTTCGACATTGAACTGTAAACAATCGGGGGTGGGAGATCGGGATAAAATCAATTTCAATGCTTACTTTTGCTGACTTTATTTTATGCACATGGACAAGCAAATACCACTTCATGAACTTCATGTAAAATTAGGCGGAAAAATTGTACCCTTTGGTGGCTTCCTTATGCCAGTTCGTTATTCTTCAGATATCGAAGAGCATATGGCAGTCCGTAATGGAGTTGGGGTATTTGATGTTTCGCACATGGGCGAGTTTAAGGTGGAGGGTCCGCAGGCACTTGATTTAATTCAACGAATTACAAGCAACGATGCATCCAAATTAGGAGATGGGCAGGCCCAATACACCTGCTTATCCAATGAGCAAGGTGGCATTGTAGATGACCTGATCGTCTATAAAATTAAAGAGAATGATTACTTCATTGTGGTCAATGCTTCCAATATTGAAAAGGATTGGAATTGGTTTTCAAAATACAACACGAAAGGTGCAACCCTCAAAAATATTTCCGAGGACTTGTGCTTATTCGCGGTTCAGGGTCCTAAGGCGACAGGTATTCTTCAAAAGCTGACCAAAACTGATTTAAATACCATAAAATACTACCACTTTGCTGTGGGTGAATTTGCGGGAGTTGCTGATGTGATCATGAGCAATACGGGTTACACCGGGGCTGGGGGTTTCGAAATTTATGTAAACAAGGCACAAGGAGAGAAAGTGTGGAATACCATTTTTGAAGCCGGTAAGAATGAAAACATCAAACCCATTGGATTAGGCGCACGTGATACACTTCGGCTGGAAATGGGCTTTTGTCTCTATGGCAATGATATTAACGACACCACCTCACCACTGGAAGCCGGCCTGGGATGGATCACAAAATTTACAAAGGATTTTACGAACTCCGTCAATCTCAAAAAGCAGAAGGAGGCCGGGGTTAAAAAGAAATTGGTTGGTTTTAAGATGGTCGATAAAGGAATTCCACGTCATGATTATATTTTAAAAGATGCTGCCGGAAATGAAATTGGCAAAGTAACTTCAGGAACACAATCACCCATGCTGGGTATTGGTATTGGATTAGGATATGTAACTACTGAGTACAGTACTCCAGGTTCGGAAATTTATGTAGATGTAAGAGGGAAGGCACTGAAAGCTATTGTCAGTAAATTACCATTAATCGCTAGTTAATTTGAAAATTTGATAATGGGATAAGACCCGTGCTCATTATCAAATTAACTCATCTTCAAATCAAAGTCATGAAAACCATTGACGTCTGTTTAACACCCGAATTAATTCATCTTTATTCTCTGAAAGATAAAACCGTAGTTATTGTTGATATACTGCGCGCTACTTCTTGCATGGTCACGGCTTTTGCGCATGGAGCCGACCGGATTGTTCCCTTTGCGAGTCAGGAAGAATGCAGACTAATGAAATCACGTGGCTACGTAACGTCTGGTGAGCGTGATGGCAAAAAAGTAGACGGCTTTGATAAGGGGAACTCGCCTTTCGAATACATGGGCACTGAAGTGACTGGTAAAAAAATTGCATTCACCACCACCAATGGCACACAAGCTATTGAGAAATCGAAACTGGCAAAGGAGGTTATTATCGGTAGCTTTCTAAATCTGTCTTCCGTAATAAAGTACTTGCTATTTAGTCATAACAATGTGCTGGTAGTGTGTGCAGGATGGAAAGGCAAAGTGAATCTGGAAGACACGCTCTTTGCCGGAGCCCTGGTGGAAAAACTTAAAAATCATATTGAACCTGATTGTGACGCTCCGCTGGCAGCACAACATCTTTACAACCTGGCAAAAAATGACATGGTTGATTACCTGAAAAATTCAAGTCACGTAAAAAGATTGAATAGACTGAATATCCAGAAAGACATTGAATTCTGTCTTACACCCGATCAGTTTACAGTTATTCCACGATTAGTGAATAATGAATTGATCTGCTAATTGGCAGAATACACAAACTCACCACCTACCGATGTGCGAAGAGTTTTTACATTTCTAATTTCAGCAGGATTTATTTCAAAAAGATTCTTTTCCAGAATAACAAAGTCAGCCAGCTTACCAGGCTTGATTGATCCTTTTATATTCTCTTCAAAAGAGGCATAAGCAGCACGAATCGTGTAGGACTTTAATGCCTCCTCAACACTAATTTTTTGCTCCGGCACCCAACCGTCCGGATTTTTCCCATCCAACGTTTGTCGGGCGACTGCGGCATAAATTCCTTCGAGTGGGGTAGGCGGTGCCACAAACCAATCACTGCCAAAGGCAAGTTTGGCGTTGGCTTTTAATAATGAACCAAAAGCATAGGTTGTTTTTATACGTTCAGGTCCAATGAGTCGCTCGGCAAAGCGACCATCGTCAATGGCGTGATAAGGTTGCATGCTGGGTATCACATTCAGCTGGGCAAATCGCGGAATATCGATTGGGGCAATATGCTGCGCGTGTTCAATACGAAAACGTCTGTCGCGATCGCCATTCTCTTTACTTACCCGTTCATAAATATTTAGCAATGTATGAATGGCTTTATCCCCAATAGCATGGGTCATTACATGCAGGCCTGCGCTATCCGCAGATTTAATTCTACGATACAGCTCTTTCTCAGGGGTAATAAAAAACCCAGAATCAGTTGGAGCATCTGTAAATGGCTTAAAAAAAGCGGCCGTATGCGAACCCAACGATCCGTCAACAAACTCCTTTAGTCCTCCAATTCGCAACCATTTATCGCCTGTGCCTTGCTGTTCAATCTTTTGATTTAGTTCTTTCCATTCACTTAGCATCATGCCTGCGTAAATACGAGTCTTTAACTTGTTCTGGACATGAGCACGTTCAAACACATCCATGTAACCACTCATATTGTGAGTAGACGTAACCCCACGGGCAGCTACATAATTCATAGCCGTTTCAAGTGCTTTGTCTTTTTGCTCATCGGATGGATCAGGCACAATCTTGTAAATCATGTTCATAGCATTATCCTTAAACACTCCGGTCACTCTTCCCTTCTTATCACGAACAATTGTACCACCCTCAACATCGTTCACACGGTCATTAATTCCTGCAGCTTTTAATGCAGCCGTATTGGCCAGACACATGTGCCCATCCAGTCGGTTTATCCAAACGGGATAATCTTTTGTCACCGAATCAATCCAATCCTTTGTTGGCAATTCACCACCCCAGTTTTCATGATCCCAATCACCGGAAGTTATCCATGTGCCTTTGGGTTGTGTAGCCGCAAATTCATTTATTCTGTTAATAAAATCCTGTGGTGTTTTTGCATCGCGAAGCTGCACTGAAGCTAAAGCAAAGCCGCCTTCCATAAAATGAGTGTGACAATCGATAAATCCTGGAACAATCAAATTCTCACCATCAACTTCAATTTTCTTTGTGCCATCTCCTACCCATTTCTCTAACTCAGCTCTTGATCCAACAGCAACAATTGAATCACTCATAATTGCAAAAGCTTCTGCCCAAGGATTTTCATCATCGCCAGTCCAGGTTTTTCCAAAAACAACCGTATCAGCAACTGGATGCCGATTGCATGAAATAAGAAAGGTTACCAGGAGAAAAGCGAGACTAATTTGTTTCATTTCAGTTTGGGGTTTTGGTGGTGGCGATTCTTATCTCGCTCGGTTTTCTTCTCCAGATTTTTTTGGAAGGCTTGGGTTAGATCCACTCCGGTTTGATTAGCGAGACAAATCAACACCCATAGTACATCAGCCATTTCATCGCCAAGATCTTTGCTCTTATCCGATTCCTTTTCTGATTGTTCCCCATATCGCCTGGCTATAATGCGCGCAACTTCACCTACTTCTTCGGTCAGAATTGCCATATTGGTCATCTCATTGAAATAGCGCACTCCATGCAATTTTATCCATTGATCAACTTGTTGCTGGGCTTCCTGAAGTGTCATAGCTAGAAATTAGTTTTAGACGATAATGCTATAAAGGAATGTTGCCATGTTTCTTTTTAGGTAGTTTGGCCGCTTTGTTTTCAAGCATCTTAAAGGCACGAATTAATTTCTCCCGGGTTTGATCCGGATAAATTACCTCATCGATATAGCCTCGGTGGGCAGCCCGGAAAGGATTTGCAAATTTACGCGTGTACTCTTCTACCTTTTCATTCAGTTTTGTTTCCGGATTGGAAGCCTCTGAAATCTCTTTCTTAAAAATAATTTCCGCTGCTCCCTTTGCCCCCATCACCGCAATTTCAGCCGTAGGCCAGGCATAATTTAAATCGGCTCCGATGTGTTTAGAATTCATCACATCATAAGCCCCACCATAGGCCTTCCGGGTAATTACTGTTACGCGGGGCACCGTGGCTTCTGAAAATGCATACAGCAATTTTGCTCCGTTGGTGATGATGGCATTCCACTCCTGATCCGTTCCTGGAAGAAAACCGGGTACGTCTTCCAATACCAATAAAGGAATATTAAAGCAGTCGCAGAAACGCACAAATCGCGCGCCCTTCACGCTGGCATCAATATCCAACACTCCGGCAAGGGCCGCAGGTTGATTGCCCACAATTCCTATGCTTCGTCCAGCTAATCGGGCAAAACCAACTACAATATTTTCCGCAAAGTTTTTATGCACTTCGAAAAATGACTGATCGTCTACCACCCCGCTAATCACTTCCCGAATATCGTAAGGCTGATGCGGGTTGGATGGAATTATTTCGTTCAATGCCGGGCGTGATTCATTTCCAGGTTTATACGGAAGGTAAGGTGCTATATCCTCACAATTTTGTGGCACATAACTAAAGAGTTGTTTGATCTGGTTAATACACTCTGCTTCATTGGCACAGGCAAAATGTGTAACCCCGCTTTTCGTACTGTGTGTCGAGGCTCCGCCCAATTCTTCGGCTGTCACGTTTTCATGGGTAACTGTCTTAACCACATTAGGCCCGGTGACAAACATGAAGGATGTATTTTCAACCATAAAAATAAAATCAGTCATAGCAGGAGAATACACAGCACCACCCGCGCACGGCCCCATGATAGCTGAGATCTGAGGCACCACTCCGGAAGCCATCACGTTGCGATAAAAAATGTCTGCATAGCCACCGAGTGAAACAACACCTTCCTGAATGCGAGCTCCACCCGAGTCATTGAGACCAATAACTGGAGCACCATTTTTCATAGCCAGCTCCATGATCTTCACAATCTTTTCTGCATGTGTTTCAGAAAGTGACCCACCAAACACAGTGAAGTCTTGAGAAAAAACATAAACCAATCTTCCCTGAATGGTGCCATATCCTGTCACCACACCATCGCCCAGATAATGTTCCTTATCCAGACCAAAATCTTTACTTCGGTGCATCACAAATTTTCCCAATTCCTCAAACGAGCCTTCATCCAAGAGCAAAAGAATCCGCTCTCGGGCGGTTAGTTTACCTTTTGCATGTTGTTGTTCAATTCGTTTCTCACCGCCTCCCAAAAGAGATTCGAGATTTTTTCTCTCGAGTTCGTCAAACTTTGGTTGAAGGATTTCGGAGTTAACTTTTCGCTTAGCCATATAGTAGATTGGAACTCCCAAATATAGGCATACTACTTCGGTCATTACTTAGGCTACATTATGTTTTTTGGAAGTCTAACCCTCATTGTACACGTAGTTACCAGTGAAATTGTATCTTGGGGCAATCGAAAATGACAGTGTGATGCGAGTGGCTATTATTGATATGGGAACCAATACGTTCCACCTTTTGGTTGCGGAACTTGGTGTTGGGAAATTTACAATCACTTATAGGGAAAAGGTGCCCGTTAAAATTGGTATGGGTGGAATCAACCAGGGTTACATTACTGATGAGGCAATTGATAGGGCTTTGACTACTATGAGATCCTTTAATAATACGGTGAAAGAAGTTGGAGTTGAAAAAGTTATGGCTTTTGGAACCAGTGCCATGCGCAATGCCCGAAATGGAGAAGTCGTTGCAAAAAAAATCGAGGATGAAACGGGAATTAAAACTCAGATCATTTCGGGATTGAAGGAAGCGGAATACATTTACAAAGGGACTCGGGCGGCCATTAAAATGAGATCTGAAAAATGTTTGATCATGGACATTGGTGGCGGAAGCGTTGAGTTCATCATTGGAAACGAAGAAGAAATAGTGTGGAGCCACAGTTTTGAAATCGGAGGGCAACGATTGCTGGAACGATTTCAAAAACATGATCCTATTAAACTACATGAAATTGAAAACCTATTTCTCTTCTTTTCTCAAGAACTTCAACCACTACTGGAGGCGCTTATTGTACATAAACCCAATTTGCTAATAGGTTCTTCCGGTACGTTCGACACACTTAGCGATATTTATTGCATGCGGAATGACATTCCTTTAAGGGAAACACCTGAAACTCCCTTTACCCTAAAAGCATTTGATGAAATCTACGATGAGCTTCTTGTGAAGGACCGCGCTGCCCGAATGCAAATAGCCGGCATGATTGAGATGAGGGTGGATATGATTGTAGTGGCTTGTTGCTTAATTAAATTTTTGCTCAGACAACATAGCTTTACACAAATCAGGGTCTCCTCTTATTCATTAAAAGAGGGTGTATTGGCCTCCTTGCTGGAGAAGTGAGGATAAAAAAAGAAGGCCATCTTGCGATTGGCCTCCTCTTCAATTGTCTTTGAGCTTTTTACAATCCTGAAATCTGTTTATCCTTGGGATATTTAACTTCGAATTTATACACAACCTTTCTTGTCTCGTTTGGCTTAAGTTCAAGTTCCCATGTAAGCTTACCGGTTTGCTTGTTATAGTTGGCTCCACCAGCATCCAACACAGCTACCTCAATCTGAGTATTCTGTGAAACGGGTACCTGATCTTCCACTGTGATTTTTATGGCCTCGGATTTTGTATTCCTCAGGGAGATTTCCCAGGCATAACTTTCCTTCTTCGTAGATCCAATCAAATTACGCGAGGTTAGATCCTTGAGCTTTTCACGTTTCACCACAATCCGTTTGTCACGACCAAGCGATACGGAAAGCGTATCCTTGATATTGTTTGGATCAATGAATGATTTACCCACAAAAGTGCCCTCAAAGAAAATATTGGCTTCACCAGGTAATAAATTGAAATCTTCCCAACCTGTGGCTTTTGCAATCAGGAATGCATCGGGATCAAGTTTTGGAGCTACCGAATATATATACTCCGACTTCATCTCATAATTACGAATATCTACCACCGTAGGCTTGGCCGAAGACAAAACTGTATAGGGCAACGAAATATCAAACTCCGTATTTAACGATGTTTGCACAGTTGTCACATAGTCAGAAAGTGAGGCCGCTTCCGGAGCTTCTTCCTCACGGAGTTCGGCTGAAACATCCGCACTTCGCATTGCAGGTGCTGCTGCATATGATTTTGATTTACGACCTTGATCATAGGCAATCGGATTGTAGAAATCCAGATACCACGAAAACAACTCGGGCTTCAATCCACTTTGATTTGGATTTGCCGTAGAGAGTTTAAGCTTTATGTTTTTCCACTCTTCGCCTGTACGTTGAAATACATTGGCCTTATAGCTTAATTGAACAGGCTTTTTAGTGTCAATAGCTCGTAAGTCATAGATGGCGCTCCACCCGGCATTGGCCACTACATATCGAACCTGCAAATCAGCAGCGGTAGCTGATTCGGCAGAAACACTCACAACAATTTCGCTCGTGTTTCTTCTATACAATTCATTTTGTTCATTGATCTGCGTATTGAGTCGTACAATTCGCTCATTAATCTTTTTGATTTTTTCATCTTGCTTCATACGCGATAAAACAATATCGCCTAATCGGCTGCGATAAAAATCTGCCATCGCTTTTAACTCTGCAACCGTAAGGTTTTGGTTAGTGCCTCCAATCTTTTGATTACTGAGCAGCATCTGCTCTTCTTTATTCAGAATTTCTTTTTGACTTTGTTCGAGAGTTAATTGCCTTTGCAGCGTCTCCACAGAATCTTTCAAAATCTTTAGCGGCTTGGGCACATTAAACTCATTTAAAAAATTTTGCTGATGGCTGATCCCTATAATTACAAAGCTCCCCTTACCGGTAACTTGAATGCTCTGTGGATCCAACTGCGATGTAAGACCAGTCACTATCAAATTGGTTTTCCCTGCCTCCAAACGGGTTTTTGCTTCACGGGTAACCTGCGCCTTGCTTAAAAAAACAGTAACGTCCGTTATTTTGGAATCCACCGGCTTGTCCGGCTGGCCAATTGCCATCAAAGAACCAAGTACCAGGGCTGATGATAAAAATTGATTTTTCATGATTTATTGAATTTTGACTGTAAGATGCCGGCTGAAGTAAATTTCCACATTGCCGGGTATAATTTTTAGTAAAATCTTGATTATTGCCCTCAATCGAACACTTTTGTGATATGAACGATGTAACGCTCCCCTACAGCCAATTAAGGCAATTTGCTATTGATATTTTTAAGAAAATGAACTGCCCGGAAAAAGAAGCATTCCTGGCTGCCGATGTCTTATTAAACGCTGATCTGCGTGGCATTGACTCTCATGGCCTGGCCCGCTTGTCGGGTTACGTAAGATTGTGGGAAGCCAACCGAATCAATAGCCAGCCAACAATTACTGTTGTTCACGAGACCCCAAGTACCGCGGTGGTGGATGGTGATCGGGGATTGGGTTTGGTAGTTGCGCCAAGAGCCATGGAAATTGCGATTGAAAAGGCCAACCAGGTAGGAACTGGCTGGGTAGCTGTAAAAAACTCAAACCATTTTGGAATAGCTGGCTTTCATGCCATGATGGCTCTGAAACATGATATGATTGGTATGGCCATGACCAATGCGAGCCCGTTGGTAGCACCAACCTTTTCAGTTGAGCGATTATTGGGAACCAATCCAATCTGTGTGGCTATCCCTGCCGGTGAGCAACCACCTTTTGTAGCAGACTTTGCAACAACTACGGCTGCGAATGGAAAACTTGAAATCTTACAACGCAAAAACAAAGAAGCACCTGAAGGATGGATTCAGAAAAAGGATGGAAGTATCTCAACCAACCCCAACGAATTAAAAGATGGTGGGGCGTTAGTGCCACTGGGTAGTGATCGTGAGCATGGAAGTCATAAAGGTTTTTGCCTGGGTGCCTGGGTGGATATTTTTTCTGCTGTATTGAGTGGTGCTAATTACGGCCCGTGGGTCCCTCCTTTCGTGAGTTTCCTGGCACCACCGGCTGACCCTGTTGGTGATGGCATTGGTCACTTCTTTGGCGCTATGCGGGTAGATGCCTTTCGCCCTGCCAATGAGTTTAAGAAACATATGGATAACTGGATTACCCGGTTTCGTTCGGCAAAAACGGTGGAAGATCAGGATCATTTAATTATACCTGGAGATCCGGAACGGGAAAGTGAAAAGGAAAGGCTTCAGTCGGGTATCCCTCTTAATAATAAAGTATTTGAAGACCTCAAGGAATTGGCCAGGAAGTTTAATGTACAGTTTTAAAAACCTGCCGTTATACCTGCGCGCAACACAAGTGGGCTACTATAGGGATAATAATCGTTGGGTGATGTGGGATTGCGATAAGAGAAATTATATAGAACAGTTGCAAAAAAACCTGCGTGGCGACCTATGGGCTGAAAGAATCCTCCACCAGCCATAAAACTTGAGAAATTTTGACGAACAGATGCTCCGCTATACGTAATGTATTCATTATTCAGATATTCATACTCTGCATGTAGAAACAGCGGGCCGTATAGTTGAAACCTTACAAAAGGGCTAATTCCAAAATCGTTTGTAGAGATAGCAGGATTAACATATTTATAATTTGTGTACCTGAAAATAAGGTTAAGCCCAGTGGCTAACCGTTGGGTTACACGATATCCAATTATTGGTGAGAGAGAAAAGTAATCGTATTGTTGACTGAAACTGAGTCCGAATCCACCACCGGTAAAAATTCTATCCTTGAAAGCAGGTTTTTCAGCCATTGGCTCATCACCCCATTGAGCATTTGCTGTTAGATATCCTAAAAATAATAGAATGGCAAAAAGACTTTTCATGCCTTACTCTTCCTGAATAACAAAAATATCCTCAGTCTCCTTCTTCATCAAATATTTCTCGCGGGCGAATTTCTCCAGCAACTCTTTATTCGTCATCAATTCCTTGCGGTCTTTTTCAACTTCCGCAATCTTTTCCTGATAAAATTCCTTTTCATTCTCCAGGCTGCGAATCTTATTACTCATTTTGAGCCGGGAGATCAAATCATTAGAATCCAGAAACAACATCCAGATAAAAAAACAGAGGCCCGTAACAATATAAAAGTTTCTGAGGGCCGGGGGGAGCTTCTTGAGCATACAGATTAAAAAAATGGTTCTACGAAGATAGAAATTAAAACCCGTATATAGCAAATCAGGCCTTGCGGCCTGATTTGTAATTTGTGTTTAAGATTTTAGAAGTTTCCACTCCTGTGCGAAGGCTACTTCATGAGTGCCTTTATGAAAGGCTGTTAACTTCATCACGTTTTTTCCTTTCAGGTGCAACCTCACATCGTATTCCTTAGAGGTTACTGGATCTACATAAGTCCCTTTACAGATGTTGAAAAAACCAACCTTCAGGTTTTCCACTACCCGAGTACCGAGGATTGAATTGTTAAGATTATCTGCCCACACAACAGAACCCTGGAATACTGAATCAACATCATACATCAGGATGCGCACATTGAGATGTTCGTTAAACCAAACCCCCACAATGCTATGCTCAAAATCAGCACCTGAAAATTGTTCCCGAATCAGGAAAAGGATCAATCCTCCTACCACAATCAAAATGAGAACAAAAGACACCATCATCATGTTTACTTCCATATTCTGAGGACACTGCGTTTAATCGAGTATCTTCTCCCAGTGTATAGACAAAAATCAAACAGGTTTATTAAGATTGGATTAAAACCTATAAAAAGGCATTATTTAGGTCAAAAATGGCATTCATCGCTTTTCAATTCCTTTTTTGGATTTAAAAAATCAGTCAAATCGGGACCATTCTTCCCAAAAATGGAATGAAAAAAGGCCAGAAATCACTCTGGCCTTTCAATATTCAAATGCTCGGAATTCTTAAAAATTCTTACCCGGGAAGTAAGCGGTCTCTCCCAGTTCTTCCTCGATGCGGATTAGCTGATTATACTTTGCCATCCTGTCCGAACGAGAAGCCGAACCGGTTTTGATCTGACCCGTATTCAAAGCAACTGCAAGATCAGCTATCGTACTATCCTCAGTCTCACCTGAGCGGTGCGACATAATACTCTTGTAGCTGTTGCGTTTAGCAAGATTAACTGCATTTATGGTTTCAGTAAGTGAACCGATTTGGTTAACCTTAACTAAAATTGCGTTTGCCACACCCTTGTCTATACCCTTCTGCAAAAAGTCCACATTGGTAACAAACAAATCATCTCCCACCAATTGCACTTTGTCCCCAATACTATCGGTCAGTGTTTTCCAACCCGTCCAATCCTCTTCGGCCATCCCATCTTCAAGAGAAATTATGGGATATTTTTTTGCCCAGTTGGTCCAGTATTCAGCCATCTCTTGGGGCTTCAACTTTTTGCCAGATGACTTTTTAAAGTGATACAATTTTGTTTTTGGATCATAGAATTCAGAAGCAGCCGGATCGAGTGCAATAAAGATATCTGAACCTGGCTTGTATCCGGCACGCTCAATCGCCTTTAACACAATCTCAATAGCCTCTTCGTTGGATTTAATATTTGGAGCAAAACCACCTTCGTCACCCACGTTGGTTGACAAACCCTGATCGTGTAAAACTTTTTTCAGCGTATGAAAAACCTCGGCTCCCATTTGCAAGGCCTCCGAAAAAGTATCGGCCCCTACGGGCATTACCATAAATTCCTGAAAGTCGATGGAGTTATCTGCGTGGCTTCCACCATTTAAAATATTCATCATTGGCACAGGCAACGTGTTTGCGTTTACCCCACCGATGTAGCGATACAATGATTGACCCGCTTCCATCGCTGCCGCTTTTGCTACGGCTAAGGATGTGCCAAGGATAGCATTCGCACCCAGTTTTCCTTTGTTGGCAGTACCATCCAACTCAATCATGATCTTGTCGATCAGGTTCTGATCAAAAACATCAAGACCCACTACTTCAGAAGCAATCTTCGTGTTTACATTTTCAACAGCTTTGAGAACTCCTTTTCCCTGGTACTTTTTCTTATCGCCATCACGAAGTTCTACAGCTTCATGCATACCGGTTGAAGCTCCTGACGGAACAGCTGCGCGTCCAAAGGCGCCACTTTCGGTAACAACATCTACTTCAATAGTGGGGTTGCCGCGGCTATCCAGGATTTGTCGGGCATGAATTCCTTCAATTAAACTCATAGGGATTTATTTTAGATTAATATATGACTCTTAGTTAACGGCAACTTCTTCTTTTACCATTTCAAGGAACTGATCAAATAAATACCTTGAATCATGCGGACCAGGAGAAGCCTCCGGGTGATACTGCACTGAAAAAGCTTTCTTTCTTTTCAATCGAATCCCCATGATTGTATTGTCGTTCAGGTGGAGATGAGTAACCTCTACGTCAGGATTGTTCTCAAGCCCTTTTTCACTTACTGCAAAACCATGGTTCTGCGAAGTAATTTCTCCTAATCCCGAAATCAGATTCTTAACGGGGTGATTTAAGCCACGGTGACCATGGTGCATCTTATAGGTAGTAAGCCCGCTGGCCAATGCGAGCAATTGATGCCCCAGGCAAATTCCAAAAACCGGTTTATCAGAATTGAGTGCTTCTTTTACCGTCTTGATTGCATAGTCCATGACCGATGGATCTCCCGGGCCATTAGAAATGAAGTAACCGTGAGGTTCCCATTTTTCCATTTCAGAAAAACTTGTCTTTGCAGGAAATACCTGAACGTAACAGTCCCGGGCTGCAAGGCTTTTTAAAATATTGGTTTTGATCCCTACATCAAGTACGGCAATTTTAAACGTTGACTTAGGATCACCAAAGAAATAGGACTTCTTTGTACTTACGAGGGATGATAACTCCAGGCCATCCATAGAAGGAACCTTTTTCAATTCCTCCTTCATCTGATCAGGAGTTAACTCAGAAGAAATCAATGCGTTCATTGCTCCTTTGGTTCGGATGTAACGCACCAACATACGCGTGTCAATATTTGATATACCCACAACCCCATGTCGCTCCAGGTAGGCTTGCAGACTTTCCTTAGCAGTTTTACGGCTAAACTCTTCCGAGAATTCATTCACCACGATGCCACTGATTTTAGGAGAATCAGATTCCTGTTCATCATTAACGGTTCCATAGTTGCCTATGTGAGCCGTTGTGTTTACTATGATCTGTCCATAATACGAGGGATCGGTATAAATCTCCTGGTAGCCAGTCATCCCGGTGTTGAAGCAAATTTCGCCACCAGAAGTGCCGCGCTTTCCAATTGCTTTTCCTTCAATTAAAAAACCATCTGCGAGTAGTAGGTATGCCTTTGTGCTCAATGTGTTTTGGTATAAGGTTAACAAAAATACTCCGTCTGTGAGGGTTGTGTACTATTTCCAAAGTTAAAATTTAAGCAACCGATTTCGAAGGTTTGGCAAGGCAATAAAAAAAGGATTGAACTTTCGTCCAATCCCTTCTTGTATGATTTACTGACCTCACTATTCCTTCTTTTTAGAGGTCTTTTTTGCTGCTTTCTTAGGCTTCTCTTCAGTTTTGGCTTCAGTTTCTGCCGCTGCTACTGCACCCGTTTCATCTTCCACCTTTTTACCTTTCCGGCCTCTGCGTGTCTTGGCTTTCTTCTCTACACCATCCTTCTTATAGAGGTCATTGAAATCAACCAATTCCAAAAGGCACATTTCAGCTGCATCACCTAAACGCACATCTCCTAATTTGATAATGCGGGTATAACCACCTGGACGATCAGCTGTGCGGCCTGCTACTTCACCAAATAAGGCAGTTACAGACTCCTTATTCTGAAGATAAGACATTACCGTTCTTCTGGAGTGGGTGGTGTTATCCTTAGCCTTGGTAATCAGAGGCTCAACATATTTTCTCAAGGCTTTTGCCTTCGCAATAGTCGTGGTAATCCGCTTGTGCAGGATCAGCGAAGAAGCCATATTAGAAAGAAGAGCATGTCGATGTGCCGACTTCCTTCCGAGGTGATTTATTTTTTTACCGTGTCTCATGATTTAATCTTCATCGAGTTTATACTTGCCGAGGTCCATACCGAAGGTAAGGCTCTTCTCAGCTACCAGTTGTTCCAATTCAGCTAAGGACTTCTTACCGAAGTTTCTGAACTTCATCATATCCGAAATATCGAGCTGTACCAAATCTCCTAATGACTTAACGTCAGCAGCCTTCAAGCAGTTGTATGCCCTTACGGAAAGGTCAAGGTCATGCAAAGGAGTCTTGAGAAGCTTGCGCATGTGTAGCATTTCCTCATCTACCTGCTCAACCTCGCTATCCTTACCAGTCTCCAGTTCAATAGACTTATCAGAGAATAATCTGAAGTGCTGAATCAAAATGAATGCAGCTCCTTCCAATGCTTTCTCAGGGTGAATTGAACCATCCGTTTCAATATCTATCAACAATTTCTCGTAGTCAGTCTTTTGCTCAACACGGGTGTTTTCAACACTGTATTTTACATTTTTAACAGGCGTAAAAATTGCGTCAATCGGAATAAATCCAAACACTTGCTCATTTGGCTTATTCTCCTCGGCAGGCAAATATCCCCGGCCTTTTTCGATGGTAAGTTCAATCTCAAATTGAGCTGACTCATCCAGATTACAAATCACATGGTCAGCGTTCAGAATTTCAAAAGAAGAGGTGAACTTAGCTATGTCACCAGCCTTAAACTGCTTTTGCTTCTTGATGCTCACAACAATCTTGTTATCAAAATTGTCAGATGCCTTTTTAAAACGAACCTGCTTCAAATTAAGGATGATCTCTGCCACATCTTCTACCACTCCTTCAATGGTGGAGAATTCATGTAACACTCCCGGAACTTTAATCCCGGTAATGGCATAGCCCTCCAACGAAGACAAGAGAATTCTTCTCAATGCGTTGCCGATAGTAACCCCGTACCCTTTTTCCAAAGGTTTGAAAGTAAAGAGGCCATGGAAATCATCTGACTTCTCCATCACCACTTTCTCCGGCATTTGAAATGCTAATATTGACATATCGATTAAATTAATTTTAAGAATTACTTCGAGTACAATTCAACGATCAACTGCTCGTTGATATTTTCAGGTATATCCTGACGAAGAGGTAAATTGATTAGCTTACCCAACATCTCATTACCATCCCACTCAAGCCAGTTGTACTTCTTCGCGCTCTGTACAGACAGAGAGTAGGTAATTGCTTCCAGTGATTTCGATTTTTCACGAACACCGATGCTATCCCCAGGACGAAGATTTACGGAAGGTATATTTACCACATCTCCATTTACAGTTATGTGCTTATGAACAACCAACTGGCGAGCCGCTCTGCGGGTAGGTGCAATACCTAAACGATAAACCGTGTTGTCAAGACGAGACTCAAGCATCTGTAACAAAACCTCACCCGTTACACCCTTCTTACGCGAAGCCTTATCAAAAATATTCTCGAACTGACGCTCCAGAACACCATAGATATACTTTGCCTTCTGTTTTTCTGCTAACTGAACAGCATACTCAGATTGCTTACGTTTTTTTCCCTTACCGTGTTGGCCAGGAGGATAGTTCTTCTTTTGAAGCGCTTTGCTCTCGCCAAGAATAGGCTCGTTGAACCTTCTGGAGATTCTCGCTTTGGGGCCTGTGTATCTTGCCATGACTTATTCTTTGTCTTTATTATTAAACTCTTCTTTTCTTTGGAGGACGGCAACCGTTATGCGGCATAGGAGTCATATCCTTGATAATCATCACCTCGATACCAGATGCCTGAATGCTGCGAATAGCAGATTCACGACCAGCACCAGGGCCAACCACAAAAACTTCAACTTTGCGAAGACCCAATTCAAAGGCTTTTGTTGCGCACTCCTGAGCAGCTACCTGAGCAGCGTAGGGAGTGTTTTTCTTAGAACCTTTAAATCCCATCTTTCCTGCTGACGCCCAGGATACCACCTGACCCGTTGTGTTGGTCATAGATATGATGATGTTATTGAACGTGGCGCGAATATGGGCATGGCCAACGGCCTCCACATTTACTACGCGCTTTTTGCTCTTATCTTTTTTCTTTTCAACTGGAGCTGCCATACAGAAAAGTTTATTTGCGTTTAAATTAATTAACCTTTAGTTGCCTTCTTCTTATTTGCTACCGTCTTGCGCTTTCCTTTACGTGTACGGGCATTGTTCTTGGTAGTTTGGCCTCGCACAGGCAAGCCCCTGCGATGACGAAGACCGCGGTAACAGCCGATGTCCATCAGGCGCTTTACGCTCAACTGAACTTCTGACTTCAGCGCTCCTTCAATCTTAAATTGCTCGGCAATGGCGGCACGAATAGCATTTGATTCTTCATCGTTCCATTCCTTGGCCTTCTTATCCCAGTTCACTCCTACTTGCGTAAGTATGTTCTGAGCGGATTTACGGCCTATACCGTAAATGTACGTGAGGGCGATTTCGCCTCTCTTATTATCGGGAATATCAACACCAGCAATACGTGCCATAATTATCCTTGTCTTTGTTTATACCGTGGATTCTTCTTGTTAATAACATACAACTTGCCCTTGCGCCTGATGATCTTGCAATCGGCACTCCGCTTTTTAATAGATGCTCTGACTTTCATAGTCTATTTATATCTAAATGTTATCCTTCCCTTTGTCAAATCGTAAGGCGACATTTCTAACCTTACTTTATCTCCAGGCAATATGCGGATGTAATGCATCCTCATCTTACCTGAAATATGTGCCAACACTTCATGGCCATTCTCCAATTGCACCCTAAACATGGCATTGGACAATGCTTCCAGAATTGTACCGTCTTGCTCTATCGACTTTTGTTTCGCCACTTGAACGAATAATTTTGTTCTATATACTCGTGAGTCGTTAAAACCTCTGTTCTGTCTTTATGAACCACCACCGTATGCTCAAAATGAGCTGAAGGTTTGTGATCCGATGTGCGGATTGTCCACCCATCTTTTTCCTGTACCACATTTTTAGTCCCCAGGTTGATCATTGGTTCGATGGCAATCACCATCCGAGCCTCCAACTTTACTCCCTTTCCTCTCTTTCCGTAGTTAGGTACTTCAGGGTCTTCATGAAGATCCTTTCCGACTCCATGACCCACCAACTCCCGAACCACACCGTATCCGAATTGCTCCACATAATTCTGTATCGCAAAACTGACATCTCCCATTCGGTTGCCGGCTTTCGCCTGAGCAATTCCTAAATAAAGAGATTCGTAAGTTCGGTCTAGTAGATCCAGCACTTCCTTACTCACTTTTTCAAGCGGGTACGTATATGCGGAGTCACTATGGAATCCCTTAAACTTTACACCACAATCCACCGAAACGATATCGGTTTCTTTCAACTCATAGGCCCCGGGAAATCCGTGAACTACTGTTTCATTAACCGAGATACACAAGGCTGCCGGAAATCCGTGATAATTTTTAAATGAAGGCAAGCCTCCACTATCCCGAATATATTCCTCGGCTACCTGATCCAGTTCCTTAGTTTTCACACCCGGTTTTATCCGTTTAGCTACTTCCCCATGCGCTTTTCCTAAAATCTGCGCACTTTCTCTAATTAACTGTATCTCTTCGTCCGTCTTGTAGTGAATCATTCAACCTCAAGCCGCAGCAAACTGAGAACGTCCTTTAACTCTACCTGACTTCATCATCCCTTCATAATGCCTCATCAAAAGGTAACTTTCAACCTGCTGAAGTGTGTCTAACACAACCCCCACCAGAATTAATAAAGAAGTACCTCCATAGAATTGTGCAAAATTTTGTGTGATCCCAACCTTCACTGCAAAAGCAGGAAGAATGGCAACCGCAGCAAGGAAGATGGCACCTGGTAAAGTAATTTTTGATAGAATACTATCTATAAACTCAGCAGTCTGTTTACCTGGCTTAATGCCGGGAACAAAGCCACCGTTTCTTTTCAGATTATCAGCAATGTCGTTTGACGGAACTGTAATTGCTGTATAAAAGAATGTGAAGATCAAGATTAACACGGCAAACAATAAATTGTACTGCCATGAAGTAAAGTCTGCGAACGTAGATCCTACATAAGAACCCAAATCGCTATCCTGCCAGATTTGAGCAACCAGCGGAGGAATAAACATTAATGCCTGAGCGAAGATGATAGGCATTACACCGGCTGAATTAAGCTTCAAAGGAATGAAGTCACGCTTTCCACCATATAACTTATTTCCTACTACCTGCTTGGCATATTGAACTGGGATTCTTCTGGTTGCCTGAGTCAACGCAATCACACCTACTACCACAAAGAACAAAGCCAGAACTTCCAAAATGAAGAGCAACATTCCATTCATACCCTTCGCATCAATCTCCTGATAGATGGCAGCTGGGAAACGAGATACGATACCGATCATGATTAGCATACTGATACCATTACCAATACCCTTATCCGTGATTCTCTCACCAAGCCACATACAGAACATGGTTCCCGCGATCAGAATAATGATTGAGGAAATCGTGAAGAACATTCCTGGATTCAAAATAGCTTCAGCATTAACTGTAGCGCGGATGTATCCATACGACTGTGCTGCCGTGATCAGAATTGTCAATACGCGAGTAAACTGATTCAATTTTTTACGGCCACTATCACCTTCCTTTTGCAGTTTAGTGAAATGAGGAACAGCCACTGTTAATAGTTGGACCACAATGGATGCCGAGATATAAGGCATGATACCAAGTGCAAAAATCGAAGCCCGGCTAAATGATCCTCCCAAAAAAGTATTGAGAAGATCAAAAATACCTCCTTGATTTCCAGACAATAGGTTTGGATCAACACCTGGTAATACGATATAGGAACCCAAACGGAAAATGATCAGGAATCCAATTGTATTCAAAATCCTAACCCGGAGGTCTTCGATCGAAAAAATGTTCTTTATGGTTGTAAAGAAACGCTTCATTATTTCACAGTTGTGGCGGTTCCGCCTACGTTTTCAATTGCTTTTGTTGCAGTGGTCGAGAAAGCATGCGCTTCTACACTTACTTTTGATTTCAGTTCGCCTCTGCCTAAAATTTTCACACTGTCCTTCTTGCCAACTATACCATTGTCAACCATAAGTTGAACAGTAATTGCTGATGCTTTGGTCTTTTGCGCCAGATCCTCAAGTGCGTCAAGATTAATTGCCTTAAAGTATACCTTGTTGTTGTTCTTAAATCCAAACTTAGGAACACGTCTCTGAAGTGGCATCTGACCACCTTCAAAACCAATTTTCTTATGATAGCCAGACCGAGACTGAGCTCCTTTGTGACCACGGCCAGCCGTGCTACCACCAGAACCTTGTCCTCTTCCGAGTCTCTTATTTGTTTTAACCGAGCCTTCGGCCGGCTTAAGTGTGTGCAGTTTCATTTTATAATGCGGTTACGCTCACCAAATGCTTTACTTTTTTTACCATTCCTTGAATCTGTGGAGTATACTCTACTTCAACAGAACGGTGTACTTTTCCTAAACCCAATGATTGAATTGTTCTCAATTGAGTTTCAGGTCTTTTAATCGTGCTGCGGGTTTGAGTGATTCTAACTTTTGCCATGACTCTTATCCGTTAAAAACTTTTGACAATGAAACTCCACGATTACGCGCAATCGTCTGAGGGTCGCGCATAGTAGTCAAGGCCTTAAAGGTTGCCTTTACCACGTTGTGTGGGTTAGACGATCCTTTTGACTTTGCCAACACATTGTGTACCCCCGCGCTTTCCAATACAGCCCGCATAGCACCACCGGCAATAACACCTGTACCTGGGGAAGCCGGCTTTAACAATACAAATCCACCACCAAATTTTCCAAGTGATTCATGGGGAACCGTTCCTTTGATAATAGGAACCTTCACCAGGTGTTTTTTAGCATCATCAATACCCTTCGTGATTGCATCGGTTACTTCATTGGCTTTTCCAAGACCATAACCCACAACACCGTTTCCATCTCCTACCACTACAATGGCAGCGAAACTAAATCTTCTACCACCTTTCACCACTTTGGCTACACGCTGGATGGCAACCACCTTTTCTTTCAGGTCGATTTCACTTGCCTTTACTGTGCTGACGTTACTTTGTGTCATGCTCTTTTAGAATTTTAATCCACCTTCTCTGGCACCTTCAGCCAAAGCTTTGATATTACCATGATAGAGATAACCGTTGCGGTCAAATACTATTTCTTTGATACCACTGGCTACGGCCTTCTCAGCTACTTTCTTTCCTACGCTCTTAGAGATCGTCAAATTCACTCCACCTTTTTTATCCAACTCCACAGATGAAGAAGAAGTGAGTGTATGCCCACTGGCATCATCTATGATTTGTGCATAGATCACTTTGTTGCTACGGAACACTGACAGACGAGGTCTGGCAGAAGTGCCCTCCAACGTTTTGCGGATTCCTTTTTTAATCCTGAGTCTTCTGTCCTTAATGTTTGCCATGATTACTTATTATTTAGCAGCTGCTTTACCAGCTTTTCTACGTACATACTCACCAACAAAACGAATACCCTTTCCTTTGTAAGGTTCAACGCTGCGCAATGATTTAATCTTAGCGGCAACCTGACCAAGAAGTTGCTTGTCAATTCCTTCTAAAATGATGGTTGGATTTTGACCCTTCTCCTGGATGGCCTGAACTTTCAACTCAGATGGAATGCCTACGATTACACTGTGTGAATATCCTAAACTAAGATCCAACACATTGCCTTGAGCCGTTGCTTTATAACCTACTCCAATTAATTCTAATTGAGCCTTGTACCCTTTGCTTACACCCTCAACCATATTGTTAATGAGTGCGCGATAGAGACCGTGCATTGCTTTGTGCCTCTTTTGTTCAGTTGGGCGATGTACAACAACATTCCCTTCTTCAAGTGCTACTTTGAAGTCAGCATCAATGCGTTGCTTTAATTCGCCTTTAGGCCCTTTAATAGTAACCTGATGATCAGCTTCTGAGAAGTTGAATGTTACTCCTTTGGGAAGTGCGATGGGTAATCTACCTATTCGTGACATAGTCTGATGCGTTTAATAGATGTAACACAAAACTTCACCCCCTACATTAAGAGCTTTTGCCTCTTTGTCGGTAATCACACCCTTAGAAGTAGACAGGATAGCAATACCCAATCCATTCAATACTTTAGGAAGACTATCGGCAGGTTTATACTGACGCAAACCAGGCGTACTCACTCTGTGCAATTTTGTGATTGCTGATTCCTTGGTTTCAGGATTGTATTTCAAGGCGATCTTGATATTACCCTGTTTATTCGAGGTATCCTCAAACTTATAGTTTAGGATGTATCCCTTGTCGAATAGAACCTTCGTTACCTCCTTCTTAATGTTGGAAGCAGGAACCTCTACCACGCGGTGGCGGGCCTTAATGGCATTGCGCAACCGGGTTAAATAATCTGCTATCGGATCAGTTGTTTTCATTTTACTTATTTAAAAACAAACCCGTTTTTTGGAACGGGCTGCAAAGATATATAACAATTTCTGTTATTCAAACTGTTATCTGGTTTCGGTTTAGCCTGTTTTAAGGGGTGCCCCGACCTAGATACTCAGCAACCTAATATGTATAAAGGGCCTTCTACCAGCTTGCCTTAGTCAATCCAGGTATTTTTCCTTCATTGGCCATTTGGCGGAACTGGTTACGGCAGAGGCCGAACTTACTCATGTAGCCCCTAGGGCGCCCGGTAAGTTTGCAACGACTGCGCAACCGCACTGCTGATGAGCTTCGGGGTAGTTTATCCAACCCTGCCCAATCGCCAGCCTCTTTCAAAGCCTTGCGTTTTGCTGCGTAGCGCGCTACCAGTCTTTCCTTTTTCTTGTCTCTTGCGATGATTGATAATTTTGCCATCGAATCAATTATTTTTATTTACAAAGGGCATCCCTAACGCCTTCAACAACTCAAAGCTTTCTTCATCCGAAGCAGCTGACGTTACGAAGGTGATATCCATACCGTTTATCTTATTCACTTTGTCAATTGATATCTCAGGGAAAATGATTTGCTCCTTTACTCCCAAGGTATAATTGCCACGTCCATCAAAACCTTTATCACTTACTCCTTTAAAATCACGTACGCGTGGAAGAGCCACATTCATCAGGCGATCCATGAATTCATACATGCGATCTCCACGAAGAGTAACCTTTACACCAATAGCCTGATCAAAGCGAAGTTTGAAGTTTGAAATATCTTTTTTGGAGCGCGTAGCTACTGCCTTCTGACCGGTAATGGTTGTTATTTCTTCCAACCCCACATCAATCAACTTTTTGTCTGCTACGGCTGCACCAACACCTTTGTTGATGCAAATCTTTTGAATTTTAGGTACCTGCATTACCGACTTGTACTGAAACTTCTGCTTCAGGCCGGGAACGATTTCCTTGAGGTACTTTGCTTTTAATCTGGGAGTTGCCATTACTTAATAAATTCTCCTGTTTTCTTAGAATATCTCTGAAGCTTATTTTTTTCATTAAGCTTTCTGCCAGTACGTGTTGGCTTATTGTTAGAATGCTCAACCAACATCAGATTGCTGATGTGAACGGTACCTTCCATTTTCTTGATTCCCCCCTCAGGCTTTCCTGCAGAAGGTTTCTGATGCTTGGTCACCATATTGATGCCCTCAACAATAGCCCGGTTCTTATCGGAAAATACTTCCAACACCTTACCGGTCTTCTTTTTGTCGTCACCCGCCAGGATTACAACTGTATCTCCTTTGCGAATGTGCAGTTTAGGCTGCTTGTTATACTTCCTTTCCATAGCTTATAATACTTCGGGTGCCAATGACACGATTTTCATGAACTGCTTCTCTCTTAGTTCGCGCGCAACCGGACCGAAAATACGGGTGCCGCGGGGCTCGTCCTGCGCTGTCAACAATACAGCTGCATTATCTTCAAAGCGAATGTAAGAACCGTCCTTTCTTCTGATCTCCTTCTTGGTGCGGACAATAACCGCCTTAGAAACAGTTCCCTTTTTGATTTGGCTGGTAGGGATTGCTGACTTTACAGTAACAACAATTTTATCGCCTACGCTGGCCGATGCTCTTTTAGTGCCACCTAATACGTGAACACAAAGAACTTCCTTTGCTCCACTATTATCAGCTACGGTAAGCCGGCTTTCTGTTTGTATCATGGTTACTTTGCTTTTTCGATAATTTCAACCAACCTCCATCTCTTATTCTTGCTTAATGGGCGTGTTTCAGAAATACGTACTGTATCACCAATTCCCGCCTCATTCTTTTCATCATGGGCCATGAACTTTGTCGTCTTGTTCATGAACTTTCCATAGATAGGGTGCTTCACCTTACGGTTGATAGCGATGGTGATGGACTTAGTCATCTTGTTACTCACCACTTTTCCTATTCTTTCTTTCCTTAGGTTTCTTGCCGTCTCCATGAGAAATTATTTTTGAGTTTCTTTTGCTTTCAATTCTGTCTTCAGGCGGGCAATGAGTCTGCGTGTTTCCTTAATTCTCATTGGGTTTTCAATGGCGGAAACCTGATGAGCGAACTTAAGTTTGCGCAAGGCTTCGGCCTCGCTACCAATTTTCTCGGTAAGCTCCGCTAAAGTCAATCCTTTAATTTCTGCGTTTTTCATTTTGCTACTTGTTCTACGTAATCTCTTCTTACTGTAAAGCGAGTCTTGATAGGAAGTTTACCATCAGCCAAAGCCAAAGCTTCTTTTGCTGTAGCCATCGTTACTCCACCCGCTTCAAACAAGATGGTACCTGGCTTAATAACTGCTACCCAATACTCAGGGGCTCCTTTACCCTTACCCATACGCACCTCTGCAGGCTTACGCGTAATTGGCTTATCAGGAAAAATCCTAATCCAAACCTGACCCTCGCGCTTCATGGCACGGGTAACCGCCACACGGGCAGCTTCTAATTGACGGGCTGTAATCCAACCTGGTTCAAGAGCTTTCAATGCGAAGGAACCGAAAGCAATAGAATGACCACGTGTAGCCGATCCCTTCACTTTCCCTTTTTGCATTTTCCTGAATTTCGTCCGCTTAGGCTGTAACATGATTCACTGCTTTTATCTGTCCTGAATTATTTTCTTCCTTTTCTTTCTCCCCCTCTGTCGCCCCCGCGTTGTTCTCCTCTAGGAGCACGCTCGCTTCTGCCACCACGGTCACTGCCACCTCTTCTTCTTTCGCCACCGCCAGCCTGACCAGGTTTATTTTCACCTGTTGTGTTGCTCACCATGCCTACGTTAGGAGATAAATCGCGCTTGCCGTATACCTCTCCTTTGAAGATCCATACCTTAATACCAATCTTTCCATACACAGTCTGTGCTTCAGAGATAGCATAGTCGATATCTGCGCGCAACGTATGAAGAGGAATACGTCCCTCTTTATATTGTTCAGTACGCGCCATATCAGCACCAGCCAAACGACCTGACAATTTCACTTTAATGCCTTCAGCACCTACACGCATCGTAGAGGCAATTGCTTGCTTCATCGCTCTGCGGTATGAAATTCTTGCCTCCAACTGCTGAGCAATAGATTCACCTACTAATCTTGCATCCAATTCAGGACGCTTAATTTCATAGATGTTTATCTGAACGTCTTTATTGGTAAGCTTCTTCAGCTCTTCTTTAATTTTATCAACTTCATTGCCACCCTTTCCTATAACTACACCTGGGCGAGCCGTGTGAATAGTTAAAGTTATTCTCTTCAAGGTGCGCTCAATAACTACTTTGGCGATGCCACCTTTTTGAATACGAGCGTCAACATATTTTCTGATTTTATGGTCTTCAACCAATTTATCAGAGAATGAATTTCCACCGAACCAGCTGGAGTCCCATCCACGGACAATGCCTAATCTGAAACCTACCGGGTTAATCTTTTGTCCCATTATTCTTTCGTTTCTTTTGATTCTGACTTGGCCACAACAGCCTTCGCAGGCATGCGGTCTACTGTTAAGGTTACATGATTCGATCTCTTTCTCACACGGTGAGCACGACCTTGAGGTGCGGGTCTCAACCGTTTCAAAATACGACCACCATCAACAAATACTTCCTTTACAAAAAGATCTGCTTCTTCAAGCTTTACATCGCTGTTTTTAGCTTCCCAGCTACTGATAGCAGAAAGAAGAAGTTTTTCCATTTTAGCTGAAGCATGTTGAGCTTCATACTTCAATATGTTTAAAGCCTTACTAACCCGCTCGCCACGGATCAAATCAGCTACCAAACGCATCTTGCGGGGTGATGAAGGTACATTCTTGAGGTAAGATGTAGCCGCACCTTTTTTTGCAGCTTCCTTTACCGCCTCAATCTTCTCCCTCTTTACTACCGATCTTTTTTTCTTTTTAATTGTTTCCATATCAGGAATTCTTAAAAATTATAATGCCTATGCTTTGTTATTTCCTGAGTGACCTTTGAACGTGCGCGTAGGTGCAAATTCGCCCAACTTATGTCCTACCATATTCTCAGTTACATAAACTGGAATAAACTTGTTTCCGTTATGCACGGCAAACGTATGTCCTATGCAATCAGGCGTAATGGTTGATCTTCTTGACCAGGTTTTGATCACAGATTTTTTTCCTGCCTGTTCCATAACCTGCACTTTCTTGGCAAGTCGTGAATCTAAATAAGGACCTTTCTTAATTGACCTTCCCATAATTATTTTTTCCTTCTAGCAATGATTAAACCATCAGAATACTTCTTTGGGTGACGGGTTTTCTTACCCTTAGCCAACAAGCCTTTGCGTGATCTTGGATGACCACCCGAAGCACGACCTTCACCACCACCCATCGGGTGATCAACCGGGTTCATCGCTACAGCACGCGTGCGAGGACGAACACCTCTCCAGCGACTGCGACCTGCCTTACCCACACTCTCGTTCATATGTTCGGCATTGGAAACTGCGCCAACCGTAGCAAGGCAATTCACCAACACGTTACGCAATTCACCTGAAGGCATTTTTAACGTTGCATAAACCGCTTCGCGGGCAACCAACTGTACAAATGATCCGGCACTGCGGGCAATCGATGCTCCACGTCCTGGCTTCACTTCTACATTATGAACAATTGTTCCAATCGGAATTTTAGAAAGAGGAAGTGCATTTCCTACTTCAGGAGCAATGTCATCGCCAGACACAACAGTTTGACCTACTTTAATACCTTGTGGGGCAATGATGTAGGATTTAAAACCATCAGCGTAGTATAACTTGGCAATACGGGCTGTTCTTGCAGGATCGTATTCGATAGACTTTACAACTGCTGGAATACCGAAACGGTCGCGCTTGAAATCAATCAAACGAACCTTTTGTTTGTGTCCACCACCAATGTAGCGCATGGTCATGCGGCCCACATTGTTGCGACCACCGGTCTTCTTAAGAGTTGTAACCAGAGATTTTTCTGGTTTGCTCTCAGTAATATCCTCGAAACCTGGTGACAACCGGTGACGGGTGCCTGCAGTTACGGGTCTAAGTTTCTTCAACGCCATCGCTCAAAAATTATACGTTGCTATAAAAATCAATTACTTCTCCTGAAGCCAATGTAACTATGGCTTTCTTATAACTAGGCTTGCGGCCAGACAATACACCTGCCTTGGTAAAGCGTGATTTGAACTTACCCAACACATTAATAGTGTTTACACGCTCCACATTAACGCCATACATTTTCTCTACGGCATTCTTAATCTCTACCTTGTTGGCGGCACCATCTACGATAAAACCGTACTTGCCTTTTTCATTCAAGGAAGAAACTTTCTCAGTAACCAGGGGTTGTTTTAAAATGCTCATTGGTTTACTGTTTATTTAAAAGGTTATCAATCTTAGTTATTGAACTCTCAACCAAAATCACTTGCTCAGCATTCATCACATCGTACGTGTTGATCTGATCGGCTGTTACAATTTTAGAGTTTTGGATATTTCTTCCGGAGAGAACAACATTCTTATTGGCATCTGGAAGTACGAAGAGAGTTTTCTTATCCTGTAGGGAAAGTGCCTTAATAAGATTAATAAACTGTTTGGTCTTGGGAGCTTCGAAATTGAAGTCTTCCACTACAGCAATCATGTTATCCTTAGCCTTATAAGTCAAAGCCGATTTTCTGGCCAAGTCTTTTACTTTCTTATTCAATTTAAATGAATAATCACGTGGAGTAGGTCCGAAAACACGACCACCACCTTTGAACTGGGGGTTCTTGATGTTACCCGCACGGGCACCACCAGTACCTTTCTGCTTCTTCAATTTCTTGGATGAGCCGGTGATCTCGTTACGTTGTTTAGACTTATGTGTTCCCTGGCGTTGGTTAGCTAAGAAGCTTTTAACATCCAACCAAATAGCATGGTCATTAGGCTCAATGCCAAAAACCTCATTAGTGAGGTTTACTTTGCGGCCTGTGTTTTCACCGCTGGATTTTACAACTGCTATGTCCATTACTTTTGCAGGATTATAGTTGAATTCTTTGCACCCGGAACAGAGCCGCTTACTAAAATCAAATTTTTATCGGCCAGAATCTTTACCACCAACAAGTTGGTAGTCTTCACGCGATCAGTTCCCATACGGCCTGGCAAACGCTTTCCTTTTATTACACGAGAAGCGAAAGACGCGTTACCCATAGAACCAGGAGCACGCAAGCGGTTATGCTGTCCGTGAGTTTGTCCACCAACCCCACTAAAGCCATAGCGCTTTACAACACCCTGAAATCCTTTTCCCTTTGATGTACCAACTGCATCCACGAAGTCGCCTTCGGCAAACACATCTTGTACATTGATTTGTTTACCCAACTCAACCATGCCATCAAACTCCTTGCGGAAATCTCTGAACTCGACAATGGCTCTCTTAGGGCTGGTGTTGGCTTTTTTGAAATGACCAACCAGCGGCTTGGGGGTATTTTTCTCTTTCTTTTCTCCAAAAGAAAGTTGCACAGCCCTGTATCCGTCTGTCTCAGTGTTTTTCACCTGAGTGACAACACACGGGCCTGCTTCGATGACCGTAACCGCGATATTCTGGCCATCTGGGCCAAATACGCTGGTCATTCCTACTTTACGTCCAATTATTCCAGGCATGGTTGAAACCTATTTTGCTTGTTTTTAACCCATTTTGCGGGTTTTGTACCGCAAAAAGGACTGCAAAGATAGGAACTAAACATTAGCTACCAAGTGTGACTTTCAAAAAAATAAGGAGGATTGGGGATTTACTCTTAATGCTAGACCACTTCGGCATCGTAAGTATCTCATTTTCAGATCATTTCTTTAGATTCTGCTAATTGAATCATCAAAGTAATATTTGCAGGGTTGCAAGGTAATTTTAGCAAAGCTCAAAAAGGTCTTACTTTTCCAATCAATTCTGAACGGGATTAATGAGACAAGCAACTTTTTGGAAAGAGGGCATTCTACTGATCGGACTTTTGGTTGTTTTGTTCATAGCAAATATCTCTTTAGGCAGCGTCCACATTCCTTTTTCTAGATTGCTCTCTGGTCTCCTGACCGAACAAGGAACCTATTCTGACATCCTGTGGCAATTTCGGATCCCGAAAGCTCTCACCTGTTTATTGGCAGGAAGCGCCTTAGCAACTGCTGGCCTTTTAATGCAAACGCTATTCAGAAACCCTATGGCTGGACCCGATGTGCTGGGTCTTACATCCGGTGCCAGTCTCCTAGTAGCATTGGTACTTCTTATCGGACAACTTAATCCCAACTTGGGTGCCGCTGTGTTTGAAAGTCCCTGGAGTATTGCCCTGGCAGCAAGTATTGGGGGCGCCTTGGTTTTTGTATTGATCATTTCCATCGCCACGTATGTCAAAGAAAATACATCCCTGCTCATAATCGGATTGATGATCAGTGCAGCGACTTCATCGATTGTAAGTGTTTTACAATTTACCAGTCAGGCAGATGATTTACAGACCTTCATGATCTGGACTCTTGGCAGCGTTGGCGGTACGGGTTGGAGAGAACTTGGCGTGCTCTCTATCGTGGTGCTTATTGGATCAGCCATTAGTTATGGCTCAATTAAATCACTTAACAGTTGGCTGTTAGGTGAAAATTATGCCCGCAGTCTTCATGTAAACATGGGCCGGTCCCGTTTCTGGATTGTAGTTGCAACAGGTCTCCTGACCGGAGCCGTAACTGCATTTTGCGGACCAATTGCATTCGTTGGCTTAGCGGTTCCACATTTGGTGCGATTAATCATTCCTGTTACCAACCATAAGATTTTAATACCTGCTGTTATGGCGGGCGGAGCAAGTTTGCTGCTGTTATGTGACATGCTTGCACAAATTCCCGGTAGCACTCAGGTGCTCCCCCTAAATGCAGTTACCTCACTGATTGGGGCACCAGTAGTAATCTGGATGGTTATTAAATCAAAAAGGATAAGTGTCTGAACCAAAAACCATAGCGCTACATACTACAAACCTGGTGGTAGGATACACAAAGGACAAAAAGGATTTTCCTCTTTTTGAGGAACTCAACTTGAGTTTGCATAGCGGAGAACTGGTTTGTTTCATGGGCTCCAATGGAATTGGAAAAACAACATTGATCAAAACGTTGGCTGGTTTGCAAAAGCCACTTCAAGGCAGTTTCAAATTTCCGAAAGACCAATCGGTGGCAGTGGTATTAACCGATCGGATTACTTCTTCACTGATGACTGTCTATGATCTGGTTACCTATGGTCGGTATCCCTATTTGAATTGGGATATTTCATTATCACCTAAAGATTATGAAATCATTGACAACGCTATTAATCAAGTCCATGTGGAATCTCTCGTGAGCAAGAGACTTTATGAATTGAGCGATGGTCAACTTCAGATGGCCATGCTAGCCAAAGCGTTGGCCCAAAACACACCCATTCTCTTTCTCGATGAACCCACGGCCCACCTTGATCTTAATAACCGGGTTGAGATTATGAATATTCTTCGCAGCCTTTCACGTACTTCGGGTAAGACAATATTAATAGCCACACATGAACTTGATCTGGCACTACAGACTGCCGATCGAATCTGGCTGGCTACTCCTGACCGGAAAATACTACAAGGTATTCCAGAAGATCTTGTACTTGATGGCACCTTTGATGAAGTCTTTCAGTTTAAGGGATTTGATTTGAAAACCGGAAAGGTTAGCCATGAGGCTTACCGGAAAGTTACCATTCAACTGGAAGGAAATGGATACGAATACCTCTGGACAAAAAACGCGTTCGAGAGAAATGGCTATGAAGTCAAACCTGCCGCGCTAATTAAAGTAAGTGTAATTCAGAATGGTAATAAACTTATCTGGACAATTTTAAAAGATAACGAAGAAAAAAGCTTCTATACGTTGGCTGAATTATTAGAATCTCTTGAAAGCAGGATTCTGAAAGTTTGATTAGTCTTCGATTGATTAATCACCTTCCTTATAATCGATAAAGTAGATCACCATGTTACACATCTAGTCAGTTGAATTCCATCCGTATCCAATAAACAGAAATCAACCAATTATTATATTCTTTCCACACCCAAACCCGGTTTATCCGAGCAGTACATGATGCCCTCTTTTAATATAAAACCACCTTTCACTTCATCTTTGGCTAAATCAAGACTCCCATCAAGATCAATATAGCGAGTGTTAGCACAAGCAAACGCTGTGTGAAGCGCGGCCGTAATGCTTACAATACTTTCGTCATTGCAGCCCCAGAAAAGATCAACACCCGCTATATGACCTATATCGGCAATTTTAAGTGCCTGGCTAATGCCTCCACACTTCATCAGTTTGATGTTGAATACGCCAGAGGCCACCGGTGGCTTAATAAGTTCGAAAGCATCATTTGGAGTAAGCAAAGATTCATCGGCCGCAATTACTTTTCTTATTTCTTCCGGCAAACGTTTTGTTTCCTCCACCGCTTTGGCAGGAAGCGGCTGCTCAATCAGTTCGATATCCAGAGACTTTGTTCTGTTGTAAAATTCAATAGTCTGGGCAGTATTATAACCCTGATTAGCATCAATACGGATTACGAATTTCTTACCAAATTGTTCACGCAACTTCACCATGCGCTCTATATCCTCTTCGACATCTTTACCCAACTTTACCTTCAATACAGTAAAGCCGCGTTCGCCATACTCTTTCGCCTCCTTTAAAGTCTCCTCCACATTTTTGATCCCAATGGTATTGGAGGTTGGAAGGGATTTAATTTTTTGACCTAAGAATTTTACCAATGGAATTCCAAGAAATTTAGTGAAGGCATCATATAGAGCAACATCCAGTGCAGCTCTGGCCGCAGGGTTCTTTGGCAATTTCTGCCACACCTCAAACGTGAGCTGATGTATCTCACGAATATCACGACCAACGAGGAATTGAATATTCTTTTCCTGAAGTGCTTTTTCGCATGATTCAAAACTTTCACCTGTTACATATTCGCTTGGGTTTGCCGCACCTATTCCGGTTACCCCATTCTCTAACGTAATCTCAACAAATGCATTAAGCACCTCATCAACCGTTTTGAAGGCAATGGTATAAGGCTTTGTGTTTCCAAGATCGGCAGACCAGACTTTGATATCTTTAATTTTCATGAACAGGTAGACTTAGTATATTGAACTTAAACTTGAGCAATCGACTTATCAATCATGTCCCTAAAGACGGCCACTAATCGATCTACTCCATCTTCTAAAGGAAGAATTACCGGTATACCCAACTCCTTTTCTTTCTGCGCTGCATAATCCCGGGCTTCCTTTTCGGTCATCTTATAGGTATTGACAGTAATTGCCATCGTGGGAGCTCCGTAAATTTTTATCAACGCAATCTCATCTTTTATTTCAGGGATATAAGCCGGATAATATTCCATGTCTTTATACTGCTTGCGGGGCGGATTGTGCTGAAGCACTACCGCATTGGCATCGCCTGATACAATCCACTCAGCACCTGCTGGTCCACTCGGGTTGCGCAACGAAGACTGACCCTCAATAAAAATGATGTCGGGTTTTGATTCTTCCCAGCACTGAACAATCGCATGTTCCATTTCACCAGAAATAAAGTCGTTGAGCGTGCTATCAAACACAAAGCCATACTTGGCGCCTTGCATCCATCCGGTTTGTCCGGTATAAATCATTTCGGCCCTAAAACCAGCCTTGTGCATTGCCTCAGTCAGGAAGCGCGTGGTAGTTCTTTTTCCTAAAGCACAGTCTGTGCCTAAGACAGCGATCTTTGGACAATGAACATTTTTTATTTTGCCAGACCAGAAATGGAGGTCTTTAAATTTTTTTGGCTTACGAACATCTATGATTTCCAATCCGCGCGAGCGAGCAAAATCAGCCAGTTCTGGGATATCCGAAATATATTCATGCAACCCATTCACCAGGCCGTATCCATGAACCAACCCGTCTTTAAGAATTGCTCTTAGAGAATCTGGAATTACTCCGCCCTTGGTGGCTACACCAATTACACAATACTTGGCCGTCTGCTTGGAAGTTTTAGCGAATTCTTCCACTGTGGCATACACGGGTATATTTCTGTTTTTTCCATCAAGAACCTCTCCGGCATCCTTCCCGGCACTTTTCGGATCGATTACTCCGACTATGTTATAGCGGTCGGTGCCGCGAATCAAACCATGAGCCGTTTTTCCACTGTTACTATCCAGATAACCAGCTGTGATAATTATAGCATTACTCTTTTCCATAGATAAGTTTAGAGGTCGAAAATTACGCGGATTAATTCCTAATCTCAAGGACTTTGAAAGGAATGAACTAAAGTTGTCGGGTCGTACTTTAGGTTAACTTGCGTAAGATCAGGTTTCACCGGTTCCTAATCAACTCATACTTATTAAATCAACCACCCTATACCAATTCATCAAAGCCTTGATCATCACGGAGGGCAGCGAAAGAAGGATCTGCTATGGCTTTTAACATATCAGAAATGAAGGAAGCAAAATAATGTAATTTTGGCATGGGATATGGACAGAGTTGAATTCAAACAAAATAATAAGATCATGAAACTACTTCTTGCTTCCGTGTTCACGCTTGCACTAAGCCATTTATCCATGGGCCAGTCTTTGGTGGGTAGTTGGCAGCTCATTGAGGAGAAAACATGTTTTCAGAGTAATATGAAAGAGAGTGACACCGAACTTGAGCTTAAGGATGGAATGGGCGCCTCCCGACAATCTGTAGCCCGCATGATTATTTTCAGCAAAAAAGGAACAGGTGAAGAAGGAATCTTTTCGCAAGGAGAAAAGAAGGGTAGTGATAAGAATAAATTTAATTACCGGGTAACCGGCCAGGAACTTCAATTCCTGGATAAGAAATCAGGAATGGCTACGCAGCGATTTATTATTGACGAACTCTCTGCCACCACCTTGCGTTTTCACAATGAGCTAAAAGATTGTGAGGTCAAAATTTTTACTCGCGTAGAATAAATGGTTGAAACGGAAATTACCAGGCGGGACATACGCAAACTCAAGCTAGACGAGCTAAAAGAATTCTTTGTACAAAAGGGCGACAAGGCTTTTCGCGCCCAACAGGTATATGAATGGCTTTGGATGAAGTCGGCCAAAAGTTTTGACCAGATGACCAACATCTCGCTGGAAACACGAGAGATGTTGAAGCAGCACTTCGTTATTAATCACATCAAGGTAGACAACATGCAACGCAGTGCGGACGGCACGATTAAAAATGCCGTTACCCTGTACGATGGTTTGGTGGTAGAATCTGTCTTAATCCCGGCAGAAAAAAGAATCACAGCCTGCGTTTCATCGCAAGTAGGCTGCAGTCTCGCTTGTAAGTTTTGTGCTACGGCCCGACTAAAACGACAGCGAAACCTGAGCCCGGATGAAATCTACGATCAGGTAGCTGCCATCAAAGAACAGGCAGAGTTTTTTTTTGGAAGGCCCTTAACCAACATTGTGTTTATGGGTATGGGCGAACCCTTACTCAACTATGCAAACGTTACTGCAGCCATCGAAAAAATTACTTCGCAAAAAGGATTGAATATGGCGAGCAGGCGAATTACTGTTTCTACGGTTGGCATTGCTAAAATGATCAAGAAAATGGCAGATGATAACGTGAAGTTTAATCTGGCTGTTTCCTTACACGCAGCGTTAAATCAAACCCGGTCTTCGATCATGCCAATTAACGACACCAATTCGCTGGAAGAACTGGCAGAAGCAATTACTTATTGGTATCAAAAGACAAAAAGCAAAGTGACTTACGAATACGTTGTTTGGAAAGGTATTAATGATACAGAAGAACACGCACGGGCATTATTGAGGTTCTGTAAATTGGTGCCCTCCAAAGTGAACCTGATCGAGTATAACCCAATTGATGACGGGGAATTTCAGCAGGCATCCGATGACGCATTGGATATGTATATGGACTTGCTGGAGAAAAACGGGATCACAACCAGGATCCGAAAAAGTCGCGGTAAAGATATTGACGCGGCCTGCGGACAGTTGGCGAATAAGTCATAGAACTAAATTGCCTCAATAATCATCTTCATTTAATACTGATTATAGTAACTGTATCTCTCCATGAAGCTGATAGTTCAAATTACGATTGGGGTCTTTCTTCTAAATCCACTCCTTTCAAAAGGTCAAAATATTAGTATTAACCTTGCGGGAATTGTTTTAGACTCAGCTTCATTTCAGCCCCTTGCCTATGTCGCTGTGCAGATCAAAGGAAAAGGTATCGGACAATCTACAAGCGATAATGGTAATTTCTCAATTACATGTGCTCCGAAAGATACGCTTGTCTTCACACGGCTTGGTTACAAACCTCTTTTGCTCATTGTTAAAAAAAAGGAAGATAATCTTAGAATTCTCTTAGCCGAAGATAGCCGGATGCTCAATGATGTAACAGTTTACGGAGACCTGAAACTTCAAGGTGAGGATGAGTGGAAAAAAGATTTGCCTGCCAACACCCAAATAAAACTGATAGAGCAACCGCTTGAACCCGACCCCGGAAGCATTGCCACCTTTGGACCTGGCATTACGATTGGCTTTGGAGGAAAAGATAAAACCAAAGTAAAACGCGATGAGAATTCGAAGACAGAAGTCTATAGACAGACAATCAGCTCGGAGGAAGTAAAAAAACAATTGATGGAATTGTATGGTATTTCGGAAGAAACCTATCTCAAAAAACTGGAACGGTTTAATCGGGAAAACCCTGATGTTGCTTATCTCACCGATCCTAAAGAAATAGTAACTATGCTTACTCAATTCTTTGCCCTCAAGGACACCGGCAAATAATTTTGATTTAACTTTGGCCGACAGTCAGTCTACATGGAAGAAGAACATTTTCAAAGCTCAGAGAAAGTAAGAGATTTTGTGATCGGCATGAGTGATGGACTTACCGTGCCGTTCGCGTTGGCCGCGGGATTAAGCGGGGCTGTTGATTCTACCGCTATAGTAATTACAGCCGGCCTTGCCGAAATTGCTGCGGGTTCTATTGCCATGGGATTGGGTGGCTACCTGGCAGGCCGCACCGAGATTGAACATTATGATTCGGAAGAGCGTAGAGAATACGATGAGGTAGAGCATAAACATGAAATCGAAATTAAGGAAACCAAAGAGATTTTTGCCGAGTATGGTTTAAGTGAAGAATTGCAGGAAAAAATTGCCCGTGAAATGGCAAAGAACCCAAAAAAATGGGTGGACTTCATGATGCGCTTTGAACTGGGCCTCGATCGTCCTGATAAAAACCGGGCACATCAGAGCGCCTTTATCATCGGAATCTCTTATGTGGTTGGCGGATTAATTCCATTGAGTGCATACTTCTTCACAGAATCATCTAAAGAAGGACTAATTTATTCTTCCATCATTACACTGCTTTGTTTGGTTGTTTTTGGTCTGGTGAAAAGTAAACTCACAGGTCAGCCCTTATTAAAAGGAGCGCTTCGGGTAACTATGGTTGGAGCAGCCGCAGCAGCGGCAGCATTTGGCATCGCTAAATTAATTGCGTAAGAAATTACTTCTTACTGGCGTTAAATAATTTTTCCTTTTCCTCCTTAGTAAGGCTCTCATACCCGCGGTCGGATATCTTATCAAGAATAGCATCAATCTCATCCTGGGTGGCCTTATTTGCTTTTGCAGTGGGCGGACTTGTTTTTGGTTCAGTCTTTCGGTAGGTAACTTTTACTTTGGGTTGCGATACAAATAATCCTTTCATCCAATCCAGGGTAACGGTGATCCAACCACCCCAGTTAACACCTACCTGCAATTGCTTTATATAAATAAATCCGATTAACGCCCCACCGAGATGGGCAATGTTACCACCTGCGTTTCCCCCAATGGACCCCAACAAAGAAATTACAATGTAACCGAGGGCAATGTATTTTATTCTAACTGGCCCCAGGAACAACAAAAAGAAAGTATAATCAGGTAATAGCGTAGCCGTTGCCACTAACACTGCATACACTGCAGCAGATGCACCCACCATACCGTCTGCGGGAATACGAGACTCATAAAATGGTATTGTGTTATATACCAGTAAATATGAAATTCCACCAGCGAGAGCACCCAATACGTAAAGCGCTACTAATTTGTCGCTACCCAGGTATTCAACAAAGAGCTTTCCAAACCAATAGAAAACAAGCATGTTGAAAAGGATATGTAAAATACCCGAAAGGTCATGTACAAATGAATACGAAATGATCGTCCATGGTTTTGTTAAAAAAGTAAAAAAGGGGGCTGGGATCGCAAGCTGGGCATGAATGGTGGCAAAGAAATCGGGGAACCCGGATACGGTGGAAAACACTTTTAGTACAGCTAAGACCAAAAACACCGCCACGTTGATAAAGATCAACTGTACGTGGGCATTATTAGGCCGCTGAAATGCATTTTTAAATTCGTCAAACACAGTCTCCTGGTTTTCTTTCCTTGAAATTAACAGAATTTCCGGGAGCAAAGTTACCAACCCTTGTCTCTCCCCTGACTTCTCCAAATTGTTATAATAATAAACGCAACAAATGCACCTCCAAAGTGTGCAAGGTGTGCCACGGTGCCACTTCTGTCTAGTGCATAGGTTATAAATCCCATAATAAAGACCATGTATTTAGCTTTTATCGGGATGGGTGGAAAAAGTAACATGAGCTCCAGGTTTGGAAAGACCATACCAAAGGCCATTAGTATACCGTATATAGCCCCAGAGGCGCCAAGCATAATACCGCCTCCGCTAGTTCCAAGAATGAAATTTGCCAGGGCGTAAATAACACCAGCTCCAATCCCAGTGGCTAAATAAAAAATAAGGAATTTCTTTTCCCCCCAATAACTCTCCAGTATAGGTGCAAAGGAGGCCAGGGCAAGCATATTAAAAAATATGTGACCAAACCCACCGTGGGCAAACATGTAAGTAAAAAACTGATATGGCTTAAAGTTGGGTGAATGGATACTCCAAAGAGACATATACTCAGTCAGATACAAATTGCTGAGTAAATTCTGAGCCAGGAAAACAACCACATTGATAATGATCAGATTTCTGACCAGTGGGGTAAGTCTAAACATGCTATCGGATTAACGGGTAAAGTAACTTTCTATCTTAGACGTTTCAAAAGTAAAAAATGTTGGGCGGCCGTCCGGAGAAAAGTTGGGTTTCGAACAGGCAAACAAGCCCTCCACAATTGATTTTATCTCTTCCTGAACTAATTTCTGTCCTGATTTCACCGAAGAACGCCTGGCCAGCGCCAAGGCTAAATTATCGCGCAAGGGTAACTGCAATTCGGATTGATTCTTTTTAAACTGCTCTAGCAACCCTTCAAAAAGTTCTTTTTCAGAAGCCTCCACACCAACCGGTATGCCCGTAACTAATAGTGCGTTTTTTCCAAATACCTCAAATCTAAAGCCCAGTAATACCAATTCCTGTTGCACCTCCATGACCAAGGCAAAATCAGATGCACTTAGAGTTACGGTCTGCGGAAAAAGACTTTGCTGACTATTTCCTGGATTGCCTTTCAGTCGGACAATATACTTCTCAAACAACACGCGTTCATGAGCTGCCTGTTGGTCAATAATCATCAACCCTGACTTTGCTGGCCAAACAATGTACTTCTGTTGAAACTGAAAAAAGGCGTGTTCTTCCTTAGTAAGGCCTGACGAGTCTGGCTGATTGAGTGAACTTTCAAACCGAAGCACTTTACCTTCCGGTTCTGAATTTTGAAATAACCTGGATTGAGGTGCCTCTCCCTCAAAAATCTTTTCCCAGTTCTGCAGGTTAGAGCGATGCAAGGCTGTGGAAAACTGCTCATCCATATACTGCTCCTTGGTCAGGCTTTGATTGAGTTTTCCTACAATATTTATATCCGATCTAAAATCAATGGCTGGCGCGAGGTTATGCGCTCCCAATGCTTGCTTCACTGAAGCCCACACAACCCCGTACACAGCCCTTTCATCGTCAAACTTTATTTCTGTTTTGGTAGGATGCACATTCACATCAATATGCTTGGGGTCGATCTCGATAAACAAAACATAAAAAGGAAAATTTCCGTCTGGTAGCAGACCCTCAAATGCACTCGTTACCGCGTGGTTAAGATAATTGTTGCGGATATATCGATGATTTACAAAAATGAATTGCTCCCCTCTTGTTTTTCTGGCTGACTCAGGCCGGCCAATATAGCCTGTGATCCTTACAAGGGAAGTTTCTTCCTGGCACGGAGCCAATTGTTCCTGAAAAGATTTACCAAACAACGCCACAATCCGATGACTTAGTTTAGAAGGTGTTAAGTCATAAATGAGTTCGTCATCATGTTGAAGACTAAACGCAATTTCCGGATGAGCCAATGCAAGACGCTGAAACTCCTCAATGATGTGGCGCATCTCCACCGGATTTGATTTCAGAAAATTTCTGCGGGCCGGAATATTATAAAACAAATTCTTAACGCTAATGCTGGTACCCTTTTCACAGGCGACAGGACCTTGACCTTTTACTTCTGAGGCATCCACCAACAGCTGCGTGCCAAGGTCGGAATGAGCTTGTCGGGTTTTCATTTCAAACTGCGAAACTGCGGCAATCGATGCGAGAGCTTCACCCCGAAAGCCCATCGTTCGCAAACGAAATAAATCATCGGCTGTACGGATTTTTGAAGTGGCATGCCGCTCAAGACTCATGCGCGCATCCGTTTCACTCATACCCGCGCCATTATCGACAACCTGGATCAGGGTTTTGCCCGCCTCCTTCACAAATAGTTTTATCGATGTGGCCGCAGCATCGATTGCATTTTCCATTAACTCCTTTACAGCAGAGGCCGGACGTTGCACCACCTCACCGGCTGCAATCTGGTTGGCAATGGAATCCGGTAATAGGTGTATGATGTCTGGCATGCAAGAACTAACGGCTATTTACTTTTAAATTTCAAATAAAAGTAAACAGGAATAAACAGAAAGAGTGAATATAAAGCAGGTCTTCCCCACTGCAGAAAAGAAATTAAAAGGATGGTTAGAAATAAAAGAATGCCAAGCCTTACCATCGTTGGATTTAATCCAGGCCCATCATTGCTACGCTTTCTGGCAGCATGGAATGAGCCTGCTATCCGCGAGCGGTAGTCTCCTGCTTCCCCGGGCGCCTCTCCCCTGGCACGGGCAACCTCCATTTTTATTCGTTCTTCCCGCAGTTGCATTTCATCTTTTTGCGGATCATAAAACCTGGGTTTGTAATTGAACCGCTGATGTTGAGGAGCCTTGGTGAATAAGGATAAAAACTTCATAGCTTTTCTTTTATTCTAAATGTAGCTTCGCATCTGATTAACCCTTTCTTTTTCGTTATTGGACGATAAGAAGCAAAAAAGAAAGGCAAAGTTACAAAAATCGAATGGCCGGATGTTGAAAAAAGTTTTCTTTAGTATTCTACTCATATTCATTCAGTTAACCCTTGTTGCGCAGGATGCCAAAACCCGGTGGGTCGACAGTGTTTATCAAACTCTTAACACCCAGGAAAAAATTGGCCAATTGTTTATGCTTTCTTCAGGCTATGCCACGGCAGATCAATTGCAACAACTTACCTCCGCGGTTAAAGCCTATCATCCTGGTGGTATCCTGATAACGCAAGGCGGACCGCGGAGTCACGCAAATCTTATAAATAAACTTCAGGGTCAATCTAAAGTGCCCTTGTTAGTGGGTATCCATGCAGCATGGGGCTTGGGGCAATCACTCGATAGCGTTATGAGTTTTCAAAAGCCCATGTCACTGGGGTCTATACAAAACAATGAGCTTGTCTACAGCCTCGGTAAAGAAATTGCCCGTGAGATGAGTGTTTTAGGTATTCATATCAACTTTGCACCCAATGCTGATTTTGGTTGTGAGTCACTGAGCTATCCAAATAGCTTGAATTATTTTAGTGATAATGCAATAAGAGCAGGAGAAAAAGCAGTTTCCTTTACGAAAGGACTTCAACAAAACGGAGTCCTCGCATGTGCTATCCATTTGCCTGGATTAGACAAACCTAAAATCAACCCAACCCAAGACTCCACACTACTTCTTGACGTTAATAAAATCGACTCAATCGGATTATCTGTTTTCTATCAGCTATCGGATAAAGGAATTGATGGCATTCTTACCTCAAATCTCCACTTCACACCTTTGGGGCAAGAAATAGGTAGTCCGGCCACACAAATTTTTACCGCTGAAATTCTTAAATCCAGACTAAATTTTAATGGGATTGTTTTTGGCGACATCGCTTATCTTCAAAAACTTGCAGGCAACCGGCAAGCCGGAGAAATTGAAAAATTAGCTCTTGCGATGGGGCATGATATGCTAATCAACCCAAAGGATCTTGCCAGTGCAGTAAAGAAAATTTCAAAGGCCATTAAGAAAGATAAAGTATTGCAAGCCCGTTTAAACGAAGCGGTTAAGAAAATTCTTGCGGCAAAATACAAAGCAGGACTGTTTCAACGCCAATCAGTAAATACCGATAATCTGGTAAGCCGGTTAAACTCTCCATCAGCCAAACTTTTAAAACATCAACTCTCAGAATCTGCAGTCACGCTTTTAAATAACTCGAAAAATTCAGTACCCATATCGTTGATTGAAGGAACCCGATTTGCATCCATCAGTATTGGAAAGGAGGAACAAAATGAATTTACCCGATACTTATCGAAGTATGCTTTCTTCCAACACCATCCCCTTAGGCAGGTTGGGGATACACTTTCCCTTAAAACGAAATTGGCCGATGTCGATGTGATTGTCATTGGTGTTTTTCCCTTTTCTTCGTCTTTTATCAAAGAAGTAGTTCCTGCCATTAAAAGACTTGCTTCCGAAAAGGAAATTATCCTTTGCCATTTTGGAAATCCTCAAGAACTCATCTATTGGAAAGACTTGCCAACTGTAATGGCAGGCTATACCGATGAAGACTGGATTCCTAAAATTGCGGCCCAAATTGTATTCGGTGGAATGCCAGCTCAAGGTGTGTTTCCAATAACGGTCTCCGAAGAATTTAAAGAAGGGCATGGCCTTACCAGCCCATCGTTAAATCGATTTTCTTACTCACTGCCAGAAGCGGTGGGTATCGATAGCAAGACATTAGAACAAATTGATGCGATTGCTCACCAGGCTATTGATAGTGGCGCTACCCCCGGAAGCCATCTACTTGTAGCTAAAGACGGCAAAGTTGTCTACGAACACTCTGCCGGTTGGTTAACGTACGAAAACAAAACACCCGTAACTGAACAAACTATTTATGATCTCGCATCGGTAACCAAAGTTACTGCCACTCTGCAAACAATTATGTTCATGTATGAAAAGGGGTTGATTGATATAAACAAAAAAGCATCTATCTACTTACCCGAATTAAAAGAATCCAACAAGAAAGATTTTATTATCAAAGATATATTGACACACCAGGCCGGCTTGTGGCCCTTCCTTCCTTTTTGGGCTGAAACTGTTAAAGATGGAACCCTCATGCCCCAGTATTATAGTTACGAGAATAATCCAGAGTACCCCCTCCCGGTGGCTGAAGGAATCTTTGCATCGAAAGCCATGAAAGACAGTTTGTGGAATTGGATCATTAAAGCCAAAATACGGGAGAAGCCGCCTCGCACAGTATATGATTACCGGTATAGCGACATGGGCTTTTACATTCTACAAAGGCTTGCAGAAAAAATGTTGAATCAACCCATCGAGGATTTTTTAGAACAAAATATTTATGAACCCCTGGGGGCATACACGTTGGGCTACCTTCCGTTACGAAAATTTCCGATCAATCAGATAGCACCAACAGAAGACGATAAATTATTCAGAAAAGAACTTCTGATTGGTTATGTGCATGATCAGGGTGCGGCTATGTACGGAAATATTGCCGGTCATGCAGGGCTTTTTGGCAATGCGAACGACCTCGCTAAACTTGGGCAAATGCTGTTGCAAAAAGGAAGTTATGGTGGACAGCAATTTTTTAAGCCAGAGACAATTGATCTCTTTATTACAAAACAATATGAAACAAGCAGACGCGGCCTTGGCTGGGATAAACCCACCGCCAGCGACTGGGCGGGCCCTACCACACTTTTTGCTTCTAACAAGACATTTGGACATACAGGATTTACAGGCACTTGTATCTGGGTTGATCCTGAGTTTAATCTGGTTTTCATTTATCTCTCCAACAGAGTGCATCCGGATATGACCAATAATAAACTATTAAATGCCAATATTCGTCCTCGAATTCAGGAAGTGATCTATCGGGCAATTTTTAACTACCGGCAATATTAAAAAGATTATAAAAAAGGCGCTTTTAGGTTAAATTCAGAAACTAAAGGACGCAAAAGCGGGTTTAAACGTGAGATGCCGGATAGTATTCTTTTAAAAAGTTAATGCATGAAAATTGGTATTGTATGTTACCCAACCTTTGGCGGTAGTGGCGTAGTAGCCACAGAATTAGGAAAAGCACTGGCTAAAGAGGGACACCAGGTCCATTTCATCACCTATAGCCAGCCCAGTCGGTTAGATTTTCTTAATGAGAATCTTTTCTATCACGAGGTAGAGTTTCGATCCTATCCGCTTTTTGAATACCCTCCCTATGAGCTTGCTCTTGCCAGTAAAATGGTAAGCGTAGTACGCAACGAACAGTTGGATTTGATGCATGTTCATTATGCTATTCCTCATGCCTCCGCTGCCTACATGGCAAAGCAAATCTTAAAGACCCATGGCATTTATATTCCGGTGGTAACCACCTTGCACGGCACAGACATTACGTTGGTTGGCAAAGATCCTTCTTACGAGCCCGTGGTAACGTTCAGTATTAATCAATCCGATGGGGTTACTTCTGTATCTGAAGACTTAAAGAAAGAAACTTATCATTCATTCAAAATCACCCGCGATATTGAGGTTATTCCCAATTTCATCGATCTGGAAAAATTTAAAAAGCAAAAGAAAGATCACTTCAAAAAAGCAATCTGCCCTCATGGGGAAGCACTCATTGTTCACACCTCCAACTTTCGAAAAGTAAAAAGGGTAGATGATGTTATTGCCATCTTTAATAACATCCATAAAGAAATTCCATCGAAGTTGCTGATGATTGGCGATGGTCCCGAACGCAATGGGGCCGAAGTCATGACGCGCGAATTGGGAATTAATGATGCAGTTCGTTTTTTAGGAAAGCTGGAAGCCGTTGAGGAAGTGTTATCCGTGGCCGATCTGTTTTTGATGCCTTCTGAAAAGGAAAGTTTCGGTTTAGCAGCTTTGGAGGCTATGGCTTGTGAGGTGCCTGTTATTTCGACAAATACCGGTGGCCTGCCCGAATTGAATGTACAAGGCGTTACAGGTTTTATGAGCAACGTAGGCGATGTAGAAGATATGACTCGAAAGGCTCTATTTGTGTTGGATAAAAATAACTTACCAAAATTTAAAGAACATGCTTTGGCCAGGGCAAAGGAATTTGACATCACTAACATATTGCCTCTGTATGAACGGTATTATGAAAAAGTATTAAAGAAAAGTGATGCAATCAGAGCGATGGAATCGACTAGTTGACGTTTATAACTATTAGGAATTAATCCAACATATTACTTTCGCGGAAAAAGTGTGAAGACAATGAATGCCGAGGTGAAGCCGCAAAACAAGGGTACCAAACAACTTTTTGATAACCCGATTTTAGAAAAATTAAGTCGCACGCATATTTCTATTCCTTTAATTATCTTTTTCTCGTATGCGGGTGGGTTACTTTATTGGAATGTAAAAAATACCAGTCTATCTCCCCTTAGCTCGATAATCTTATTTCTTACAGGATTCATTGCGTTTACCTGGATAGAGTACAACATGCATCGGTATGTCTTCCACATGAAGGTTTATACAGAAGTAAGAAAAAAATTGCAATACACGATTCATGGAGTCCATCATGAATTTCCAAAAGATAAAGACCGCCTGGCTATGCCTCCCTTATTAAGCATAACCATTGCCTCGATTCTACTCTTACTTTTCAAAATAATTATGGGCGACTTCGTATTTGCTTTCTTGCCTGGCTTTTTGGTAGGATATGCATCTTACCTATCGGTTCACTACATGGTACATGCTTATCCTCCGCCTAAAAACTTTTTTAAAACACTTTGGGTTAATCACAGCGTTCATCACTATAAAGACGGTGAAGTTGCATTTGGCGTATCCTCCCCTCTTTGGGATTATATCTATGGCACCATGGAACTCAAAACTAAATTCTAATTCCTGTCAAGACCTGACTCCTATTGGGTTTTCAGATTTTGTCTTTGAATAGGTTGGACAGGTATAGGATGAGCACGAAGCAAGAAGTGCTATTACTAATAATAAAAGTGTCAATTTCTTCATATCACTGATAAATAAGGGTTGTCTAAACCTCAAGACGAAGATTCATGTATTAATATTGTCTCAAATCAGAAATTTCTTTCCCATTTCCATAAATTCAGGAGTTATTCCACCTGGCCAAATATTCAACTTAATTTTTTGAAACAGAATGGCAGAAAATAGGGTTAGTACAGAATACTTCTTATACCGCGTATGCTAGGACATCGATTTTCTAAATACACACCTCCCCCGGATGATGAGAAAAGTGATTTTGAGCGCTTGCTTAAGGTCTTTATGCAACTCATTCTCATCACCTCAGGCAATGTATCTGAGGCTTTGCAATGGCTTACTGAAGTAGATAAACAATATAAACTGACAAACGGTCAATATGGGATTGGTGATTTTATTGAGGATTTGAAAAAGAACGGCTACATCACTGATGAGGGGCCTAATGGAGAATTTAAACTGAAGGCCAAAAGCGAACAAAATCTCAGACAATCGGCACTCGAAGAAATTTTTGGAAAATTAAAGAAGACCAAATCCGGTGAGCATAAAACAAACCATAATGGACGTGGGGACGAACCAACCACTGACAGGCGTGATTATGAGTTTGGCGATACCCTCGAGCAAATCTCTATGACTGATTCGCTGCGCAATGCACAAATCAACCATGGGTTGGAAGAATTCTTTATGACGGAAGAAGATCTGGAGGTAATAGAAAGCGAATTTAAAACCCAGACTTCTACTGTGCTGATGATTGATATTTCCCACTCTATGATTTTGTATGGAGAGGATCGTATCACCCCAGCCAAGAAAGTGGCCATGGCACTCGCAGAGTTGATCACTAAAAAATATCCAAAAGACACTTTAGACCTTCTTGTATTTGGAGATGATGCCAGACAAATAGAAATTAAAGACTTACCCTATTTGCAAGTTGGGCCGTACCATAC
>JBEBJH010000386.1:0-2462 GCA_040079965.1 Cyclobacteriaceae bacterium
GTCTAATATCTTGGTACTTGATACTTATGTCTAAAAATTACATATCTAAAATATAAGCAAACATCAAAGGAGCAACGATTGTTGCATCGCTCTCAACGATAAACTTGGGAGTGTCGATGCTCAGTTTTCCCCACGTGATTTTTTCGTTAGGCACTGCCCCTGAATAAGAACCATAGCTTGTTGTTGAATCACTGATCTGACAGAAGTAGCTCCAGAAAGGGACTCCATCGCGCTCTAAATCCTGATGCAACATGGGCACTACACAAATCGGGAAGTCACCGGCAATACCCCCACCAATCTGGAAGAACCCAATTCCATGCTCGCCTGCATTATGTGTATACCAATCCGCCAACCACACCATATACTCAATTCCACTCTTCATCGTAGACGCTTTCAATTCACCAGTTAATACATAAGAAGCAAAAATATTTCCCATGGTGGAGTCTTCCCATCCGGGTACTACCATCGGCATATTTCTTTCAGCAGCAGCAATCATCCACGAATTCTTTGGATCAATCTCATAATATTGCTTTAAAACCCCGCTGTTGATCATACGGAACATGAACTCATGCGGGAACAAGCGCTCACCTTTATCCTCCGCATCTTTCCACACTTTAAACAAATGCGCCTGCAATCTGCGGAAAGCCTCCTCTTCAGGAATACATGTGTCGGTAACGCGGTTCAAATGATTTTGAAGCAAATCCCACTCTTGCTCAGGAGTTAAGTCGCGATAGTTTGGAATACGCCTGTAGTGTGAGTGGGCCACCAGGTTCATAATATCCTCCTCCAGATTAGCTCCTGTGCAGGAAATGATGTGTACTTTATTCTGGCGAATCATTTCGGCAAAGCTTATTCCCAATTCACCCGTGCTCATGGCTCCAGCCAGCGACACTAACATTTTCTTGCCATCAGCAATGTGCTTTTTATAGGCTTTAGCTGCATCCACCAGTGCTGCCGCATTGAAATGGAGGTAGTTTTTTTCAATAAACGTAGAGATCGGTCTGTTTTGGCTCATGGTGGTTCAAAATTTGTTGCGAAAATACGCATTAGGTGTAACCGGACAATACTAAAATTTCAGGTTTTAACGAATAAGCAAACACTGGAATACAAAAGTTACAACGGTACGTTTAACAAGCTTCGTGCTTAATACTTAGAAAAAACAAATAATACTTAAGCAGGGGTTTTCTCCAAGTTAATTGTCTTGGATGGAAAGTGAATTATCTTTGACTATTGAGAATAATATTGCGATTGCTGTTTGTGAAGAGATTGTGTTTTCTTGTTAAGTACCAGTTTTTTTTACCCATTATTATGTGTGGGTCGTTGCGCGCGCAGGTTCCAGAAATTGAAAAATTTGATCTGGTAAAAGAAGATTCTCCCGTTTTTATTTACGAGCGCTGGATTACATTCCCTGGTAAGGTACCAGCGGTAAAATCGCGAGAAGTAAAAAGTGAGTTCTTAATCAATGCCTCGATGTATGAAATTCTCTCTATCATTAAAGATGAATCCAAAATAAAACTCTGGCAGACTCATGTGAACGATTTTAAAGTATACCCTCAGTCAGACACAATATGGCTAGAGTATTCTTATCATGATATTCCCTGGCCTGTGAGTGATCAGGACCACCTCCTTAAATACTATTTATTAGAAAAAATTCCCGGTAAGGAACTCTTCATCGGGTTTCAATCCATGATAGATTCGAAACTAGCTCCTGTAACAGAGGATGTAACCCGGCTGGAATTATCTGGCAGCTGGCGGTTAGAGCAGGTGACACCTCATCAAGTAAAAGTAACCTATCGCATTTTGTCGATGCCGAGCAGCATCCCCAGGATGTTCACCGATCCGGTAGTACGCAGTAACCTGATGAGCACGATTAAAGCATTAACAGAATTAGCGGAAAAGAACTAGTTTACGAATCATTATTCGGCCATCACCGGGCGACTCATAATTGATTTGGCTGAGGCCTCGAGTATTTCAAATGCGCTTTCGGCCATTCGGTTTTCTGTATCGAGCGTAGGGTTAACTTCCACAATTTCCCATGCACATACCTTCGGATCTTTACAGAGTTCGGCATTCAAGACTTTTGCTTCCTCAACCGTAAGTCCGTTGGGCACAGGGGTGCCGGTGCCGGTAGAAAAGCGACTATCAATGCTATCTACATCAAACGAAACATAAATCACATCACAATGGTCAAGCATTTGCAACGCTTTACCTGCAATGATTGCCGCACCAAATTTTTTTACTTCTTCTACTTCGATGAAGTTTATGTTGTATTTGTTGAGTAGATAATTTTCGGGTTTCTCAAGATCGCGCACAGCAATGTAAACCAGGTCTTCGGGTGTAATTTTGGGGCCTTGCATACCCACATTTTTAATTTGCTCCCAATAGTCGACTGTTTCGCCCCGTGGATCGTTTACCTTGCATTCGTAATTATCAAAGCCAAAAGCCATCGCCAATGGCATACC
>JBEBJH010000165.1:0-11388 GCA_040079965.1 Cyclobacteriaceae bacterium
GATGTGTATAAGAGACAGCGCCTACATAGCCCAGGGATGCGGCCCATTTACAAATTGATTTCAGGTTATCGAATGGCGGTTCATCGCCCATAAACTGGGCAAGGAAAATGCCGGGTCCTTTTAGTGTTTGCATAGGTTAAACTTCAAATGCTGTCCATTTCTCTTTACTCTGCCCGCTCTTCACCACATTGTCGATAAAGGCCATGCCGCGAATGCCATCATCCACCGAAGGGAAGTCTACCTCAGCGGGTGCCTTGGTTCCGTCTATTCGTGTGGATAGTGCAAGTGCAAAATTGCGATACAGGTTAGCGAACGCTTCGAGGTATCCTTCCGGGTGACCGGCTGGAGTACGGGTATTGAATTTTGCTTCCTGATGTAAAAAGCCATTGGAACCGGCACGCAAAATCTGCGTGGGTTGATCAAGCCATCGTACAATAAGTGTATTGGGTTCTTGTTGGGCCCACTCCAATCCACCCTTCTCACCATAAATGCGAATCCTCAATGCATTCTCTTCACCGGCAGCTACCTGGGAGGCCATGAGTACACCGGCAGCACCATTGTCAAATTTCAACAGTACGTTACCATCATCATCTAACGCTCTTCCGGGTACCATGATATTGAGGTCAGCACACAGATGCGTAATCTTCAATCCGGAAATGAATTCCGCCAGGTGAGCAGCATGGGTTCCAATGTCGCCCATCGCACCTGCTTTACCTGATTTTTTAGGATCCGTACGCCAGGCAGCCTGCGCATTGCCTTCACGCTCACTCATTTTACTCAACCATCCTTGTGGATATTCTACATAAATCTTACGAACCTTTCCCAACGCACCGTCTCTTACCATTGCGCGGGCCTGCCGCACCATCGGATATCCAGAATAGGTATGAGTAAGACAAAGTATTAAACCGGTCTCGGTTACTTTCTTTTTTAGTTGACGGGCTTCGTCAATGGTAAATGTGATTGGTTTTTCAATCACCACATGAAAGCCTTTCTCAAGCGCCAGCATGGCCGGTGCAAAGTGTGCAAAGTTGGGTGTTACAATGGTTACAAAATCGATGCGCCTATCAGCGGGAAGTTTACTTTCCTTTTCGATCATTTCTTCGAACGTGGTGTACGTGCGATCTTCAGCCAGGAAAAGCATTTTGCCACTGTCTTTTGCAATTTCGGGGTTAATACTAAGGGCTCCGGCTACGACTTCAATAAGTCCGTCCATATTGGCTGCAAGCCTGTGAATTGATCCGATGAAAGCATCTTTGCCTCCACCTACCATGCCCATGCGTAATTTTCTATTCATGCGTAGTTAGAATTGTTGGTAAGAATAATATCCAGTTGCGTAAAATAAGCAATTTTATTTATCGGAACGACTGCAAAAACTGTAAGCGGTATTAAATAAACTTGTTCAACAGGTTCTCAAAATACTCCTGCCGGCCGCTGATTTGTTCCGGTTCTCCTCTTCTGTGGGCCAGTGTACTTAAGCTGTTCAGACTCAGCTTGCCTTGTGCAAACTTTTTGCCGTTGCCGGAATCAAACGATGCGTAACGAGCTTTTCTCAACCCGACAAACTCACCGTCTTCCAAAATTGAATGCGCTGCCAGTAAAGCCCGCGCAAAAGTATCCATGCCACCGATGTGAGCATAAAATATATCCGCCAGGTCGGTTGAGTTTCTCCTTGTCTTGGCATCAAAATTCACACCCCCGGTTTTAAATCCACCAGTTTGTAAAATCACCAGCATAGCCTCGGTAAGTTCATATACATTGTTAGGAAACTGATCGGTATCCCATCCGTTTTGATTGTCGCCCCGATTAGCATCGATACTACCCAACACTCCGGCATCAGCCGCAACCTGAAGTTCATGATCAAAGGTATGGCTTGCCAGCGTAGCATGATTCACTTCAATGTTGAGTTTGAAGTCATCCATCAGATCGAACTGACGTAAGAATGAAAGACAGGTAGCCGCATCAAAATCATATTGATGCTTGCTGGGCTCCATCGGCTTTGGTTCGATATAAAAGGATCCTTTAAATCCATTTCTTCGGGCGTAATCACGTGAAGCCTGAAGGAACCGAGCCAAATGCTCTTGCTCGCGTTTCATACTGGTGTTCAGCAACGACATATAGCCTTCGCGACCACCCCAGAAAGTATAGCCGGAACCTCCTAGCTCAATGGTTGCATCAATTGCGTTCTTCACCTGGTTGCCTGCATAGCACACAACATTAAAATCAGGATTGGTAGCGGCCCCATTCATGTAGCGGGGGTTCGAGAACAAGTTGGCCGTTCCCCAAAGTAATTTCACACCGGATGCTTGTTGCTTCTCTTTGGCATAGGCTACAATCGTGCGCAATCGCTTTTCCGATTCTTTCAGGGTAGTTCCTTCCTCTACCAGATCATAATCGTGAAAGCAATAAAAGGGCGCCCCAATTTTTGTGATGAACTCAAAGGCTGCATCCATTTTATCTTTGGCACGCTGCACAGGTTCATTGGCAGTTGACCACGGAAAGTTTTTTGTTCCAGGACCAAAGGGATCGCCCCCGGTGCCGCAGAAGGTGTGCCAGTAGGCGATGGCGAACCGCATGTGTTCTTCCATCGTTTTCTTGCCAACTTTCTTTTTCGGATTGTAAACCTTGAAGGCAAGCGGATTATCTGACTCCTTGCCTTCGTACCTGATGGCACGAATGCCTTTGAAGTACTCCTTATTTCCTTTGATGATTTTCATAAGTATTTGTTCAAAATGGTTTTCCAATTATTATAAGTTTCCTGATACCGTCCTGTCAAATTTGACTGGGGACTTTCCTCGAGAATCAGGTTCAACCCTTTAAAAGCTTCCTCAAACGAAGTGTAGATACCAGAACCCACGCCTGCACCGAGCGCAGCTCCTTTTGCACCATCGGTATCGTATAATTCCAGCCGGGCTCCAATAGTATTAACAAATGCCTGCCTGAACAACGGACTTAAAAACATGTTGGCATGCCCGGCCCGGATGACTTGTGTCTTCAATCCCATTCCCTGCAGGATCTCAAATCCATATTTTAAAGCAAACACAATTCCTTCCTGGGCGGCCCTGAAAATATGTGACTGATTGTGTTGATTGAAATTTAACTCATGCCAGGAACACTCAAGAATCTTGTTTTCCAAAATCCGCTCAGCCCCATTACCAAAAGGTAACATCAACAAACCCTCGGCCCCTATCGGGGATTGCTTAGCCAGGTCATTCATTTGTTGGTAGCTTAAAGGATCTCCGCTCTTCATATTCCTGCGCAGCCAGCTATTCAAAATTCCAGTACCATTCACGCAAAGTAAAACGCCATTCCTTTTCTGCGCGGCTTTATTGTTTACATGTATGAATGTATTTACCCGAGACTTTGGGTCGAATGTATTTTGATCGGTGACATTATAGATAACTCCCGAAGTCCCCGCCGTGGCTGCAGTCTCGCCTGGATTTAACACATTTAATGAAAACGCATTATTAGGTTGATCGCCCGCACGATAGGAAACCACTGTGCCTTTTTTAAGGCCCGTCACTTCAGCTGCTTTCGAAGTTAGCGCACCTTGCACGGAAAAGACAGGTTTGATTTCAGCCAGGAGCGATTGATCTATTCCATAGTGGTTGAGCAGTGAATCAGCCACACTACCTTTCGCATAATCCCAAAAAATTCCTTCCGAGAGTCCGGTATCACTTGTTACTATTTCACCGGTGAGTTTATAAGCAATGTAATCGCCCGGCAACATGATTTTGTGAATCTGCGCGTAAACCTTGGGTTCGTTTTCCTTTACCCACTTAAGTTTGGAGGCGGTAAAATTACCGGGTGAGTTCAGAAAATGGGAAAGGCAATATTCCTGACCTAAGCTTTTGAAGGCATTGTCTCCGTAATCAACTGCGCGGCTATCGCACCAGATGATTGAAGAGCGAACGGGTGTTCCTTCTTTATCCACCGCTACCAGCCCATGCATTTGATAGGCAATACCGATCGCTTTAATTCCATCGGAAGCAATCCCTGATTTTTGAAGGCATTGCTTGACGCTCTGGATAACATGTTCCCACCAAAGATCAGGATGTTGCTCGGCCCAGCCAGGGTGCTGAGCCACCATTTCCATCTCCTCTGCAGGCGACTGAGCAGAAGCTAACGTCTTGCCCGTTTCGGCAATAACCAGGGTGGCTTTGACTGACGAACTTCCAATATCCAGACCAAGAAGTATATCCTGCATACGATTGAATTACGCCAAAAGTATTTACTTATAGTCTAAATGACCATATATTGGATAATATTTCTTTCATGACGAACCCCTCGCCAGACTCTACTATTGATGCTTTGTCCATCGACTGCCTGATTTTTGGCTTCAAAAACGGGCGGCTGGATATTTTGCTGATCAAGCATGGAGAGGGCATCAGCGAAGGCCGCTGGGCCTTGCCCGGGGGTTGGATTACTTATGGCGAAAGCGTAGATGATGCAGCCATGCGGTTGCTGAAATCATTGACAGGCATCAACAATATTTACCTCGAGCAACTCAAAGCATTTGGAGACCCCGGCCGCTACCCAACTAAACGGGTTGTTACCATTGCCTACTACGCCTTGGTGAATGAAGAAAACTATTCTTTGATACCGGGGTTTACTGCCTCTGATGCCCAGTGGTTTAACATTCACGAGCTTCCGGCCCTACCCTATGATCACAACAGTATTTTGAAATACGGATTTCAGCAATTGAAACATTTTGTAAGGCATGAGCCCATTGGATTTAATCTGTTGCCGGAAAAATTTACACTGCTGCAGTTGCAGGAACTCTATGAAGTGATCCTCGAGACCCGATTGGATAAATCAAACTTTCGCAGAAAACTGGCTAAGATGAAGTTATTGAAGAAGTGTGATGAAAAACAAAAAGACGTATCGCACCGGGCTGCCGGATTATATCGCTTCGACAAGCGGATCTATGTAACCTTAAAAAGGAATGGCATTGCTTTCGAACTATGATTTCCAATAATCCATTTTACACAAACCATTTGCAATCATTCGATTTTAACTCCATATTTCTAAAACCTAAAACCATAAATCTTCACACGCATGGAACAAAAATTTAATTCATCACGCCTTTTCATAGCCAGTTGTCTGGCCCTGTTGGTTACGTCCCTCACGTTTGCCATCCGAGCCAAGATTGAGGGGGTATTTAGTGCTGACTACGGACTTACCGGAGAAGAAATTGGTTGGGCTTTTGGTCCTGCCTTCTGGGGATTCACGGTAGCCATGTTTTTGGGTGGCCTCATTATTGACATCATTAAAACAAAGAACATTGTTTGGCTGGCTTTTTTTAGTCACCTGATCGGGCTCATTCTTTTGCTAACTGCGAAGGATAAAACTATGCTTTTCATCTCCAATGTTTTCATTGGATTTGGAAATGGGAGTGTAGAGGCCGCCTGCAATCCCCTGATCGCTACTATTTATCCGGCTAATAAAACAAAAATGCTTAACCGTTTTCACGTATGGTTTCCGGGTGGCATTGTAACTGGTGGCGTGCTTGCATGGATTTTGATGACACAACTCGGCTTGAGTTGGCAAGTGCTTACTTCCTTATTGTTTATCCCGCTGGCTCTTTACGGCTTCCTGTTCTTTGGTCAGAACATTCCTGAAACCGAGCGTGTAACCTCAGGCGTTTCGTTTAAAGACATGTTAAAAAATGTAAGTGCCCCCATTACGATTATCGCCCTGGTAAGCTTTATGATTTTGGCGGCTTCTGTGCCCTCCATAAAAATAGATTTCAACTCTACCACCACGTACATCATTCTAGCCCTGATTGTTGTTGCGGTCATACTGGAAAGTAAAGTGATTAATAAAATGAGCTTGTTGTTCCCGGTTATGCTTTTTGGAATGTTTTTAACCGCCTCAACGGAACTTGGAACCAACCAGTGGACTAATGCCTTGCTCACCAATGCCGGCATTGATCCTATGATCATCCTGGTAGTGGTTACTGGTATTATGGCGGTTGGGCGCTTCTTTGCGGGCCCGCTCATTCATAAGTTAAATCCCAGTGGTGTGTTGTTGGGTTCTTCTATCTTCTCAGTAATCGGACTTTACTCGTTGAGTGTCTCTGAAGGTGCAGCTGCTACCCTGGGTTCTGCCATTCTGTTTGCCATTGGTGTTTGTTACTTCTGGCCAACCATGCTTGGATTTGTTGCCGAATATATTCCCAAAAGCGGGGCTCTTGGACTCTCCATCATGGGCGGTGCAGGGATGGTAGCCACTTCGATGGTGCTGCCGATTATGGGGCGTTCTATTGATACTGCAGGGCCACAAGTTACCCTTCGATACATGACCGTGTTGCCCATTATCCTGGTAGTGATTTTCGTAGGATTGGTAATTTATATGCGCCAGAGAAAAGTATAGAATAAATTCATAGCCACAGATTCATAGAAAATCAGTGAATCTGTGGCTATTTTTTTAGGATTTCTTCACCTCAATCAAATCCCATAGGTTTCCATACAGATCTTTAAAAACTGCTACCGTGCCATACGGTTCATTCGAGGGTTCGCGCACAAAGGAGACTCCACGATCCACAAAGGTTTTATAATCGCGCCAAAAGGTATCGGTATGTAAAAAGAGAAATACCCTACCACCGGTTTGATTTCCAACCCTACTGTGTTGCTCTTCGTTAGCAGCCTTAGCCAGCAATAATTTACAGCCTTCCGAACCTTGTGGCGCTACCACTACCCAACGTTTTTTTTCACTCAATTGGGTATCCTCAACCAATACAAAATTCAAATTCTTTGTGTAGAATCTAATAGCCTCGTCATAATCAGCTACGACCAGCGCTATCTGAAAAATGTTCTGTCGCATAACATACGTTTTGATTTATTTTTCAATAGCGAGACGCAAGCTAAAAATAGCCAATAGAAAAGTTAGCGGTGTAAAGATCCAACGCTCCCAATCGTTAATGGCAAACAAATTCCCAACCGTATTAAACGAAAACAAGGCAACCATCACCCAACATCCAAGTTGAAGCCATCTCCTGTTTATCTCCCATTTAAGGTAGCCTGAGTATATAGCAACCAAGGCCAGCATGATTAAATTGAGCGCTATTGAAATGCCTTCAAACCGAATCATCTGGGCATCGTTTTCCAGTCGACCACCCCAAACAATTTTATACGGGATAACCTGAACCAACACGAGGAGGTGGAAAATAATTACGAGCGAAAACAAGGTCAACAGACCCAGCGATGCTACCCGTTGGGAGATTACCCTTTTTAGCAAGTTCAATAAGTAAGGCTTTCTGTGAAATTAAGACTTAACGTTTGACGATAAGGCGGCAATCACTACTTCACGCGCTTCCCGATGCTTACAATAGCTGCATTTGTAGTGCTCAACCAACAACCCGTCTTCTTTATCTGTCGGTTGCTTTTTGATCTCCTCAGAATCAATTTTCATAGTAAAGAATCCGCATTCGGCACATTTCTCAGCATGCTGATAAGCCATATATTTTTCAATTTTCTTCTCACTGGTTTTCTCGTCCAGCCAAACATCATACTCGGCAGAATGAAGAACACTTTTATGCTCAGCCAACTGATCTGCTTCAAGGTGAACCTCCCCTTCTGCAGAGGTTAATTTTCGCATACTATTTCCAGCCGAGGATTTACGCGGTTTGTTCCGGATGCGCATTAATCGGTTTTCCAGCAATTTTGGATATAAGATGCGGACGAGACTGGAAAGCATCAGGTATGTGATTACGAGTATACCCGCCAGAAAGAAAATACCGATATAAAGTTTCAAAGAATCATCTACCGGAAACAGCGGTGTAATTGTAGCTGTTGCGTAGAGTGCCAATCCAATAATAAATGCGATAATAGCGTACCAAAAGTATTTGATTTCATAGGTGTTGACATAATCGTACCGGTCTTTTGGATTGGAGATGGTCATCACTTTCAGTTCGTGAAAAAGTATAATAAGAACAACCAAACCAAAGAAGAAATAAGAACCCGTAATCATGTATGAGTCCCAGATTTCAATAAAAGAGGTAGAATTTTCCATAAGTCAGGGCATTTTAAGGTGCTTTCTAATTGCAGTAATTTGGTAATAATTACGACCACTTTCAATGATATTGCCTAGAATTTTAATAGGTGCCGGCTATTCACCGTTTATCAATCCGGTAACTGTTCCGTCTGGTTGAACTTTTGCATATTATTGATTCGTTATTGAATCATGGCAATCCTTAAAAATGCATTTTTTGATCTGGCCTTAACCCAGGCAGCGCGTCTTGCTGGCAAACCTGCCCGGATGGTGAGGCTGCTTGGGCAACTTGCTTTTAAACTAAAATCGGTTAACTGGAAGTCGGTAAATGGCCCCTTCCTAAAAGAGAAATTTATGTTGCTTGGCCGGCTCCTTCAGGCTCATATAAAAGGGCACTACCGAATCCAATCCTTTCGGTTTCTGTTGATTTTGATAGCCGCAGTAATCTACTTCCTAAATCCGTTAGACCTGATACCTGACTTTATTATTGGTATTGGTTTGACCGATGACCTTGCGGTTGTTACCTGGGTATTTCAAGCTGCAGCCTATGAATTGGATGCATTTATGCGATGGGAGAAAAGTACGGTGGCAGACTCTATCCTTTAACCCCGATCATTTTCGTGTAGCCATTAAGGTTCTTTGGGCTAGTGGATTACAAATTCGGAAACACAATTGCATGTATGTTGAATAGAGAATTTATCTACATGCCAACCCGGTGAGTTCTTCAAATAAGATTACTCAGTCTTAATGATATTTACCATGTACCTACTAACAAACTACTTTGAATAAACAGCCTCAATGGCCTCGCGTGCAATCCGCTCATCTTCTTCCTCGGAAAGACCGCTCACACCAATCCCTCCTATCACCCTACTGTTTTGAATAATATGCAAACCTCCGCCAAAGCCAGTAATCCTGCTATCGGTCCAATAGCCTTGTTCCCTATTTTCATTGCGCATGAATTCACCTTGTACCCAGGTAGATTTACAATCGCGGGCACTTGTATAGGCCTTGCTTTGGGCAATCTGAGCTGAAGCCGGATTTGCACCATCCATGCGCAGGAAGGAAATGAGTTCGCCCTCCGGACCTGTTACCGCAACGGCAATATGTTTATTGATTTTTTGAGCAAGCTCAACTGCCTTATTGATAAGGCCAAGCGCTTCAGCAGAACTTACTTTTCCAAACTGATACATACATTGGTTATGTCAAGGTTTATTTAATTACTCAGTTCGATAGCAGCACTGGCTTCCCATTCATGATCACTTCCAAAGGCTCGCCATGCTCTAGAATTGTTTCTATTTTGCCACTGCTGATCTTCACCTTTATTACACGATCTCTGAACTCCAGCCTGAAGGAATAGGATTTCCATTGGTCGGGAATAAATGGGTTGAAATGCAATTTCCCATCACGCACCCGCATGCCGCCAAAGCCTTTCACTACACTCATCCAGGTACCAGCCATGGACGTGATGTGACAACCTTCCTCCGTATCATTATTGTAATCATCAATATCAAGACGGGCGGTGCGCAAATAAAATTCATAAGCCTGTTCCTTATAACCCAACTTGCTAGCCAGGATGACATGTACACAAGGAGACAACGAAGATTCATGCACCGTCATTGGTTCATAGAAATCAAAATTTCTCCGAATGGTATCCAGATCAAAATCATCTTCAAATAAGAAGATCCCCTGCAGCACATCTGCCTGCTTGATAAAGCACGAACGCAAAATCCGGTCCCATGACCATTTCTGGTTTAATGGCCGATCTTCCGGCCGGAGATCTTTAACACGAATCAATTCCTTATCAAGAAATCCATCCTGCTGTAAAATCACTTTACGTTTTGGATCATATGGATAATACATATTGTCCGCAATATGTTTCCAACGTTCGGTTTCAGTTTTTTCTTCAAAGAAGGTTTTGCTTACAAGTTCTGCATATCGTTTGGGATTAGCTGATTTAACATACTCAACTGCCTGCATGGCAAATCGAAGTGTCCACGCGCCCAGGTAGTTGGTATACCAGTTATTGTTTACATTATTCTCATACTCATTCGGGCCGGTTACTCCAAGTACTACATATTTTCCCTTGTCCTCAGACCAAGTAGCACGTTGATTCCAGAATCGGGCGATGCCAATCAGTACTTCTAATCCAAATTCAGTCAGGTACTCTTTATCTCCGGTATAGTCGATATAATCACGCATGGCATAAGCCATGGCACTGGTCCGGTGAATTTCTTCAAATGTAATTTCCCATTCGTTGTGGCACTCCTCACCATTCATGGTAACGAAGGGATAGAAAGCAGCTCCATCCTTAAAGCCTAACTTCTTTGCATTCTCTATAGCTTTACCCAAATGCTTGTATCGATAAACCAAAAGATTACGAGCAACTTTAGGTTCAGCTGTACTTAAAAAGAAAGGCAAGCAGTAAGCTTCCGTATCCCAGTACGTGCTGCCACCATATTTCTCTCCGGTAAATCCTTTGGGTCCGATGTTCAGGCGTTCATCCTCGCCCGTGTAGGTTTGAGTAAGCTGGAAGATATTGAACCGAATTCCTTGTTGAGCTGCCACGTCCCCTTCAATGGTTATGTCGCACTCCTCCCACTTATGAGCCCAGACTTTAACATGACTGGCAAATAGTTTATCAAATCCTGCCGCTAATGCTTCTTTAAGTTTTGCTTTGCAGTGATTAACCAACTGATCTTTGGGATGATTCTCTGAGGATAAAACTGCTGCATATTTATAGATAACAAGCGGAGTGCCCTGCTTCAGGTCAGTCGTCACCACATTGTCAGCATACTTCTCGCGTACATTGGGGGTCACTTTTGCAGTAATACTTTTTCCCTCGCTTTGAATATCATACTGAATACCGGTGCAAACATGAAAAAAGGTCTTCTTGGTTTGGGCCGTTACAATAGCCCACCCCGGTTGAGCTTCTTTATATACTTCTTCCCAAAATTTTTCATCATAGTTAGAGTCCTTATTTTCCACATCAGCATCAACAGGCAAGGTGAGTGTAATGGGTGCCGAAAAATTCAATGGGGTTATCTCATAGCGGATTGCTCCAATCTCGCCATCGGCCATGGAACAAAAGCGCTTCGAATCCACGCTCACTTTCTTGCCATCCGGTAAGGTAGCGGTGAAGGAGCGTTGTAACAACCCTTGCTTCATATCCAGCACACGGGTGAACTTCTCAACTTTGCATTTGGCAAGATCTAAGTTCAGGTCGCCAATTTTAATTTTAATCTCAATCCAACTTGGAGCATTCAAAACTTTAGCGAAGTATTCGGGATATCCGTTCTTCCACCAGCCCACCCTCGTTTTATCGGGATAATAAACACCGGCTACATAACTACCCTGGTGCGTTTCGCCAGAATAATCCTCTTCAAAGGCTGTCTCTTATAC
>JBEBJH010000166.1:0-11327 GCA_040079965.1 Cyclobacteriaceae bacterium
GGTCAGGATGGCCTTAAGTTTGATATTTTCGTTGGCGTAGTTGAAAAGTCAGGCGTGAAAGTGCAGGTTATTGAGGTAAGGGACCCAAAACCTGTTAACCCTGTTCGAAATGAAAGCAACGAAGCTAAGAACAGAAAACCGCTCCACTTCGGATCACGCTTAGACGTTTCGACATCAGGTAATTGGGAATAACAACTTATTTTGCAATCCACTGCGCAAGGTTTTAAGTTAATAAAGAAGATCAAGGATGATCGCTTCGATGAAGAAAAGCTTCATCAATACGAGCTACTGGTTCAACTTGGCATACGGGATCTTCAGATTGCAATTGTTGATACGTTAGATAGCCGATTACTTTTTTTTGAGGATTACGTCCTGGGGGATTTAAGTTCTCATGAAGAGTTGCTGGACCTATTCAAGGTATTATTTGATTCTCATACGGTTCTGCGGGCCGGGTTTTGGAAAGAGGTTAAAGTCTCTATTAAAAATACCAAGTTTGCACAGGTTCCTGGTACACTTTTTTTAGAGGAGGCCGCCCCGGAATATTTACAATTCAATGCTCCGGTTGATCTAAAAAAAGAAGACATACTATCGTGTCGCAATAATCTCATTGACGCAGTTACAGTTTTCGCTATTCAAAAAGAGTTACATGAATGGTTTAAATTGATTTATGTAAATACAACTCTTCACATCGTTCATCAATCCACTGCGCTGATTGAAGGCGTTCTGCAATATGCTAAGGGCGATGAAAAAATGCCTTTGTATATTTATGTAGATCGATTCAAACTTCATATTCTGGCTGTTAAAAATGGCAAACTGGTTTATTATAATCAGTTCATGATTAAACAGTTTTCTGATTACATCAAATACATCATGCTCGTAATGAAGGGGCTTTCGCTTGATCAAAATACCAGTGAAGTGATTTTATGGGGTTATATAGGAAAAAACTCTCCACACTATCAGGAGTTTATCAAGTATGTTCGCAACGTAAGTTTTGGAGGTCGCCCCGCTTATATCAAGTTCGGATATTTGTTTGACGAAGTTCAGGATCATCATTTTTTTGATTTGTATTCCATTCACCTCCTTCAACACGCATGAAAAGGATAGCCTTATTTCCTGGTTCCTTTGATCCTTTTACCAAAGGGCATGAAGATATTGTGCTTCGGGGCCTTTCTCTTTTTGATGAAATCATTGTAGCTATCGGATACAACAGTAGCAAAAGTCAGCGCTATTTCCCCATCGACTTCATGGTTGAGAAAATCAATGAGACGTTTGCCAATTATCCGAATATATCGGTACAGACCTTTTCAGAATTGACGGCAGAGTTCGCGAAGAGAAATAATGCCCGGTACCTGCTTCGCGGATTACGCAACACCACGGACTTTGAATACGAGAACAGTATTGCCCAGGTAAATCGCAACCTGAATAATGAATTAGAATCTGTTTTTTTGATTACTTCTCCCCTTTTTGCTTCGATTAACTCTTCCATTATTCGCGAAGTGCACCGATATAACGGAGATGTGTCTTCGATGATCCCCTACAAACTCTGATCAGGAGATTTTTTCTTTGCTTCGGTAGTACTCTTCAAAGACAAAGTGGATTGATTTATAGGAATTTTCCAGGGCGTGATACACTTCTTTCTGCGTCATCCAGCGCAACTCTTCAATATCCTCTTCAAGACTGGGTTTACTTCGTGAGTCATCCAGCAATTCCATTTCGTACCAGCGTGTTTTTTTTAACATGCTGTTCTTATTCATAGTATAGGTGTGCCACGTGGTACAAATTCTCTTCCCTAATTTCACTATTACATTACACTCCTCCTCCACTTCACGCATGGCTGTTTCCTTGTATCGTTCACCCGATTCTTTCTTTCCTTTGGGTAGATCCCATTTCTTCATACGATAGATCATGAGAACCCGGTCTTTTTTCTTTATCAATCCTCCAGCCGCCTTTATCACCTTAAATTTCGTGAGGATAAATAGTTTGAGCGCATCATAATCTTTAGGGGAAATATGCAATGAAAAAAGATTGGTGGGCACTTTGGAATTAATCAGATCCAGAATTAAATCCATATCCGGAACGCTTACATCATGAATCCAAACATGATGAAAAAGTTTTGCCTTGGTAATCTCTTCTGACGAGGCACTTATCTCGTAGTTAATATGGCCTGCAGGAGGCATCTCGTCTGCGTGAAGTATCCGAATGGGTATGTCGTTAACAAAAAGGTTCATGTCACCCGAGGGACGATTTCATAGATGCAAAAAGACAAATTATTCCCAATGAATCAACCCCTGAACCTTAAAATCCCGATTTCCTTTTGAAATTCTGAAGGATTATCCTGCTCAAATCTTGGCCTACGCTGGCATTCCTGATAAATTGCGGCTATGAGTAAGAGGAAGACACCGCGGGCCCTGTTGCCGCCCGATTGCTTGAAGTAGGAGCTATTCAATTAAATCACAAGCAACCCTTTACGTGGAGTTCGGGTTGGAAGTCCCCGATCTATTGCGATAACAGAATCACGCTCTCGTACCCAGCCGTTCGGTCTTATATTAAAGAGAATTTAGCCCGCGCCATTCAACTTAATTTTCCAAGAGTCGATTGTATAGCAGGAGTTGCTACAGCAGGCATTCCACAAGGGGCTTTGGTAGCGGATATGATGGGCCTTCCATTTGTTTATGTTCGCCCCAAGCCGAAAGAACATGGAATGGGAAATCTCATTGAGGGCAAGGTTGAAAAAGGAGCCCGCGTTGTACTGGTTGAAGACCTGATTTCTACAGGCGGGAGTTCATTAAAAGCAGCGCAGGCCATGCAAGAAGCCGGATGCAAAGTGATTGGCATGGTGGCTATTTTTACGTATGGATTTGAAACGGCCGAAAAGAATTTTTCAGAGGCGGGTATACCCCTCGTTTGCCTTAGTGATTTCACGCACCTGTTAAAGCAGGCGGTAGACCAAAAGTACCTGGACGAGAACCAATTGGTTTATGTGAAATCCTGGCGCCTTGATCCGGCCAACTGGAAATAAATGCTGTAAAATAGAATAGAAATATTCTTATATTTCTATTCTATGACTTCCTCTCAATACGCCTTTAGAAACGCCATTGTAGCAGCCTTGGGTGGCTTCCTGTTTGGTTTTGACACTGCTGTGATTTCAGGTGTGGAAACTGATATCCAACAACTTTGGCAACTCGATAAATTCTGGCATGGATTTACAGTTGCATCCGCGCTTTTTGGAACCGTGTTGGGAGCTGCCAGCGCAGGTCGTCCGGCAGAGTTGTATGGCCGAAAAAAAATCTTGCAGGCTATTGGTTTGCTCTATGTTGTTACTTCGTTGGGTGCGGCCTTAACTTCATCATGGGAGGTGTTTGTCATATTCAGATTCCTGGGGGGTATTGGTGTGGGGGCTTCCTCGGTTGTCGGCCCCATGTATATCTCAGAGATCTCACCTGCCCATAAGCGTGGAAGGCTTGTTGCCTTGTTTCAATTTAATGTAGTAGCCGGTATTTTAATCGCATTCTTGTCGAACTACCTTCTTTATGGAATGATGGACGAGTCCTGGCGGTGGATGCTCGGAGTTCAAGCAGTTCCCTCTTTATTCTTTTTCGTCATGGTCTTTAAGGTTCCTGAAAGCCCACGCTGGCTGATCAAAAACAACCGAACCGATGAAGCAAAAATAATTTTGAACAGGGTTGGTGAACAGAATCCGGATGAAGCTGCACGAAACATTCTACAATCCATTTCGGCCGAAAAACAGGCAGGCCACGAAAAGCTCTTCTCCAAATCCTATCGCCAACCGATTTTCTATGCAATGGCACTGGCTATGTTTAATCAATTATCGGGCATCAACGCCATTATGTATTACGCACCCCGCATTTTCGAAATGAGTGGCTTAGCAAAAGACACAGCCCTTTTGCAAGCTGTATCAATAGGAGCAACGAATTTGGTATTTACCCTATTAGCTATATCCGTGATTGATAAGTTTGGAAGAAAAACATTGATGATAATCGGATCGCTGGGCATTGCGTTGTTTCTTGGATTAACTGCACACTTTTTTTATACCCAGCAACAAGGCGGCTATAATGTGATGATTTATCTGGTGGGCTTTATTGCCTTCTTCGCGTTTTCTCAGGGCACCGTGATCTGGGTATTCATTGCCGAGATATTTCCGAATTCAGTTCGGGCCAAAGGCCAATCCTTAGGAAGCTTCACCCACTGGGTTATGGCGGCATTGATCTCGCTAAGTTTTCCAATCATTGCCGAAGGAAGTGCTATGGGCGGGGCCTATGCATTTATTCTTTTCACAGTTATGATGGTTCTGCAATTCTTCTTTGCATGGAAGATAATGCCCGAAACAAAAGGAAAATCGCTTGAGCAAATCCAGACCGGCATTATCCATTAAGGTGAAACTATTAATAACTCTCGTAGTATTCATTACTCCTTTCCTTGGAACTACTCAATCACGTGAGGCGGAGGTATTGAAATTATTAAATGCTGTCAGAACCAATCCTCAAGGTTTCCTTACGTCATATGTCAACGCTTATCTGGAAGAAAACGAGCTAACTAAAAATAGCTACGCTGCCTCATTGATTACAGACCTTAAAAATTGCGCTACCATGGGTGAGCTTAAAACTTCAAAAGCTCTTAACAAGGTTGCCCAACTGCATGCCTTGGATATGGGTAAGCGCGGAACGGTAGGTCATACCAGTTCGGACGGAACTACGTTTAGTGAGCGGTTAAGAAAAAAGGCAAAGGCGGGCGGTATGATTGCCGAGAATTGTGACTACGGAAATGAAGAACCTCTCGATATTGTTATGGCATTGCTGATCGATGATGGAATCAAATCTCTGGGGCATAGAAATAATATTCTGGAACCTACCTATCGGTGGATTGGAATTGCCATTGAAAATCACAAAACCTACAGGGTTAATTGTGTCATGGATTTTGCAGAAAGCCTGGAGTAGGGGTAAAAAAAGAATCCCGATCAATTTTAACCGGGATTCCATCTGGGTTATAGAAGATTAATTCTTACCCATTTTCTCCATTTCCTTATCAAAGGTCTCCTTGAACTTCTCATAATCATAATCGATTTTCAGACGCTCATCTTTAGAAAGACGCTCATTGTATTTAGATACTAGTTCTTCGGCAGAAAGTTCAATAGCCACATACGTCTTGTACGTGCCTTGATCGGTCTTCACAAGTTTCTCACAAAGTGTGCGAATGCCTGACAAAGACTGGTCTACCACTTCGCGGTTTAAGCTCTCGAAACGTTCTTCCACTTCTTCCTTGTTATTCATTTCGCGTGAATTCACATAGTTATCAGTCACAGTCTTAACCGTGGTATTGATAGCCTGAGCTAATTCATTGCGAGCGTTGGTCAATGCCTTCTTTTTGGAAGTCACCTGATCCTGGCTTTCTCCAATGGAGTTAGAACGGAAAAATTTAGCAGTTGTAAAGAAATCCGGACCTGAACAAGGAACCACTACTTCTTTCTCACCCGCTGGAATTTTCTCCTTGCCTTTACAGCCAGCAATCAAAGCCGCTGCCAGTAGAACTACTAACGAAACATAATTTAACTTTTTCATATCAATTTGGAATTTTGGTTATGCAATTTACAATAATGCAATTAACAGGCCACTCTGAATCACGTAGATTTTATAAATTCAAAATAGTGCATATTTAATGCTAAAAAGGCCATAATTACTGCAAAATTGCGTTTAACAATTCAGGTAATTTTTCCTTTTCCAGTGTCTCCAATGACTTATTATAAGCCTCCTGACTTGATCTTTCGAAGTCCAGGCTAAACCCCTTAACCCGATCAAGTGTGGTAGCATAAATCTCTTTATTATCATGGGCGGTGGAAACGCGGATCAACGCAGTAACATAGGTTATGTAAATACTTCCTGAGACTGCTCCTTTTTCAGAATTGGCATTGACATCCAATGCGAGTTCTGCCTTGCTTCGGTCGTCTGTGAATTCAAACCCTGAGTTCGCCAGGTAATTCTTTATGCGATTTGTAATCTGTTGATTTGATTTATCAACACCCAGGCTTTTTTCGATCGATGTGATGTAGACAACAGGGCGTTGGACTTTCATCAGTACTGTCGCTTTGGGCACCACCATTTTTCTGGCTACCAATGAATAAATATCAGAGCCTTCCTGGCCGGCAAAGCTCATCATATCCACCTTCACCGCTACGGTTTGTTCCAGGTCGCGGGAGCTTATCTTGGTAAGGAGAATTTTTGCCTGACCGGCTCCATCCGTTTTATAATTTGGGAAAACGTCACCGGCTCCCTTTTCAAATGCTGCTGATAGCGGTAAATCGGAAATTATTTTGCGGGAATTCTTTTCAACGACTTTGGTCAAAACGGCCAAATCGTTTTGTGCCACTCTTCGGTTCAGTATGATCTCATGCGGATCCACGGTGAGTTCAATTTTATCCAGAAGCAACTGCATGCTGGCTATAATTTCGTTGGTCAACAAAATTTCCTTACCCTCAAATTCCAACCTGATTGGCTCTGCCAGGTATTTTTCAATAGCTCTGAACCCCTGATAATAAAATCCTAATGACAAGACGAGATCTCCCTTTCGTTCAGCTTCCCTGGCTTTGGTAAAAAAGTCCAGTCCTTGCGAAACCGCATCGCGCTTTTGCTGATCCTTGATTTCCTTATAACGTTGCTTTGAAAGCCGATAATAAATCCAATAGTTTCTTTCATCTTCCCAGGAATCTACCTGCTCAAATTCCTGGATTTCATCGACTACCGTAGTCTGAATGATTTGCTCATATTTTTCCTGAAATTCCTTATTCACATCAATCTGACTCAATACGGAGGTGGACGAGATGTTTACCTTAATCTCAGAAACAAGATCCTCAAGGGCGCTTTTCTTTGCCGATTGTATGTAATTGTTGGATCCATCTTTTGTACTATGCCCGATTCCGATATAGTAACTGGGTTGAACTGGCTTAGCCGTTAGCCATTCAGGTCGCGTGCTTTGTAAATTCGACTTCAGGGAAGAATTTGTTACGGACGGACTACATCCTCCGATGATCAGAATAAGAAATAAAAGTCGTTTCACAGAATTTTAAGATGCTTGGTTTCGTTAACACGAATATACCATATCCATGCCAAATCAAGGATTTAAAGCAAATCTAACGGCAAAACAAGGGGCTGGGTTAAGGTTTCAATTAAATTTTCTAATTTTAAAGAGTATAAATTGTGGTTATGAAAAGTGTTTTAGGAATTGTACTGTGTGGCATGATCTGGTTTTCGTGCCAGGAGAATGAAAATACGAACGAATTCACGGGGAATGAAACTACCTATTCGCTCCAGTCCGCGTCTCAATACAATGTCTCGGGCATAGTTACCATTAAGGAACGCAGGGATGGTACTTCCACTGTTCTTGTGAACTTACAAGGCACCTCGGGCGATTCTAAATTACCTGTCCATTTACATTTGGGAGATATAGCTACCCCAGGAGCAGACGTGGCTGCTTTACTAAGTCCGGTCAATGCAAAAACCGGAATCAGTGAAACATCTTTCAGTCAACTGGCTGATGAATCTTCGATTTTATATGCTGATCTTATTAAACTTGAAGCGTGTATAAAAGTGCATCTCTCGGATGTGGGTCCTGAACGGGACATTATTCTGGCAGGTGGAAATATTGGTCAGTCCGTAGCAAAAGCAGCTGCATCCGGAAGGATTGGTGTGGGCGTTTGTAAAAGCGAGTAGGTTCATATCCCTCCTATCTAAATTCCTTTCCGAACAATCTCACTTCACCTTATAGCCGGAGTCTCTGCCTGGAATGAGCTCAGGATTGGTTCTATTATTTTTGTCTTCCCACCATTACAACCAGACTCAATCCAGATCCGCCAACTGGCGGGGATCGATCCCCTATTAGTTTGGGAGATCCTGATCCTGGTATATAATAAAAAAAAACTCTGCAGATCCGGCCAGAGGTTTTCATTCAGATGCAGGTACCATCAGCTTGTTACGGGTTAGTGAATTGCCATTCTTTCAACAAAGCATACTCAAGGCTGTCATGTCCGTACAATCCACGCACGTACTTCTTCATCGCGCGGGCTACCTGTAGCATCGACTCTTCGTTGCTATACAGGACCTTGTCGCGATCAATCAGTGCCATGCGCCAGAGTTTACGGGCATCGGCTACTGCCTGGTTCAGTTGCATCAGTGCCAACACCTTTGCTTCTAACCCATCTACCGTGTACAGCGGTTCGCGGGATTGATACAAGGGTTCGGTCTTCAACGACTGCACCAGCCTGGAAAACGCATCGGCTTTTGCTACAAACGCAAGTTGCAAGTGTCCTTTTGGTCCGGGAGCTGATTCCACCTGGAGCATGGACTTTATGAGCGATGCATTAGAGAATGGTCGGAAGTTTCGTTGTTTTAATATTCTGGATGATTATAACCGGGAGGCATTACATATTGAAAACGATTATTCCATAAAAAGTAGCCGGGTTATCTGGATACTGAATCACTTAATTCACCGCAGGCAGAAACCTGCACGAATCCGCATGGATAATGGTCCTGAATTTATTGCATTGTTAATCAAGGAATGGAGTCAAATGCAGGGTATTGAATTTATCTATACTCAGCCCGGTAAACCAACTCAAAATGCTTACATCGAAAGGTTCAATAGAACTTACCGGGAGCATGTGCTAGATGCTTACTTGTTTGATAACATTGATGAAGTCAGGGCTGAAACAGAAAGATGGTTGGATGATTATAATAACTACCGGCCTCATGAAAGCCTTAACAACAAGAGCCCAGTAATGTTGAAATATGGACAACTCCCCAGCACACAAACCCCATCAAGTTGACCACATTCCAACATTGATACTATTGCAATTATGAAAATGAATTCTACTTTTGAGGTGTACTAAAACAGGGATGCTTACAACACAATACCTGTTTTAAGTGGAGAAATAGAATCTTCTCTACTATATGAGAAAGCAAGAACAAAATGCTCCGTGGACACCAAGAGGAGGCATTGCATCAACTGTTTACAAAGGCAAAATTTATATGACAGGCGGGAAGTACGGAGGAACGACAAACCAACCCAAATTTATTTACAGTAACGATGTTTGGACACTTGAAAAGTGTAAACAAGAAAATTAATAACTTTAAATTAAAAATTTTATGAAAACATCATTGAATTTAAAAGAAAACCCATTTGTACTTTTGTTGTTTACAACAATCATACTGCTTTTTGTACTTTCTCTACAACTAATTTCAAATGTGGATTTTGCCGACAAAGTAATGTTTGGCATTCCATTGAACAATATGGTATGGACATTTCCATTTTTTCTTATATCTTTTTGGATAGCATACCTAATAACAAAAAAATATCTTTTTTCAAAAACTGCGATTTGGTTACACGTATTAACGACAGTAGTATCAACACTTTTGATTGTTGCAATTTTGTACATCGGAATTAACCCGACACAGAAAGTTGCAGCTAATTACGAATTGGTTGGTAATGCAATTCAGCTTGTTACTTTATTATTTATTGCGGGTCAGTTTATCTATATGGCTAATATTGTTTTAGGGCTAATAAAAAGGAAAAAAACGCAGCAAATGTCATAGAAATATTATGGCTTGACGAGAAGAAAGCCTGCCACTAATCGAGTAGCCCGCCTCGCCAGTTGTAACTGACGAGGTGAGGCTCTCACACCACGTAGCGTACGGGTTGCGTACTACGCGGTTCGTTAAGGATACTATCACCGCTCTTTACACCGGCAATAGCTTTGTTCTACTTTGAGATACGGCTAGCAAACTCTCACGCATTTGAACATCCGTATCGAATTTCAAACAACTTAACGTTCGGTCCTTCATTGGATGTGAGACCTCCCCGATGTATCGGAGCTCGTTGCTTCCAACCACTATGACCTCGGCTGACTTCTCCTTAATGTGCACGACATCAGGAGACCTCCCCAGGTAAGGCACTTATCCTTCGGCCTATCGCTGCCACATCTACAGATTGATACTTTTGCACCAACAGGGCTTTGTGAAGATGTGCTCACTCACCCGTATCAACCTGCCTCTGTATGTGGTTCCTGTTCGTCAGTATCCGCCAGCTGGCGGACAGTCTGCTTCCTTCAGTTCATGGATCGCTCCAAACAACCTTGCGGCTTGCTATGCGCATCAAAGCTTTGCACATCGGAGACTTGCACTCCCTGGATAATCAAACTAATTTCCCGGTTGGAAAGTAGTCGTGCCATGCTGGGCACACACAAAAGCTATAATACATATGCTATATCGTAGGTTATTAACTTGTGTGCGATTAAATTTCGTTAGCAACGCGGGACAAAGATGTAGGTATTTACACGCATACGTCTTATAGCTAGGCGTGTGCGTCAGCTTCTTTTGGACGAATTCCGCTTCGAATTGACGAAAAAATAAGTTTCTATAATTGGAAACTATTACTAACTTTGCCTCGTTGACACAATGCAGCTTTAATGAGATATTTTGACACAAGATTTTTAGACGAGGCGGACGAGTTTATGGCCTCTTTAAAACCTAAAACTGTTAAGAAAATATTATACAACATTGACCTAGCTGAGCAAACAAATGACCCAAGACTTTTTAAAAAGCTAAAGAAAGAGATTTGGGAATTCAGGACTAAGTACGAGGGACTTCAAGTCAGACTTTTAGCGTTTTGGGACAAGACAAGCAACGAGGAGACTCTGGTAATCGCGACTCATGGATTTATTAAAAAAGTTGACAAAGTCCCAGAGAACGAAATTGACAGAGCAGTGAGAATTAGAGAGCAGTATTTTAAAACTAAAATGAAAAATTAAATTATTATGGCAAAGAAAATTAAAGTACGCACACTTGCCGTCATGAAAGATAAATACATCGGTAAAGTCGGCAGCAAGGAGAGAGACGACTACGAATATGAACTTCGTATGGACGTTCTTGGAAAAATGATAAAGGCGGCAAGACAAGAACGCAACTTGACACAGGAGGAATTAGGAAAATTAGTTGGTGTACAAAAGGCGCAAATATCAAAACTTGAGAGCAGTACGAACAGTGCGACAATTGACACAGTACTTCGAGTCTTCAAGGCATTAAAGGCGGACATAAACTTCAATGTAAAAATAGAGGACAGTTTTGTTAGACTAGCCTGATTCAAAAAGCCGAACGCACAATTGAGTAGCCCGCCTCGCCAGTTGTAACTGACGAGGTGAGGCTCTCACACCACGCAGCGTACGGGTCGCGTACTACGCGGTTCGTTAAGGATACTATCACCGCTCTTTACACCGGCAATAGCTTTGTTCTACTTTGAGATACGGCTAGCAAACTCTCACGCATTTG
>JBEBJH010000387.1:0-2434 GCA_040079965.1 Cyclobacteriaceae bacterium
CCATAACCACCAGTGTTAGTGGCGGTTGCTTCAGTGCGCTTCTTCGCAGTTATATGCTGTCTACCATGTTAATCAATAAGGTTCCATCAATGTAATCATTGTAACTTATCTGAGTAGTGGAGAAACCGCCACCATAACCATATCTGCCATAACCACCATAACCACCAGTGTTAGTGGCGGTTGCTTCAGTGCGCTTCTTCGCAGTTATATGCATATCAATCAGTACATCCGGGTTTTCTGATTTGGTAAAACCCTTGGCTGTCATTTCGGTTTCAACCGCACTAATAAGGCGATCGCGGTTTAATTGGTCAATGGCCAGGTTCAGGGATTCTTGTGTAAATGCATACGTTTTGAACTTGGTGAAATCGACTTGCTTATCAAAGTCATAGGCGACTTTCACGGAACTGCAGGACGTCATTATTACGGCTGCAAAAAAGAATAGTTTTTTCATAGGGAGCTTGTTATAGTTTTCAAATTATTAAAGGGCAATTTAAGCAAGTTACGGCATCATAAAAATGACAAAAATCATTAAATTGTTTCTGCTTCAGCTTCATAGTTTTGATGATTATGTGAACTGTGCCGTCTAAATTCCGGGATTCCAAGCGTTCAGTGAATCCTCAAAGGTACTCTGCCTCCATGACTATTTTTTTCATGATTATAAGTTCTTAATTTTCTCCTCTGTTTAAATAAATCAAGTGAACATGAAAAAATCGATTGTATTTCTTCTCTTAGTTTCGTTTGCGTGTAGCAGCGTAAAGATTGCAGGAGTTACCAATGCAGAAGGTTTCTCTATCTCGAAGTACAAGACCTTTAGCTTTTATGAGGTGAATAGAGGTGGAGATGCGCTCGGTCCCAATCAGGAATCCAATTTGAAATTGATCAAAGAGGCCATTGTAAAGCAACTGAGTGCAAAAGGAGTTGCGCTTAGTGGTGATAATCCTGATTTGCTGGTTAACATTGGCATCGTAGTATCTTCAGAAGTTCAAACCGTAGAGACTAGTTTTGCCAATCCTGCAGACCGGACGTACTATATGGGTCAACGAACGTATTCCTGGCAAGCGGGTGAAAAAGAGGTAGGCACCTATCGGCAAGGAACAGTGACTGTCCACCTTGTTGACCCAGCTGCCGATAAATTAGTTTGGCAGGGTTCGGCAGATAGTGTGTTGCCGGAAAAGCAGAAAAATATTCCGGCTCTTATTGAGGAAGGGATGGCGAAGTTATTTCAGGAAGTTAAGTAACAACCGGTCTGAACCTGTTAAGTAATTTTAATTTATGTTTCGTCAAGGATTACCGAACGTTTATCCCAAAGCCCACATTCAAGGCATTGTACTGGCTTAGGGTATAATCTCCATGAAATGTAAATACTGCAAACTTAAGGCGTAAGCCTCCTGTCGCACGAAAACCAGAAGTTGAAAAATCCAATGCTACAGGGTCAGTAGCTTCAGCAATTCCATCATCATCCAGGTCGTAGGTTCCTTTCATATCAAGGTTTGAAGAACTGAAATCATAGCCTAAACCGCCATATAATGTAAGAACCGAGATCTTTTTTGAAATCAATGCCTGGATTGTAGTGGAACTGAATTCCAGAACGCCTTTTTGATTCGCACCCGATGTAGCTTCAATTTTTTGTTCAGCTTTCATTTTCGTGAAACCTGCAAACACTGATAAATCAAAAGGCAGCGCCTTAATTCCAGGGATATATTGCTTGATGTCGTGCATGATGCCAATTCCGAATAGATTGAATTTGAAATCCTGCATGGTGACGGTCGGGGCAAATCGAACTTTTAAATCGAAATTTTTAGGAAGGCCGATTCCTAATTGATACATGGGTACCGGAAGAGCTTTGGCAATTTTGATGGCGTCCTTAATGTCCACACCTTCAGGTCCGAGAAAAGTCTCTCCCGTATCAACATGTTCATAGGTGGGTGATTTAGCCGGCCCAAAGATAGTTGGTACATTCCCGGAACCCGTTGGGCTTATGTTTTGTCCATCATAAGAGATGAGTTTTACCTGGCTAAGACTGTTGTTGTCAACTTTATACAAATCATCCGAACTGGGAATGTAAACTAGAGTGCCGGTAAAAGTTAAATCAAAGCCCAGTGTTTTATGTGTTTTAGCGGTGTTGTACCATCCAAAATTTAATCCGGCACCAATCGATCTCATGGCTGGCCCTGCATAGCCTTCAGCCAGAATGTTTGCATCTTTCAAACTTCCTTTCAGGATATCGTCAAAATTGTCCTGGGCTTTTACATGTAAAGAAGGGGCGAGCACCCCTAACATTGAAATTAATAGGGCAGCTTTAATAGTCTTCATAGGGTAGCAATTCAAGGTTTATTGTTTCACTTGAATTCGAAGTTAGGCATTTAGATAACCCGAATTCTTAAAAACTTTTAAAATTTTTTAATGAGAGGTTGAGGACTAGCCTGTTATAACT
>JBEBJH010000167.1:0-11208 GCA_040079965.1 Cyclobacteriaceae bacterium
AGCGGCAGCTGAGGAATCTGATTCTGTAATTACAAAAAAGAACGGGCTTCACCCGGTAGAAGAAATTACCGAAACCGCAGAATTAGAATTGGATCCCGATGAGGACTATTCACATTTTACCAAAGCTGATTTTGTGGCAAGAGTTAAAGACCTCGCCAAAGAAGAAGACTTTCGCAAAGTGGATTCGGTGCTCAAGGGGCTAAAACCATTATTTGATGAAATCCGGCATACAGAAAGAAATTCTGCCTATGAAAAATTCAAACTCGATGGTGGCCTGGAGGATGACTTTGACTATCGAATGGATGAATGGGATCATGCGTTTGATGCTACGGTCAAACTGATTCGCGATCGAAAAAATCAATATTTCAAAAGCCTCGAAGAAAAGAAGTCTGAGAATCTTCGGAAGAAGAATGAAATCCTTGAGAAACTAAGAGCCCTTGTGGATGGTGAAGACTCAGCCCAGTCTTTTCAGATTTTCAAACAACTTCAACAAGATTGGAAACAGGGTGGACCTGTACCGATGGCACAACTAAAAACGTTATGGGCTAATTACAATGCCTTGGTCGATCGATTCTATGATCATAGGAATATATATTTTGAATTAAAGGAATTAGATCGTAAAAAAAATCTGGAGCTTAAACTTGAGTTATGCGCCAAGGCTGAACAACTTATCTCCAAAGAACGAATCAAGGATGCTGTTCGCGAATTGAATGAATTGCATTATGAATTCAAACATGTTGGCCCCGTACCAAAAGAAGAACAGGAAGCTGTGTGGCAACGATTCAAAACTGCTTCAGATGCCGTCTATGCCAAACGTGATTCTTTTTTGAATGATCTACAGCAGGAATTAAAGAAGAATTTAGACGCCAAAATGAAGGTTGAAGAGGAAGTTCTTCCTTTTGCTTCTTTTACTTCCGACCGGATCAAAGACTGGAACCAAAAAACCCAGGAAATTCTGGAAGTACAAAAGCGGTGGGATACTGTAGGCGGTGTGCCCCGGACCAAATCAAAAGACCTGAATAAGAAATTCTGGGCGGCCTTTAAGACTTTCTTTCACAACAAAAATCAATTCTTTAAAAAACTGGATGAAGAGCGCGACCGAAATCTCAAAGCCAAACAGGAATTGGTTGCGAGAGCCATTGAATTAAAATCCAGTGACGATTGGGCAAAGACATCCCAGGAGTTAAAGGATTTACAGAACCGCTGGAAAGACATTGGTCCCGTACCTGAAAAACAGCGTGAAAAAATCTATAAAGAGTTTAAGGAAGCCTGTGATTATTTCTTTGATCAACGCAGGGGAATAGTGGAGAAAGCAGATCAGGAACAAGAGGAAAATCTGAAGAAGAAGGAAGCTATAATCGAAGAATTGATAAAGGGTTCCGATGGTGCAGGTACGTTAGAGAAACTTCAGGAGTTACAGGCGCGATTCAATGAAATCGGATTTGTACCAAAGCAAGTAGTGGCCTCTGTTAAGAGTCGTTTTTCTGATGCCACGGCAAAATATCTTGATTCAATTGTTGGTTTGAATGCAACTCAAAAAGATCAGGCTTCGCTGGAGATTCAATTAAGTGGTTTAAAAAATGATCCGCAGGCTGAACGCAAAATCTATCATAAAGAACAGACGTTGCGGAAGCAGATTACCAAAGCCGAAAATGATCTGGCTACACTGCGCAATAACCTGGAGTTCTTTGGACGCTCAAAAAATGCTGAAAAAATGAAGGCCGAGTTCAATGATAAAATCACGGAGGCCAGCGATAACCTGACGCAGTTGAAAAAACAGCTAAAACTTCTGAAATCGGTAGGGTAGACTTGTAAAAACCAACACTTCCGCTATTTTTGCACCCTCTTTCTACCTCCGCTTCGGTAGATAATTAAACCTCCTTAGCTCATCCGCCAGCTGGCGGAAACTGACTTGTAATCAGTTAGCTAATGAGAAATAAAGTAAGGAAATAAGCCTCCTTAGCTCAGCAGGTAGAGCAACTGACTTTTAATCAGTAGGTCGCTGGTTCGATTCCGGCAGGGGGCTCTTTTAATTCTCATTAAACCCTTGTAATACAATGTATTGCAAGGGTTTTCTGTTTTCTTACCGAAACATTTCGTTCGGTTTTGTTGGTGTAGTCGGGCAAAAAGGATAAAGAAAAGTCATGTGATGGATGTTGGTAGGAGTGGTTGGCGATGCTACAAGACGTGGCTCGAGATGTAGTTAGTAGTGGCTGGCGATGCTACAAAATTTGGTGAGCAATGCAACTACGCACCATGCGCAGTGTAGTTAGCACTGGCTAGAGATGTAGTTACTACTGGCTGGCGATGCTACAACGTGTGGTTGGCAATGCTACAAGACACCAAGCGCAGTGTAGTAAGTACTGGCTGGCGATGTAGTTACTACTGGCCAGAGATGTAGTTAGACGTGGCTGGCGATGTCGGTAGTAGTGGCTGGCTGTGCTACAAGACATGGTTGGCAATGCTACAAGACACAATGCGCAGTGTAGTTACTACTGGCTAGAGATGTCATTATGTATGGTGATGGATGTCGGTAGGCGTAGTTGGGGATGCTACAACCCACCAGGTGGAATGCTACAAGACTTGGTGTGGGATGTTGCTACTCACCAGTGGTAGTGTTGTACCTCATGGTGATGGATGCTACTAGTCAGCAGTGGCAGTGTTGAACCTGCCTATAGGCAGCCTCATCGTGGGGGTTGTCGATATTCGTTGCGATGCTATCGTTTCAAGGACAGGTATCCGGTTAAGCCGGGCCTACCAGAATCAAACTCCAGCTTGTAGAAGTACGTGCCGGCCGGAAGTTCATTTCCATTTTTACTGATGCCTGTAAATTTATTGTTCACATTATCATAGTTGTTAATCTCGAAAACAAGATCTCCCCAGCGATTGTAAATCTTCAAATGATTGGCCTTTGTTTCTGGAAATGCATCAATATTTTCAATTCGCAGGTAACTATTCAATGCATCGGCATTGGCTGAGATTCCATTGTAGACAATCAGTTCTGAGCAGGATTGAGATGTAACTAGTACTGCACTTGAGGCTACACTTTCACAACCATTTCCGCCTGTAACCTGAACGGTATAGGAGCCAGCATCAGTTACTACGATCTGCTCGGTAGTTTCATTGGTAGACCACAGGTATTGCGCAAATCCAGCAGGAGCGATCAGGATAACGTTATCCTGTCTCTCAATACATAAGGCAGTATTGCCATTGATATTGATGGAAGGCTGCGCTGGTAAAGGATTTACAGTTGCCACCACCTCAATCCGAACACTTTCATTGGTCGCTGATTGGATAGACACAAAATAGCTGGTTGTTGCCGATAATGAAGATGTAACAAAATCAGGTGTAGCCAGATTCTGAATCGGACTGCCACCCACCGCTTGAGCATACCAGGCATACGTTTGGGTTGCCAATGCGCCACTGGCACTAAGTGTAACTGTACCTGTACCACAACGTACTCCATTTTGTGCGATTGGGATCGGAACTGTGGCACTAAAGCGAGCCGATATTGTTCGATCGCTTGTAAGATTGATGATCAATGGATTAGTTGTTCCTGTAACATCTCCTTGCCATCCCACAAAGTCCCAACCACTTGCTGGGGTAGCCGTAATTTCAACCTGTTGAACTCCTTCGTAGCGATTCAGATTCGGAGTCTTTTGTACGATTCCCTGGCCATCAGCAGCTACAAATAGATTGTAATACGGACCACCACAAAGTTTCGTGAGAATTGAGTTGTCGGTAAGATCAAATTCTTCGGGATCGCTGTTTCTAATTTCAGCGTAAAGGCTATAGGTTTTATTAATCACCAGCCATTCGGTTTGAACTGACACTGATTGCTTACCAGTCAACGTGAAGCTCTTAATTTCAATAGGTATCGTATCGGATTCGGTTACATAGAAGAAATACACTTCGGCAGAAGCCTCGAGGTCTCCTGCATTGAACAAGTTTGCTGTGACTATAATATTATCTCCATCGTTGGGGCAGGCAATGCTGGATTCAAGATCTGTGAAGATCAGGTTAGGAGCCTTGCCAACCACTAGTGCCCGCGAAGCTTCGTTGTTAGTACGGGTAGTTTCAGTCAGCTCACTATCGGGATCCAATAAGGCCCTTATTACCCGGATGCCTGCCGTTGAACTGCTATACGGAGCAGAGACTTCCACCGTGCCATCTTCACCGGCCGCTACAGAGGGTAGTGTGAGATCCGGACCAAGAGGTACATCGTCTACCAGAATCCGGGCTTTGAAAGGCCCCGTGGCACCGATACCCATGTTGTCATACGACAGGAAAATAGTAATTGGTTCATTTACATCGGGATTGATCTTGCTCGGTGAAATATATTCTGAGAATATCCGAAGATCAGGTGTGGGAACCCTTACCTGAATGGTGGTATTATATTCATTATTATTTTCCTTGCACTCGACATAGGCATTCAATTCATCAACCACTACCTTCAACTCAAACGAGCCCATCTGATCAAACAGGTGTGGCAACGAAACAGAATAGCTTCCCACAGTAAGTCCGGGCTCCACAACAGGTAGAGTAGTAGTAGCAACTAGTACATTATCGATAAAGAAAGATACGGGAACATTGGTGGCGGTAAACAATCCGTTATTATAAATGCTGGCCGTTAGGTTTTGCACGGACCCCACATAGAATGCACCCCATACACTGCCTGTCGGACTAACCGCAAAGTCAACACACAACGGCATTTGAGCTACATTGTCACCTTCTGTACTCTCTGTGATTGCATTCGCAGGATCAAGACGAATCCGGAAAGCATGGTCGCCATCACTTTGAAGATTGGTGGTTAAGGTGGCAGTTTTTGTAGCACCCTGTGCCAGTACGTCAGTTACGGTTTGTGTTTCAATCCGAGGCACGCCATTCTCAATTACCGTCAACTCTAAATCAAAAGGAGCTGCGAGTGTAACGGATCCATTGTTTCGGTAAACTGTGGTGATTGTAAAATTGGAACCTGTTGGTGGCAGTACAGGCAGCACACTGATATCGCGATTGCCAACATTCAGGTTCGGATATTGTACAGGCGGTGGAATATGCCGGATAGTTTTAGAAAATTCATTGTTGGTTTCCCGATACTCATCAATGGAGCCAGACCCGATAGGTTCATCTACCTTTATGGTTACTACATGATCAAGAATGTCAGCAAAATTATGCGTAACAGTAAATGTATACCCTGTGCAGGTAGCCAATGAGGCAATAGGCTCGGTGTGAATCAGTGCGCCATCCATATAAACATTGACATCAAACGGTGAGACCGTATTTACTCCACCTATATTATCTACCCGAACATAAAATGTGTAGGGATCGAGCATGTTTACACTACCCGGTATTGATTGATTGGTTGGATTAACCGGGGTAAGATCCGGTTTATCGGGAAGCATTGTTACATACGTGCCGGATTGATTGTTCGCTTCAGTTTTTTCGACTACTTGATTATTCAAATCGGCTTCACTCCGGAACAAACAATTACTCCGATTGTTGCAATCGCCAATCACATTCGTTGTGGTAGTAAATTGATAGGTCAATGATTCCCCGGGATTCAATTGTGGAATGGTAACCTCACCTAATATCGCTTCACAATTCAGGTAGCGGAATACAAAATTAGTTGCTGCAACTTCGCCCACATTTTGGATGGTTGCCGTACCGGTGATTTGCTCGCCCGGTAAAATAGTACTCTTCGTTATTGTGATCACCGTGGATAAATCTGGAAGTGGCGGGGCAGGCAGCACGGTGAAGCTGATAGGCCCTTGAATTCCGGTTAACGTGTAATCAGTAACTTCTATGTTAAGGGTGTAGGTTCCTGCTGTAGCCGGAGCACGAACCGCGAGCTGATAGGTACCATCGGCATTGGTGGTAGTCTGTGCCGCATTGCCACCGGTAATGCGGGCAATAACGGTTGCCCCGGCAACGTCCGGATCAATCGTTGGCTCAATACCAAAATATTGTGCCAGTCCGGTTATTGTAATAACTCCATTCGGTTGTAAAGTAAGAGGTGCGGCATCGGCAGCCGGAGTTATACCACCGGGCAATTGGTAGTCACCCACAATTACCGGCCGAATAGCAAAGTTGTTTAGCTCGTTATCTTCGGTCAACACATTAGTTTCATCGATCACGACTTTTACGGGGTAAAATCCGGAAGCAACAAAGTTCTGATCCCACTGTAACGTGATAGATGATTGCGGATTTATCTGTAGTACGATTTGTGTGAATACCTTGACATTATCAATGTAAGCCGACACTACAAGATTCTCGGCCAGAAAATCAGACGTATTCCGGATGCGGGCATAGATCTTAATTGATTCATTGATTGCCGGATTGGATTTACTGAACGAGATATCGTTGGCATAGATCGCCACATCCAACAAATCGTTCGATACAAAAGGTTGAGCAACAAAGGATGAGTTTGCACTGCACCCATCCGTGCTGGTTGCCACAATCCTCGAACGCCAGCTAATCTGATCGGATAAGTTGGCTATCGTAACCCGGTACTCTTTGCCATCCGTTACATCGGTGTCGCCCGGATCAGCCTCTGTCATTACACGAATAAGATCCAGCGGATCAGTTGCCTGACCATTTGCATTGGCATCGAGTTCTACACGAGGATAACCCGTGGCCGGTGCGTTGCCATTCGCATCCGTATAAATCATCCGGAATTCAAAGAGTTCATCCGAACCACCCTGGGTAGGATTAACAAATGCTGCGGTGAATCCCGTATCATTTGTATAGCTCAATATAGGAATCTCTTTTACGGTTACGATTATGGATTTTGTTTCTGAACATCCATTATCGTTTATAATTAGTACGTCATATGATGTTGTTGCCGTTGGTGATACCGCAATGGAAGCGGATGTTGCGCCTGTGCTCCATAAATATTGTGTTCCACCGGTGGCTGTCAGAGTAATCGATGATGCCTTACAAATTGTAGAATTATTGGTTAATGTGGTAACCAGATCGGGGAAGTGAGTGATCGTTACTTCCAGTTGATCATTGGTTACATTTTCATCGCCCGTAAGAATAATGTAAGCTTTTACAGTGTATATCTGCTTGACGGATAAGTCGGCTTTCTGTGTGAAGGTATATTCATATTTGCCTCCGGGTGCTATCGTTACTGCACCGGGCAAGGGCTCAATAACGGGTGCTGCACTATTAATCTGATAGGCTACCTGAAATCCCGAGATGGCAGCAGCCCCGAGGTTAGTGATTTCCACTTTGAGATCAGTTGTTGCTGTTAAAGCGCATGAGTTGGTGGGCGCAATAATGCGACTGAGTGCTCCGTCTTTGGAAAATGCTGCCAGGTATTGAGTTGCACCGATGCTGACAGGAACAGTTCGGATACTTGCATTGATATCGGTCGGTACCGTTGCTGTTAAATCAAGCCCGGCTCCAGCCAGCGAAGAGGCTAGTGCAGTAAGATCACCAATGGATTGGTACTGCGGATCCACAGAAAGAGAATTGGCATTCTGTCCGGTAGCCGTTTGCAATGCGGCAAGATTTGATTGATCAACATTGTTCCAGCGGGCTAAGGTGGTACCTGCCGTGAAATAGTTATTGTAATTGATTTGCCCGATCGCGCTTACACTTACAATTTGAATGGTGTAATCATTAGACTTGATGTTGTTATTCACGAGATTCAAATTGGCTCCGGTGGATGTGTAAAATAATCCCGAGCCATTACCGGTAGCATTGATGTTGTTATGATAGAAGTTTACGTTCTGGATATAGTTGAGATAAACTGTGTGATACCCCGAGGTATTGTTTGTCTGAAAGAAGTTGTTGGCTACTAACCCGGGGCTTCCCACCGTAGCAAGGGCTGCATACATATCCAGCGCTGTGCCATTGCCACCGGTAACCTTGTTGGCCGTAACCTGAAAGGCTCCATCCACATTAAAGATTGTCATCCCTTCAAAACTGCTGGCAGATGGATTATTGGTTACAAAGTTTTTGTCCAGCACAAAACCTGTATGATAATTCAAGGCAATACCCCGATAGTAGGACTGAAAGATTGTATTGCCCTGAATGACCGTACCGGTTGCTTTCGATGTAGGCCCTTGAAAATCAATTCCTATGGCCCCGAACCGAATCAGGTTATTAAGTATTTTGACATTCTCAGCTTGAGCAGAAGCAATAATAACCCCACCCCGGTCAGCCGAAGTATTGGTAGTTACTACGCTCTCAATAATATTTCCTTCCAGTACAATGTTGATGGCTCGATTGATCACATGGATTGCCCGGCCAAACGTAGTGCCTTCCGCTTTGATGGTGAGGTTGCGAAGGCGATAGTGATCCGCATTACTTAATCGAATAGTAAAGTTTGATCCACCAGTGGTTGAAGCAAACCGAATGATTGCATCAGCCTGTTGTCCGGTGGCGGACTCAAAGGTTATTGTATTGGTTGCCGAAGAACCGGAAGCTGCCAACAGGGTCAACTGTTCATTGAATTCACCCGTGATTTTAAATACTACCGGTGCACTTACACCAAAATTTTTCAGAGCGTCTAATGCAGCGGTAACGGTGGTAAAGTTAGTAGTTCCGCTACCAGACGCGTTGATGGTGTATTCTCCTGACAATGGAGTGCCCGAAGCTCCAAACTGATTGGCTCCAATACAAGGTGTTGACGGCCGTGCCAATCCATCAATGTCATCCGGTACTTCCGTATTTACATTTTTTCCTGACGCAGACAAAGCTGCGACTGATGTATACAAAGAAGTAGTAGACAGAAACTGAGGATCAATGGAAAGACTGGAGGCATCAAAGCCGGACCCGGTACGCCATTGATCCAGGGTTCCATAGTTAGTAGATAACACGCGGCCCAGAAAAGAACCGGAGGTAAACAGATCATTGTAATCCATTTCCACTACAGAGTTGACGGCCGAGGGTGTTTGATGATTGACTGCCAGGCCGGTGTTGGCACCGAAGATGTTGTTGACAATGCGGTTGCCGGTAGATTGGTAGCGATCGAAATGAAAGGCTTCACCGGTGCCGGTGGCACTCACACTGTTGTGATAGAAGTTGGTATTGTTTAAGCCATAGAGAATGTAAACGGTCTGGTAGCCTGAGGTAGAAGCGGAGTGGAAGAAGTTGTTGGCGATTAGTCCGCTGCCATTGGGATAGTAGAGGCGCAGAGCATACCCATGCCCTCCGGTAATACGGTTGCGCATCATCTCCAGGTAGCCCGAACTGGTTTGAACGTTCAGGCCATGGTAATCGCTGTAGGTTGTTCCGGTGATTACGTTATCGTTGAAGATCACCCCGTTCATATACTCCAGGTATACCGGCCGGGCATACACATTGGTGATAGTGTTACCGGTGATGACGGTGCCCGCAGAGCGGTTGGCGTTGTTGCCCACGTGGATGATTCCATGCGAACCTCCGGTAATGGTGTTGTTGAGGAAGCGGATGTTGTTGGAGGCGGCAGGTCGGGCAATAATGGCGGCCCGGTCTTCAGTTACACTTGTAGTGGCGGGCAGGGTGAAGATCAGATTTTCGAACGTGAGATCATCGGCCCGGTTATCGATGTAAACCGAGCGTTGAAAGGCCGTGCTGGTAGCAGGCTGAAAGGTGAGGTTCTTAAAGGAAACAAAGGCCGCATTGCTGAGCAGGGCAATGTAGTTGGTGGCCGTATTGGTGGCTGCCGGTGCAGTGAGGATTACATTGGAAGCAGTGCCCGACTGTGACTGAAAGGTGATCGTATTGGTGGCTGAAGATCCGGAGATGGAAGGCAGAATGAATTGTTCATTAAACGTCTGGCTGTTGAGCAGGAAGGTAACAGGTCCGTTGATTCCATTTACACGCATGGCATCAATGGCAGCATTGATGGTAGTATAGGTCTGGCCTGTACCAACTGTGTAAGTACCATTCAGCGGAGTAAGTGCAGCCGCACTGTACTGCACGGCTCCTAAACTCGGAGTGGCCGTGCGCGCAGCGTTGTTGATGTCGGTGGAAATCGTAGCCAGCAGGTTCTTACCCGCACTGGCTATCCCCGGAGCCGAAGGTGTCAGGTTGGTGGCCGAGGCAAACTGCGGATCGAAGAACACAGAGCTGGCATCAAACCCGGATCCGGTACGCCATTGTTCGAGCGTTCCATAGTTAGTAGATAACACTCGGCCCAGGAAAGAACCGGAGGTAAACAGATCGTTGTAATCCATTTCTACAATGGAGCCGACAGCCGAAGTCTGAAGGTTAACGGCATAGCCGGTGTTGGCACTGAAGATGTTGTTCACAATCCGGTTGCCGGTAGACTGGTAGCGATCGAAATGAAAGGCTTCACCGGTGCCGGTGGCACTCACGCTGTTGTGATAGAAGTTGGTGTTGTTTAAGCCATAGAGAATGTAAACAGCCTGGTAACCCGAGGTGGAAGCAGACTGGAAGAAGTTATTGGCAATGAGGCCGCTGTCGTTGGGATAGTACAGGCGCAGGGCATACCCCTGGCCTCCTGTAATTCTGTTGCGCAAGATTTCCAGGTAGCCCGAACTGGTGTTAACGGCCAGGCCATAGTAATCGCTGTAGGTTGTTCCGGTAATCACGTTATCGTTGCAGATCACCCCGTTCATGGACTCCAGGTATACCGGCCGGGCATACACATTGGTGATAGTGTTACCGGTGATGACGGTGCCCGCAGAGCGGTTGGCGTTGTTGCCAATGTGAACTATCCCATGCGAACCTCCTGTAATCGTGTTGTTGACAAAGCGGATGTTGGTGGAAACGGCAGGCCGGGCAATAATGGCCGCGCGGTCTTCCGTTACACTGGTAGTGGCGGGCAAGGTGAAGATCAGATTTTCGAACGTGAGACCATCGGCCCGGTTGCCAATGTAAACCGCACGCTGAAACGCGGTGCTGGTAGCGGGCTGAAAGGTGAGGTTCTTGAACGAAACAAACGCGGCATTGCTGAGCAGGGCAATGTAGTTGGTAGCCGTATTGGTGGCTGCAGGTGCAGTGAGGATCACATCGGTAGCCGTACCGGATTGCGACTGAAAGGTGATCGTATTGGTGGCCGATGATCCGGAGACAGAGGGCAATGTGAACCGTTCATTGAAAGTTTGTGTGCTGAGCAGGAAGATAACCGGCCCGCTGATTCCGTTTACCCGCATAGCATCAATGGCAGCATTGATGGTAGTATAGGTCTGGCCTGTACCAACTGTGTAAGTACCATTCAGCGGAGTAAGTGCAGCCGCACTGTACTGCACGGCT
>JBEBJH010000168.1:0-11190 GCA_040079965.1 Cyclobacteriaceae bacterium
GTTTTATATTATTGGCAAGTGCCACAGCTGAGAAAGCTTCGTTAATCTCATAATAGCCAACATCTTTCTTATCAACCCCGGCAAGTTTCAGAGCTTTGGGTATGGCTAATGAAGGCGTAGTGGTAAACCACATGGGATCTTGAGCAGCATCGGCAAAGCCACGGATTTTTGCAATAGGAGTGATGCCTAACTCTTTCGCTTTTTCCTTACTCATCAGAATAACGGCAGCTGCACCATCGTTGATCGTAGAAGAGTTTGCTGCGGTTGCAGTTCCTTCTTTGGTAAATACCGGTTTAAGCCCCGGAATCTTATCGAAATTCACGTTCTTATATTCTTCGTCTTCTGCAAAAAGCGTAACCTCGCCTTTACGTCCTGTAAGTTCAACAGGAATTACTTCCTCTTTAAATTTTCCTGCAGCCCATGCAGCCGCAGCTCGCTTATAAGAGTTGATTGCATACGTATCCTGATCTTGCCTGCTGATGTTCATCTCTTTGGCAGTATTATCCGAACAAACACCCATGGCACATCGGTTATAAACATCGGTGAGACCATCATAAGTCAATCCATCCAGCAATTCTCCGTTGCCATACTTATATCCATACCGGGCCTTCATCAGGTAGTAAGGGACGTTCGACATGCTCTCGGCACCTGCGGCTACCACCACATCATTATGACCCAGCATGATGGATTGTGCTCCAACCATAATGGCTTTCATGCCCGAGGCGCAAACTTTATTAACTAACGTGCAGGGAATGGTATAACCTAATCCGGCACCAACAGCCACCTGGGTGGCCGGGGCCTGACCTAGTCCGGAGGAAATCACGTTGCCAAAGAAAACTTCCTGTACAAGTTTAGGTTCAAGTCCGATCTTATTAAGTGCGCCTTTCACTGCAAGCGATCCAAGTTGCGTAGCGGATAAACCAGCCAGCGATCCACCAAAACTCCCAATGGGCGTACGAACAGCAGAAACAATATATACTTCTTTCATGGTTGTTAAATTCTTAATTACGCCTTACCAAACTTTCCACGTTTAGCTTTAAGCTTTAAACTTTTTACTTTCAACTTTTCTTACCAATCCGGTTTCCCCTTGTCCTTGGGCTTTGTAGCCTTGCGCTTATTTTGTTGCAGATACTGAATCTCCTGGTTCTTCATCGCCTCCAAAATCATTTTTGCTTTCTCCTCACTCATCTCCATCTGTTTTAACTTTTCAGATACAGAAGGGGGGAGGTCTTTCTTCTCTTTATTTTCTTTTTGTTCTTTTTCCTGATCCTTCTGTTGTTGCTCCTTCTTTTCTTTCTCCTTCTGTTCCTGATCCTGTTTTTCTTTCTGCTCCTGCTCTTTCTTGTCCTTGTTTTGCTGATCTTGTTTCTCTTTCTGATCCTGCTTTTGATCCTTGTTCTGGTCTTTATTCTCCTCCTTATTCTGGTCTTTCTTATCTTTATTCTCTTCCTTCTGGTTAGGATCGTTCTTCTTTTGCTCTTCTTCTTTTTTCTTCTGCTCTTCCAGTTTCTTCTTCACCATCTCATAGTTGTAGCGGGCATCCTCATTGGTGGGGTCAGCCTTTAAAGCCTGCTTAAAATTAGCGAGTGCCTCCTCATGCTTATTCTGACGATTGGACAGAACCCCTAGTTGCTGATTGGCAATAGACCGAATCTTCGGATTGGTACTTTGTGTTAAGGGCTGATAGCTGGTAGCGGTGTTGGTCGTGTCGTTCGCCTGAAAGTAGGAGTTGGCCAGATTGAGTTTTACTTCATCCTCTTGCACACCTAATGAATCTACGAGGTAACGATATTTCGAAATAGCCGTTTTGAAGTCGCCCTTTTTATAAGCGTCCTTCGCCTCTGACTTTAGCGAATTGATCTTTCCGATATCACCCGGATCAATCGTCATCGTCAAAATCATTACAAACAAAACCAACCCCTTCATCATTTATATTTATTACCTAATCTTTCCACTTTCAGTTTATCTGCGAAAACTTTCCACTTTAAACTTTCCACTTTCTTCTTTAAGCTTTAAACTTTTCTACTTTCAGCTTTAAATTCTCACCGTCCTCACACTAACCAATGCATCCAACAGGAGCAAAATTAAGGCCGCTAATAAAAAGTAAAAGTAGCGATTCGCAGACACATCTACCAGACGGGCATCGCGTACCTGTCCCTCGATTTTATTGATTGCATTAATAAGTTTATTTACATCGTTTCTCGATTCATTGATTTCGAAATATTGACCATCCGTTTTGCTCGCCAGGTTCTTTAACGAACTGGGATTAAGCTTGGTAACAACTGTATTTCCCTGCTGATCTGTTTTAAATCCTCCCCGGGGCGTAGCAATCTGACTTCCGCGCTCGGTGCCCACCCCTAACGTGAATAAACGAATGTCCTGATCTTCAACTTCCTTGGCGATCTCATTTGTTTCTTCACCAAAATCTTCACCATCACTAATCAACACAATCACTTTCGATTTTTGCTGGTTGCTGGGTGTTTCCTGGTCTTCCAGTTTAGATAGAGCCATTTTTATAGGCGGACCAAAATCTGTACCGCTGCCCGGTACCAGGCTTGTATTCATGGTTTCAATGAACAGATTCAATGCATTCTGATCGTAAGTCAGTGGGCATTGCATAAATGCCTCTGAAGAAAAGATAATAACACCTAACCGATCTGAGTTAAATGCCGCAACAATCTTCTTCATCTCAAATTTTATTTTCTCCAGTCGGGTAGGCTGCACATCAAAGGCATCCATTGACTTCGAAAGATCTACGCAGATCATAATGTCTTTACCTACAGATTTAATCTCTCGTTTAGAATCTCCAAACGTTGGACCCAGGATGGAAATGATCAATAAGATTAGTACGGCCGATCGCAGAAGTAACTTAATAAATACGGTAGCGTAGGGGGTATTTAACGACCGGCTGATTCGGATTATGCGAAACAGGTATAATCCATAAGCGATAGCGAATAGTCCTAGAAAAATCCCTTCAACCCACCCAAAGTCCCGAAACAGAGTCATAGAAAATATAATCTGCGCAAATTAATACCTGATGATACGCAAAACAACCCCGGCTAATGCATGATGCCCAATGTCTAATTCCCAATTCCTAATGTCTTGTTCTCAAAATCGTAAATCCTAAATTTTGAATCTTAAATTAAGCTAGCCGCCTCCGTATCAAGCATTACATACACCTGTGGAATAAGATGTATAACGCTCAATGGAATTTCTTCCGTGGCTATACCTTGAAGCCCTTTTGCAATAATGGCCGCTTTCTTGTTGCCATTGGCCATCACAATAGGAAGCTTTGCTTCGCGCAGGTGTTTTAATCCCAGTGTGATTCCTAGTGAAAGCGAAGTGTTTTTTTGAAAATACTTTTGTCCAACCGATTTGGTTTCTTCTGCCAGTTCGCTGATGTGAGCGTATGAATTGAACGAGGTACCGGGTTCGTTCATGCCGATGTGCCCATTGGTTCCAACGCCTACAAGCATAATGTCTAGCCCACCGCGTGATTCAATCAGTGTATTGATGCGATCGCATTCCTTCTGCAGATCAGGCACCGACACATCAAAAAACTCAACCTGATTTGCACTAATCCCGAGTGGGGCGAAGCAGTCCTTCTGAAGCATAGATAGGCAGGAGCCGGGATCGGTCGGATCAATATTTACCCATTCATCAAGACTTAGGAAAGTGCATTTACTTAAATCGACTTGCTTTGCTTGCACGGCTTTCTGAAGTTCCTGAAAAACACCGATTGGAGTATGCCCCGAAGCTAAGCAGATGAGCGAGTCTTGTTTAGCCTTTATGTAATTGATAATCAGTTCAGATGTTGCCTTGCTGAGTTCAGAGTAATTTTTAAAAATTTGAATGTTCATAAAGCAAAAACCCTTCACATTTTATTGTGAAGGGTATTGTCGGGGCGGCCAGATTCGAACTGACGATCTCTTGGTCCCAAACCAAGCGCGATACCGGGCTACGCTACGCCCCGAAACAAAAACTAACATTCGAATTGCGATCTTGACGCCTTAGCGCCCCGCGATTCCGGGATTATGTTTCCCGAACATTAAATGAGGCGCGAAGATATAAAAACATCTTCAACAACCAACTCTTTGTGATCCCAGCTGGATTCGAACCAGCAACCTGCTGCTTAGAAGGCAGCTGCTCTATCCAGTTGAGCTATGAGACCAGAATTTTAAAAGAGCGGAGGGGGGGGGATTCGAACCCCCGGTACGGTTTAACCCGTACGACAGTTTAGCAAACTGCTGGTTTAAGCCTCTCACCCACCTCTCCAATACTTTAAGAACAGCTATTTTACTTGTTAAGAACAGAATCCATAGATTCTTTTTTCTCAAAAGGAGTGCAAATATAAAGGTAGAAACGATGTTTCCCTTCATTTTTTATATTTTTTCCAACTTATAGCTACTAGATTCGAACATATAGCCTCCATCAACGAACAACTAATAACTAATAACGAACAAACCAGTAACTAACAACTACTTCGACTTCATCATCGCCCCGGTCAGTGACGCAAATCCTCCCACAAGGCCCCCAACAATCAACGTGGCTACAAAGGCATTGATGGGTAGTAAGCGGTTAATCTTTTCAGTAAGAATGGAGGTGGTTAGTGCATCAATATAGAAGGCCATGCCCAACCACAGGATAGCAACGGCAATAAAGCCGGCAATAAAAGATGGAAATCCTTTATTACCAATAAGGTAGGCAACTGTAAATGCACCTACCGCCATTGTCCACCACGGTAAAAAAGATTGAAGAATAAAACAGACTACAATCGTTATAAGGAGTTGTATGATGAATTTCATTTGGTGGCAGGTTTTAAGGTGATGGAAGAGAGCACAGTTTTCATTTTATTCGCTTCGGGTTCAAATTGAAATTGATAATGATAATGGTCTCCGGTGGCCCAGGTGTTCAGCATATTATTATAAAAGGGACTTCCGGGGTTTCCGGATTGCCCACCCGGATAAACACCCCAGGCACGTACTTTTGTTTTCTCTAAACTTACCACCATGCGCCAGCTAGGCCCGCTCTTGCCATTAGAAGCATTGATGATATCATGATTACCCCCGTGCACCACGTGATAACTGAAGGCCGGTAAGCCTTGCAATAAATGGGCAATAAAAGTGTCTTTATAATCTGCCCAATGCGGCTCTTTCCTTTTTTCTGTCTTCCAGGTCTCGATTTTTTCAACACCTTTTGTAAAGGCTTGCCGAACAACTTCTTTGGCAGATTCTTTTTCTGAGGTTTCTAAAATATCAAAGAAGGAATTATCAGGTTTCTCTTTGATTAACTTAATCGTGATGTACGTTGTTGGATAGTCAAGGGCGACTTTTGAATTTTTCATTTCATCCCACACCAACGGGAATATAGCATCCCACCAAGCCTCATAGTAGGAAGCGCCTTCGGATTCAACTGAGTTCTCGTAATCCCATGATTTTAATACCCGGTATGCACTTCGTTGGGATTGCGTAAATGAAGTTGTGTCGAGATAACTGAGGAATGTGGGTAGACTTTCCTCCGCTTTCAGGTTGTAGTTGTCAAGCTGCATCTCCATCATGTCGCGCGGAGTGATGTCACTCATCTCGGATAAAAGTTTATTGATTCTTCGGTTTCGATAAGCTTCATAGTTTGTGGCAGTGATGTAATAGGGATACGTAGCATCGGCAGGATATTGATTAGCGGAACTAACAAAACCGCGGGCCGGGTTTTTATACATCACATTCTGATCATTCGGTATAAACGCCTGCCATTCGGTGGCGGTCTTTGTACCATCCAAAACATATTTCCCTTCTTCTTTTCTGCGTACTGGAAATTTTCCCTGAACGCGCATGGCTATGTCACCGCTAGTGCTGGCAAAGACAAAGTTCTGTGCGGGTGAAACGTAGTGATTCAGCGCTTCCATGTAATCGCTATGGTTTTTTCCGCGATTGAGTTTATAGAACGTCAGGATTTCTTCTGATGGATCGTGGGCAATCCATCGGAATGCATACGACTTTAGTTCATTATCGCTATGAAAGCTTTCATCGAATAACACCGGACCGTGATGGGTATAGGTGACGGTATCATAAAATGCTTCACCTCCCTTAATCAGAAATTTTTCAATCACCTGGCGCGATGCTTTCCATTGACCATCACTCTTATATTCGGTTTTGCTCTTGTCTTTGAATTCAATCTTAAACCAGTCCACCAAATCTCGTTGCGCATTGGTTACTCCCCATGCTATCGAATCATTGAAGCCACTGATCACGGCTGGTGATCCCGGTAAGGAAGCGCCCATCACATTCACCCCGGGTGCCTGCAAGTGAATAATAAACCAAATAGAAGGTAGAGTCAGGTTCAGATGTGGATCATTACAAAGGATAGGGGAGCCACTATGGGTTTTACTCCCGCTTACGGCCCAGTTATTACTGCCCACATCTTTGGATGGCTTTTCAAGAGGTTTAATATTTATTAATTCATCCGGTAAGGCAAGCGGCAAACTATCTAACGTAACAGATTGAAACTTCCAATTGCCAGTGTTATCAACAATAGGATCGCCCATCATTTCATCATCAGGCCACAAGAGATCAACTACTTCTTTACCAAAGAGTTTCAATGCATTGGTCATCTCTAGGTCTTTGTCGCCAATGTTGAGAGTAAGCGCCATATTCTTTAATAGGAGTCCGCACTTCAGGTTAGTCCAGGGTTCTGGACTATAATTAAGGAGCTTGTATTCGAGTGGCAGCTCTTTATAACTCAGCGATTCAATATATTGATTGATGCCCCGGGTATAACTATCAACCATCGCTTTTGCAATGGGGTCGCCCTCCATAGATTTCAATGCATTTTCTGCGGCAAACACCATTCCTCGTCTGCGCTGGGTGCGGTCATAATCCAAAGCGGCAGCGCCTATAATTTCAGAAATACGCCCGGCTGCGGCATGGGTTTGAAACTCCATTTGCCACAACCTGTTTTTGGCAGTGATGTAACCCTGTGCCAGGAAGAGATCTTCATCATTTTTGGCAAACACATGGGGAATCAAGAGACTATCATAATGGATAATCACTTCATCCTTAAGCCCTTCCAGCAACAGAGTTTCGTTTTCTCTTTCTTTAACTTCTGCATTTTGCCAGAATCCTCCAAAGGGATCAAGGAACTTCCCCAGTGCCGGAATGGGCGACCCAAAATTCCAACTTCGATTCAGGAAGTAAATCAGTGAAACCGTGACGATCAACGACAATCCAACTTTAACAACCTTCATACTTAATACATTTTACTTTTAACTTTAGACTTTCTACTTTAAGCTTTTCGCTTTTCACTTTAAGCTTTTTTGCTTTTCCCTTTCCGCTTCCTGAACCATTATCAATTATCCGGTATTTTTCTTTAATTTTAGCCTTTTATTGAGAATTTTCGCAGCAAATGCCCGTAAAAGAAGTCCTCGCAAAGTACACCAAAGACCAGATTAAGAAAGCGGCCCAGATCAAGGCCATTTTTTTTGATGTGGATGGCGTATTAACCAATGGGGGGATCATCTATGACGACACCGGCCGCGAGATCAAGCAATTCAATGTTAAGGATGGTTATATTATCAGTCATTTAAAAAGGGCGGGTATTGTTGTGGGCATTATCACAGGTCGCGAATCAAAGATTGTAAGCAACCGGGCGGCTGAGCTGAAACTCGATTTCTGTCACCAGGGTATCATGGACAAATATGTAGTCTTTGAAAAACTGGTTCAGTTTCACAAACTCAAAAAGAAACAGGTAGCCTATATCGGGGATGATATTAACGACTTGAAGGTATTACAAAACTGCGGACTTTCTGCTTGCCCGGCCGATGCGTTGGACTATGTGAGGAACAAAGTAGATGTAATTACGAAATCAAAAGGGGGTGAGGGTGTGGCGCGTGAAGTCAGCGACTTGATCCTCGCTGCAAAAGGAACGCTGGACAAAATCCTGAAAGCATGAGTCTTATGTCTTGCTACTGGATACTTACTACTATATAAACGTGGATATCTTTAAAGACAAAGTTTCAATCACCGATAAAATTACCCTTGGCGGGGATCGCATGGTTTTGTTCGCGGGGCCTTGTGCGGCTGAGAGTTACGACATCTGTATTGAGACCGGTTCGGCTGTAAAAAAAATCTGTGAAGAGTTAGGTATTGATTATGTATTCAAAGCCTCCTATGATAAAGCAAATCGCACTTCATCGGGTTCTTACCGGGGCCCATCTATTGACATGGGTCTTGAGATACTTGCCATGGTGCGCAATGATTTGAAAGTGCCCGTAGTAACCGATGTACATGAGTCCTATCAATGTGCAGAAGTAGCTGCAGTGGTAGATGTATTACAGATTCCGGCCTTCTTATGTCGGCAAACAGATTTATTAATTGCAGCTGCCAAAACCGGCAAGCCGGTGAAGGTGAAGAAGGGTCAGTTCATGGCACCTGAAGATATGCAGTATGCCCTTGATAAGGTGCGAGGCGAAGGCAATAAAAATGTATTCTTAACTGAGCGCGGTTCCAGCTTTGGGTATCATAACCTGGTGGTTGACATGCGGTCACTTCCTATCATGCGTCAGTATGCACCCGTGGTGTTTGATGTAACACACAGTATACAGCGGCCGGGTGGTTTGGGTGGCAAGAGTGGGGGCGACCGCCAGTTTGCGCCTTACCTGGCGAAAGCAGCAGCAGCAGTAGGGGTTGATGGTTTCTTTATTGAAACCCACCCCCAGCCTGAAAAGGCTTTGAGCGATGGACCCAACATGGTGCCGCTGGGGGAGATGAAACAGTTTTTAACTACCATTCATAATTTTTGGAAACTACAGAAACAAAACTGATGCGTTTACTTTTTTATTTGCTAGCCTTTTCCTTTTTGTTTAGTTCGTGCGTAACTAACAAAAAGTACGTCTATCTTCAGAAGGATGATGTAAATGACAAGGATTTACCTAAGGATACGATCATACGATCGTATGATCTCCAGAATTATGAGTATAAGATTCAGCCTGAAGATAATATCTCTGTCCGGTTTGAAAGTTTGACCCCCGAAGAATACGATATTTTCAATAGAAATATGATGTCTCAACAAAACCAAAACCTTAATCAGGGCAACGCGATCCTGATTGGTGAATTGGTGGATCCTCAGGGCGAGATTACCTATCCGGTTGTTGGAAAAGTGAAAGTTGCCGGATTGACAGTTTATGAAGTTCAAACCATGCTACAGCAATTGGCAGATCAGTACCTGGAGTCGCCAGTCGTTAAAGTACGATTGATCAATTTCAGGTTTACCATTTTAGGTGAAGCAAGACGTGAAGGAACGGTGATCCTTGGTAATAACAGGGTGAATTATATAGAAGCTATTGGGTTGGCCGGTGGTCTTACCGATTTGGCAGATAAGCGGAATCTTAAACTGATTCGACAGGTTGATGGCAAAGCTCAGGTTAGGTATCTCAATGTATTAGATGAGAATTTCATTAACTCACCGGAATACTTTGTTCATCAGAATGATATTATTATTGTACCGGCTCTTCGGCAGCGCCCTTACCAGACTTATTTTGGAAAGAATTTGTCCCTTGTTATTTCATCTCTTTCGCTGCTCCTGATTACCATTACACTTATTAATTCAACGACTAATTAACATGGCCGATACTTTTTTTGATCCAGAGGAGAAGAGTCAATCCCAGGGGTTCACGTTGGATTTTAAGCGCGTATTATCAAGAGCAATTCGCTTCTGGTATTTAATTCTTCTTTCACTAGGGCTGGCTTTTTCAATCGCTTTTTATCAAAACCGTTACACTCAAAAAACATTCCCTGTCTCTGCTTCCATTGTGATTCGTGAAGTGCAGGAAATAGGCGGAGCCGAGTTTATATACAAAAATGCACTGGTTGATCAGTACCGCAATTATTTGAATGAACCCTATATCATTCGCTCATATCCACTTGTTGAGCAGGTGGTTCAAAATCTTAATTTAAATGTTTCTTTTTATCGCGAAGGGTATTTTATGACAACCGAGGCATATGATTATGTGCCGGTTAAAGCAGCCTGGTGCTACCCGAAAAAGTTTAAATCGGGGCAGTTTCTTTTTACATTAAAAGATGAAACTCATTATTCCCTCTCAAAATTCTCCACTGAAACCGATGCAACGGACGATTCGGTTTTTTTATTAGGTGACTCGATTGATTATAATGGATACAGCCTTTGTATTAACCGAATTCCGGATCGGCCTCTTAAGCAGTATCTCGGGGTTCCGTTTTTACTGTCTATTGCGAACCCAACTTCAATAGCCGGGGCCTACATAGGTCGTTTACGGGTAGATTGGGCTGCCGAAGGAGCAGGTATTATCAACTTAGCAATCACAGGAACTAATCCACAAAAGGAAATAGATTTCTTAAATGAATTAATCCAGGAATATAGTCATCGCGATTTAAATAGGAAAAATGAGACGGCAGAGCAAACCATCGCTTTTATCCGAAAGCAATTAATAGCTATTAAGGATTCGTTACGAGTTGTCGAATTCCAGTTGGAGCGTTTCGGAAACAGTAGTCGGGTTAAAGATATGAGTGTAGAGGCGCAACGTATGTTTGTAAAGTTGGAGGCGTTTGAATTGCAAAAAGCCGAATTACTGATTCGACAAAACTACTATCTGTACGTTACTGAATACCTGAGTAAGAGTGAAGGAAATCTTGACCAGGTAATTCTGCCTTCCTCGATGGGTATCTCAGATCAGGTTCTTTCGGCACTGATTTCAAAGATGGTCGACCTTCAGTTAGAGATTAAATCCTTTATCAGTCCTGAGCAGGGAAGAAATCCAATGATTACTGCTAAGGTTGAACGCATTAATGAGATTAAGAAAAATGTGGAAGAAGCTGTAATGACGTTGAGATCAACCGATAAAATTAAAATGGATTTTCTCAACAAACAATTGAAAGATACAGAAAGGCAACTCGGTATGTTACCGGCATCTGAAAGACAATTAATATCAGTGCAACGCAACTATTCACTGCTGGAAAATCTGTATGTATTCCTTATGCAGAAGTTGTCGGAGGCTGGAATTTCCAAAGCCTCCAATACCTCCGATATTATTGCGGTAAACCCTCCGATGCGGGGAGGCGCCATGTCACCCCAACCGATGCAAAACTACACGATGGCTTTAATTCTTGGGTTGGCATTCCCCTTTATTATTTTTATTCTCTTTGAAATTATCAATAACAAGGT
>JBEBJH010000169.1:0-11131 GCA_040079965.1 Cyclobacteriaceae bacterium
TCTATTAAAATCAACTGCAGTGCCAATTCCTGCTGAAAATATTGATACCGATCAGATCATTCCGGCACGCTTTTTAAAAGCTACTACCCGTGAAGGCTTTGGCGATAACTTGTTCCGCGACTGGCGTTATGACAGCGATAATAAACCGGTGAAAGATTTTGCATTAAACAATCCTGCCTACACAGGAAAGATTCTTGTAACTGGAAAAAATTTCGGATGTGGAAGCAGTCGTGAGCATGCAGCCTGGGCCATCTATGATTATGGGTTCCGGGTAGTAGTATCCAGCTTCTATGCCGACATCTTTAAAAACAATGCACTTAATAATGCGGTGTTGCCGGTGGTAGTTTCCGATAGCTTCTTGAAAAATCTGTTAGAAACTATCCAGAAAAATCCTTCAACAGAAGTGACTGTAGATTTACAGAATCAGGTTATAAGTTATTGCACGCAAAGCCAGAAGTTTGAGATCAATGCCTATAAAAGGGAATGCCTTATCAATGGGTATGATGATATCGATTACTTGTTGAGTTTGAATAAAGAGATCAGAGAATTTGATTTAGCACACTAATAGCTTCAGGCTACAAGCCACTTGCTTCAGGCACTTGCTTGCGGCTTGAAACCTGAAGCCTGCCAAAGAGAAGATTAAATGAAAAAGAAGATTGTAATACTACCCGGAGACGGGATTGGAAAAGAAGTTACCACCGAAGGGAAAGGCGTGTTGATAAAAATTGCTGAGATTTTCAGTCATGAATTTCAATTTGACGAGGCTACCATCGGTCATGATGCAATTGAAGCCACGGGTAATCCATTGCCTGATGAGACTCTGAGTAAATTAAAAAACTGCGATGCAATTCTATTTGGAGCCGTAGGTCATCCAAAATATGATAACGATCCAACCCTTAAAGTAAGACCGGAACAAGGATTGTTGAAGATGCGCAAGGAATTGGGGTTATATGCCAACCTGCGCCCTATAAAATTATTTGATGAGTTGTTGGAAGCCTCGAGCATCAAACCTGAAATCCTCAAAGGCTCTGATATTCTATTCTTCCGTGAATTAACGGGCGATGTTTATTTTGGTGAAAAAGGAAGAAAAGATGACGGCAATACCGCTTATGATCTGATGATCTATCAGCGTTATGAAGTGGAGCGAATTGCTCACAAAGCATTTCAGGCAGCACGTACCCGAAAGAAAAAAGTTACTTCTGTTGATAAAGCCAACGTGCTTGAAAGCTCAAGACTGTGGCGCGAAGTAGTTCAGGAAATCGGCAAGCAATATCCTGATGTGCAACTCGAACACCAGTTTGTGGATGCAGCTGCAATGAAGCTGATTCAAAATCCACGCAGCTACGATGTAGTAGTAACCGGAAATCTATTTGGGGATATTCTTACTGATGAAGCATCGCAGATTGCAGGCTCTATGGGTATGCTGGCATCCGCTTCGGTAGGTGATAAAGTGGGATTGTATGAACCCATCCACGGAAGTGCGCACGACATTACCGGAAAGGGCATCGCAAATCCGTTAGCCTCAATTTTATCGGCAGCGCTGTTACTTGATATCTCATTTGGAATGAAGGAGGAATCGGAAACAGTAATCAAAGCTGTAGAACAAACGCTGAAGCAAGGGTATCGCACTGCAGATATTGCCGATGCAAAAACCCCAAAAGTTAAAATTTTAAATACCCTGCAAATGGGTAAGCAGGTTATAAATCAACTTGAGAGTGTAAGTAGTCAGTCGGCAGTAACCAGTATCTAGAATCAAGTAACCAAAAAATTATGGCCCAGAAAATTCAAATCTTTGACACAACCCTTCGCGATGGTGAGCAGGTTCCTGGTTGTCAATTGAAGACCGAAGAGAAAACAATTATCGCCAGGGAGTTAGAGTTGCTAGGTGTAGATGTTATTGAGGCGGGCTTTCCGATTTCAAGTCCCGGTGATTTTCTTTCTGTAGTAGAAATTTCAAAAGCTGTAACCGAACCCGTGGTGTGCGCTCTCACACGTTCAAAGAAAGAAGACATTGATGTAGCGGCCGAGGCCTTGCATCATGCCAAACGTGGACGGATCCATACCGGCATTGGATCTTCGGATGTGCACATCAAGCATAAATTCAGAAGCAGTCGCGAGCAGGTGCTGGAGCAAGGTGTATGGGCAACCAAATATGCCAAAGCAAAAGGGTATGAAGTCGAATTTTATGCTGAAGATGCAGGCCGTGCCGATTTAGTATTTCTTGCTCAATTAGTCGAAGCGGTAATTGCTGCCGGTGCTGATGTCGTTAATATTCCGGATACTACTGGATATTGCTTACCAAACTTATACGGCAAGCGCATTCAGTACCTAATGGAAAATGTAAAGAATATTGATAAGGCTGTTATTTCCGTTCATTGCCATAATGACTTAGGTCTGGCAACAGCCAATACAATTGCTGGCTTAACGAATGGTGCGCGCCAGGCTGAAGTAACGATTAATGGAATTGGCGAACGTGCCGGCAATACTTCGCTGGAAGAAGTCGCTATGATTTTACAAACCCATAAAGACCTTGATCTTTATTGCAATATCAAGGCAAACAGAATCTATGCGCTGAGTCAGTTGGTATCGAGTATGATGCACATGCCAGTACAGGCTAACAAAGCCATTGTGGGTAAAAATGCATTCGCTCATTCATCAGGCATTCACCAGGATGGATTTTTGAAACACGCTGAAAACTATGAGATTATAAATCCAGCCGATGTAGGCGTTCCATCCTCATCGATCGTATTAACTGCACGCAGTGGAAGAGCCGCTCTTAAGCATCGCCTGGAATTGCTTGGGTATAGTGTTGCGGGTGACGATCTGAATACAGTATACGAAAGCTTCCTTACAGTTGCCGATGAAAAGAAAGAGGTGAATGATGGAGACCTGATTATGATCGCTACCAGCATGCCTGTGCTTTCTAAAATGCCCTGATAGGTACTCGCTATTTATTTCGAAAGGCTTTCATAAATTCACTTATGGGAAGCCTTTTTTATTAACGTAAATGAAACCAAAGAGCTTTAAACAGACGATTACTTTTGAGGGTGCGCGTCCACTGGAGGTCTATAGCCTCATCATGGATGCCAAGAAACATAGTGCATTCACAAGTAGCAAAGTCACAATGAGTAAAAAGGTGAATGGTAAGTTTAAAATGTTTGATGGCTATTGCACTGGCTTTAATATTGAATTGAAGGAAGGGAAGAAAATTGTACAGGGCTGGCATTTTAAAGAAGACGGGTGGCCAGAGGATCATTTTTCTATTTGCACATTTGTTTTCGAAAAAAATCCTACCTGCACAAAGCTAACCTTCACACAGACTGACGTTCCCGAACATAAGATAGATACACTAAAGGAAGGTTGGAAACTTTATTACTGGCAGCCCATGAAAGCATATCTTGCCGGCAAACATTCCAACTAATCAAAGAGATTTTAACTTCTCTACCAATTTTTCCGGAACGCTGGCCATTTTTCGTTTGGAATAATCAAAGCAAACTATTCCAGTTTTACCGAGAGCTACCTCACGGCCTGTGGCTTTATTCGTGATCTTATAAAACAGATCAAATCCATATTTATTCAAATCACCGACTGCTATCTCAAACCGAAGTATGTCGCCTAAAAAGGATTCTGCTTTGTACACAATAGCCGCATCACTCACTATCTGACCGATCATGCCTTCCAGTCGCACTTCGCTTTCAAAGCCCATGGATCGATAAAACAAAGTCCGGGCCTCTTGCATGAGGGTAAGTACGCTGTCGTTGCCAACATGATTTCCATAATTAAGGTCGCTTACCCGCACAGTTATTTCGGTTTGAAAGATAAATTTTTCAGGAAGTTGTATTTCAATGCGTGCCATCTTGGTTAATTTGCTGCACAAGTATACGCATTGATGATCAAATTAAGCTTTCTGCTAAACGTGTGGAGAAAACTAAAACGGGTATTCCTCATTTTGTTAGCGGCTCAATTTATTTACATCATTCTACTGCGGTGGATCGATCCACCCATCACGATCACACAACTTACCAACTGGGTAAGCGGCTATGGGTTAAAGCGTGATTACATCAACTTTGAAGAAATGTCGCCAAACATCAGGCTGGCGGTAATGGCTTCTGAAGATCAACTCTTTCCAGACCACAACGGGTTTGATATTAAGAGTATTAAAAAAGCGCTGAAGAGCAATAAGAAAAAAAATACCAGGATCCGGGGTGCTTCCACCATCAGCCAGCAGGTGGCGAAGAATGTATTTCTCTGGCAGGGGCGCAGTTGGTTTCGCAAAGGGCTTGAAGTATACTTTACATTTATGATCGAATTATTCTGGAGCAAAGAACGAATTCTGGAAATGTATCTCAATGTGGCTGAAATGGGAAAAGGAATTTTTGGTGTAGAGGCCGCCTCGCGCTCCTACTTTAAAAAATCCGCACAGAAACTAACGCGCACCGAAGCTGCCATGATTGCTGCTTGTTTGCCAAATCCAAAAAAGTATGCGGTGCAGCCGCCCTCCCGTTACATCAACAGACGCTACCCGTGGATTTTAAACCAGATGAACAACCTGGAAGGCGATGAAGACGTGGAGAAATTGTTAGCGGTGCCAAAGCCAGCAAGGAAAAAGAGTAAATGACAATTCATTTACCTCGCGACTTCCCGAATCGCCTTTACGGTATAATCAATGTCTTTCAGCGTGTTATAGATATGGGGCGACAACCGAATACCTCCGGAGGGAGCAGCAGCAATATGATAGTTATGATATAGCTTATCCGTTACTTCGTGTATCTCTTTGCCGGGCAGATTGAAGATCACAATACCACCGCTATACTGCGCAGCCATGGGTGTCACAAAGGTGGCTTGCGGCACATTGCTCTTTATTTGTTGCTTGAGGTAAGAGGCAAGTTGTACAATTCTGCCCTCAATATTTTTTCGGCCAATGGTTTCATGAAAAGCTAGAATCTCTGGCAAAGCGGCCGGAGATGGATCGTTGCGCTGACCCAAAACACATAACTGCTGATCAACCATAGTAGCTTCCTTCCAGCCTCCGCCAATTACAGCTGGCCAGATTCGCGCGAAATAATCTTTGTGTATGTAGAGGATACCGTTTTCAAATGGCCCCATGAGCCATTTGTGCGTACTGGCAGAATAAAGTGTACACCCCATATCATGAACATTAATGTTCATGGATCCAAACGACTGGGCTCCATCCACCAGCGTCATGATACCCCGCGCTTTAGCCATCTGACAAATATCTTTGGCGGGTAGCGCTAATCCGCTAAGGTTGGAGACATGTGAAAAAGCAATCAGTTTTGTGTTTGGTGTAATAGCTTTGATGAATGGTTGAAGTAAATCGTTTACAGAAGTTGGTTCAACCGGAACACTGATTTTTTTCACTGTAAAGCCAAGTCGTTTTGCCTGGCTCATCCACACTTCATGGTTGGAGGGATGATTTTGCTCCCAAATAATAACTTCGTCACCGGGTTTCAGGTCAAGCCCATGCACAATCATACAGTTGCTTTCGCTGGTGTTACGCGTGATGCCGATCTCGCTTTCATCGGCCCCGACAAACTGAGCCAGCATGCCAACTGATTTTTTCCGGATCGTAGAAAACAGGGATCGATATTGAAACGAAACATCTTTATTAAGTGCGTCCGTTAATTCACGTACTCTCTCCTGAACGATCGTGGGGCTAGGACACAGGTTAGCGGCATTCATCATGACACGATCTGCCGGTACGGAAAATTGCTTTTTCAGATTCTCCCAATATGGTTCATCTTCAACGGCAGTCGGTGGGTTCAATTCGTTGCCCGCCATCGAAGGAAGTGCGAGGCCTATAAGAGAAGTTGCTAACAGTTGCTTAACGAATTTTCTTCTGTGACTTAGTTGCATAGCGAAGAGGTTAGGTAAGTACAAGATACTAAAATTGAAGAGTCAATCTTTAATAAAATTTACAGGTGAAGAACAGAAAAAGACAGAGGGCAGTTAATTGAAATGGTTGGTTAGATTAATGTTGGTCTGTTGGTCAGCGACCAACATTGACATAATGTGCTTGCTGGTGACTTCTATGCTATCTCCCAGCACCAAGGGCAAAGGAACACCAGCAAGGTGAAGGCAGACATTAATAACTAAAACTACAATCCAATACCGAGACCCCGGCACATGTATCGTTATGCAGTTGGCTTTAGTACCTGATTAGTTGGTTTTTGACTACAATCGAAACATTGTCAATAGTAATTCCTTTAGTCAAGCAGTATTTGCCATTTAACCAATCAGCCAAAAGTTTTGACCCTTTACTCGCATTACAAGATCCACAGCAAAGCGCAATGTTTTCAGGTCCGTTAATTCTAATGTTATTTATTATATGTTCCCAGGTTGGTCTTGTCTTATGAGTATTAAATGGAATACCGCAGTAAACACAACTTAAATCTCTTTTCTTAACGAATTCTTCAACTTCCTGCGGTATTCCCCAACGATTTGCCATTATTTAATCTTTACTCTTCCCCAAAATAATCGCTATCTATTTTTTTAACTTCATATGTCTGTTGAGGAGTGCAACCGAGATTATAATCAATCATTAATTGCGCCAATTGATGCCCATCAATTAGAACAATTTTTGTTTCATTTCTTGGTGTGTAATCGAGTGCTTCCCTTGTAAAATTTGAAGTAGTGATAAAGATTCCCTTTTTTGCTCCTTGTCCAGCCAATGCACCTACAAACTTTTGAAGTTCAGGTCTGCCAACAACGTTGCCTGGTTTCCATCTCTTTGCTTGAATGTAAATTATATCAAGACCCAATTTATCTTCTTTAATTGTTCCGTCAATTCCTTCATCACCGCTTTTCCCCATTGCTTTCCCAGCGTCTTTAATTGAACCGCCATAGCCCATTTTAACTAAAAGTTCAACAACTAGCTTCTCAAAAAAGGCGGGAGATAGCTCAACAACTTTATTTATAAGCTCAGATGCTAACGATTTTCTAATTTTCTGATACGCTGCTTCTAATAATTCTTCAGGCGTCTGTGTTGATTGCTCTTCACTAGTTTCTATTTCAATTTCACCTTCACGCTTTGGTGTTTGAAATTCTACAAATTCAGTGAATTGTTTTAGAAATTTTACATTAATTGAACTTGGTTTTTTCTTTAGAACGTCCAGACCCCTCTTTGAGATAATAACAATTCCTTGCTTCGGACTATCGATTAATCCAGCTTTTTTTAAATAGGTTTTTGCCCATGCAGTCCTATTATAAAATACAGGTGCTACTCCACTTGGTAATAATTCTTTTTGTTCCTCTTCAGTAATTCCGAACCTGATTGCAAGCTCATCCGTTACATTTCGCATTTTATATTCTTTACCATCTGAAATAAATTCTAGTAAAGGCAACATTATTGATTGATAGTCTGGAATCATATTTTTCTTTTATGTCTGTCCGCTTATTGTTGCGTTGGCGTCCCTTAGCTGCCACATAACGTGGGTAAATCAAACTCTATTTCCCCTTCAAATTCTCCGTCATCATCAACACAAAATCCTTACCCTTCACAAATCCTTTTCCCAACTCCGCTTCGTACTTGTCGGTAATGCCAAGGGCCGCAATGTCTTCCGTCTTCTTTCCTTTCTTCAATGCGGCCACCACCTGATCGCGGATGTCAGCAATCGTATCACGCAGTTTTTTTACATCGGCTTTCGTTGCCACTTCACCGTGGCCGGGAATTACTTTGGTGTTATCATCGATCAGCAATAGAATTTTATCAAGCGTGGAAACAAATCCATTGACTGAGCCGCCATTGGAAAGATCAATATAAGGATATCCATAGCGCACAAATGCGTCTCCGGTATGCACCACATTCGCGTTCTTAAACTGTACAATCACGTCTCCATCGGTATGCCCCATATCAAAATGATGCAGCACAATGTCTTCCTCATTCAAATGAAAATTAAGTTTATCCGCAAAGGTGATTAACGGCCAGGCATTCTGATCGCGGGGTGGGTTCTTGGCACCTGTTCGCGCATTAACCGACTCTTTTGACATGCGCTCGCGCACCCGATCGTGTGCTACCAGGGTGGCACCCATCTTTTTAAAATTTTCGTTGCCTCCCGAGTGATCGCCATGAATGTGTGTATTGATCGCAAACCGGATTTCGCCCGGATCGAGCGTTTTAACAGCACCATTGATTTTATTTGATAAGGGGGCAAACTGATTATCGATGATCAGGGTTCCCTCCTTGCCTATCAGCACCCCGATATTTCCCCCGGCACCTTTCAGCATATAAATCTGCTCGGTGATTTTTACCGGAGTGATCCGAACGGTATCGTAATTGGTTTGGGCAATTCCGGTGCCCGTAATCAGCAGGAATAAACATGCAAGTGTATAGAATTTCATAGGAGGTTAGTTTAAAATAAATTTAGGTTAAAAAACACACAATTCGCTATAAGAAGCGCAAGAAACAGGTTGAAATCACCCCAGGGTGAGGCCACCTTTGTGAAATAAAAATTAATAGCTTTATGATTGTGACAACCGAACAACCCATCAATTACCAGCGCATTGAACAGGCTATTCTTTACCTGGAGCAGAATTTTAAACAGCAGCCTGAACTCAGTGAAGTTGCCGAAGCGGTGAATATTTCTCCTTTTCACTTTCAACGGATTTTCACAGAGTGGGCTGGCATCAGTCCAAAACGGTTTCTTCAATTTCTAACGGTCGGTTTTTTAAAAGCAAAATTGCAGCAATCGAAAAATCTGGTTGAAGCTGCAGAGGCAGCCGGGCTATCGAGTCAATCGCGGGTCTATGATTTATTCACCACATTGGAAGCGGTAACTCCAGAGGAATACAAACAACGCGGCAACGGAATTCATATTAATTATGGCTTTCATGAAACTCCGTTTGGGATGGCATTGATTGGCGTTACTGATCGGGGTGTTTGCTGGCTCTCATTCACTACCACCGATGAAGACCCACGGATTGAGTTGGAGAAAATGAAAGAGCATTGGTATAATTCGATATTTCATCAGGATAACTTGCTAACCGAATCCTTTATTGCTAAAATATTTAACCGCAAAGCCGCAGAGACGCAAAGTAAATTGCACCTGTTTGTTAAGGGCACCAACTTTCAAATTAAAGTCTGGGGGGCTCTTTTAAAAATTCCGATGGGTGATGTAACAACATATCAGGGTGTGGCCGAGAGCATTCAACATCCCAAAGCCATGCAGGCCGTGGGCTCTGCAGTGGGTTCAAATCATATCGCTTATTTGATACCTTGCCATCGGGTAATCCGTAAAGACGGGGTGCTGGGCGAATATCGGTGGAGCTCCACCCGTAAAAAGAGCATTATTGGCTGGGAGATGGCCAAAGTTGAACTGTCCTGATTTAGTACCTGGGCGTTCCATCTATAAAATAATCCAAGCTGCCTGCAACTTTTTGATGTACAAGGAGTATCTATAAGGTATTCCCAACCCATCGCGCCTATGTTTCGCAGCTACTTCAAAATCGCCCTTCGCAACCTGATCAAAAACAAGGGGTACTCCTTTATTAATATTGCAGGACTGGCCACCGGTATGGCAGTTGCGCTGCTTATCGGGCTATGGATCTGGGACGAACTTACCTTCAATAAGTATCATAAAAATTACGATCGCCTTGCACAGGTATGGCAGCACAATGAATATAACGGAGTGAAGGGCTCACAAACTGCCAATCCGTATGTAATGGCCGAAGAGATCCGCAATAACTTTGGCAGCGATTTTAAATATGTATTGCAATCCACATGGAACTTTGGTCGCATTCTTACCGTGGGCGAAAAGAAATTCAGCAAGAGTGGAATGTATTGGGAGCCGCAGGTTATTGACATGCTCTCCATCAGGTTGCTGAAAGGGGACCCTGATCAGGCATTAAAAGATCCCTACTCTATTATTCTGTCGGAGTCGGTGGCTAAAGCCTTTTTTGATGATTCCAACCCATTGGGTCAAACCATTCGCATTAACAATAAAAATGATGTGAAAGTAACAGGCGTATACGAAGACATTCCTCACAGCTCAAACTTTCGCGACATGAGTTTTATTATGCCGTGGGATTTATACATTATCGAGAGTGATTGGATCAAAAACATGGACGACCCGTGGGGCAGCAACTTTACCCAAACGTGGGCGCAGATTGCCGACAATGCAGACATGGATCAGGTCTCCGCTAAAATCGTGGATGTGAAATTAAACAAGGTAGATGAAGGCGGTCGCAGGTATAAACCCGAAGTCTTTCTTCACCCTATGAGTAAATGGCATTTGTACTCTGACTTCCGCGAAGGCAAGAATGTAGGTGGGCGCATTGAGTTTGTATGGATGTTCGGCATCATTGGGTCGTTTGTGTTGTTGCTTGCGTGTATTAATTTTATGAACCTGAGCACGGCCCGCTCCGAAAAACGCGCCAAAGAAGTAGGCATTCGGAAGTCCATTGGTTCGATGCGATCGCAATTGATCAACCAGTTTTTTTCCGAGTCGATAGTAGTTGCTCTACTGGCATTTATCGTATCGTTGGGTTTGGTCTATCTGGCATTGCCTGCCTTTAACGAAGTGGCAGGTAAGAAACTTACCTTGTTATGGAACAGTCCCGCCTTTTGGTTGATTGGTCTTAGCTTCAGTTTAATCACTGGCATTGTGGCTGGCAGTTATCCCGCACTGTACTTATCATCATTCCAGCCAGTGAAAGTATTGAAAGGTACTTTTCGTGTGGGCAGGCTCGCTTCTATTCCGCGCCAGGTGTTAGTCGTGTTGCAGTTCACTGTTTCAGTTACGCTCATCATCGGCACTATTGTAGTATTCCGTCAGATTGAGTTTGCCAAAGATCGGCCCATAGGGTATGAGCGCAACGGGCTTATTAATATTTACTTACAAACACCCGATATCCACGATCACTTTGAAGCAGTACGAAATGAATTAAAAAGCCAGGGGGCAATTGTAGAGATGACTGAGGCTGGAAGTCCTACCACACAAGTATGGAATACCAATGGCGGCTTTACCTGGAATGGCAAAGACCCGGCACTCGCGGTGGATTTTCCGAATAATGGTGTTACACACGAGTTCGGCAACACCGTGGGTTGGAAGTTTAAAGAAGGTCGCGACTTCTCACGCGAGTTTGCAAGCGACTCCAACGCATTTATCATCAACCA
>JBEBJH010000007.1:0-49755 GCA_040079965.1 Cyclobacteriaceae bacterium
ATGCTGATATTGACTATGGCTTACGCGCAGCAAAAGCATTAGGAGCATCACATGTTACGCTCGAACACCCAGGCAATGATGCGCATACATTGAAACTCGGTAAAGCTGCCGAGAAATATGGAATGAAAGTAGGTTATCACGGTCACGAGCAACAAACACCTACTTTCTGGGATACCGCTCTTGCTCAGTCAACAGCTAACTCACTTAATCTTGACCTCGGTCACTTTGTTGCCGCAGGTAATACCAATCCCCTTGATTTCATCAAGCTTAAACACGACCGCATCGTGAGCATGCACATGAAAGATCGCAAGACAAAGACCAATGGTGGTGACAACCTGCCATGGGGCACAGCAGACACCCCCCTTGCCGATGCACTGCGTTTAATGCGCGATAATAAATACACCTTCCCGGCCACCATCGAGTTAGAGTATAAAGTACCCGATGGCTCCAGCCCGATAGAAGAAGTGAAAAAATGTCTCGAGTTCTGCAAAACTGCCTTGGGCTAGAATTATTCGTTTATCAATCATTAAATGCCGGTTTTTAAGCCGGCATTTTTTATGCCGTACATGATAGTACAGGATGGCCATCAGGCTTTATCTCCCTATCTTTCATTCGCATTTAAATCTACCTCATGCAGATAATCCTCGGTGTCATTTTCCATTTTATCGGTGGCTTTGCCTCCGGCAGTTTCTACATGCCCTTCAAAAAAGTGAAAGGCTGGGCGTGGGAAAGTTATTGGATCATCGGTGGAATATTTTCATGGTTGATTGTTCCACCTTTGGCGGCATGGTTAACGCTTCCCGGATTTTCTGATATCATCAGAAATGCATCGGCATCATCCATTCAATACACGGTTCTCTTTGGTGTACTCTGGGGCATTGGTGGGCTCACGTATGGATTAGGAGTGCGCTACCTGGGCATGTCACTGGGAAACTCCGTGGTGTTGGGATTTTGCTCGGCCTTTGGCGCGATTGTTCCCTCCATTTACTATGCAATTGTTCCTACCGAAGGAAAAACCAGCATTATTGAAATGATGACGAATACCTGGGGCCAGGTGGTGTTGCTTGGGGTGGCACTTTGTCTTCTTGGAATCTATATCAGCGGGCGTGCAGGGGTGATGAAAGAAAAAGAATTGCCCGAAGAGGAAAAGAAGAAAAGTGTAGCTGAATTTAGTCTCGCGAAAGGACTTGCTGTTGCGATCGCTTCGGGCATCCTCAGTTCATGTTTCAATTTTGGTATCGAAGCAGGCAAGCCCATGGCGGATACCGCAGTGAGTATGGGGTTGAATCCATTGTTTCAAAACAACGTGACCTATGTGGTTTTACTTTGGGGAGGACTATCTACTAATTTTATCTGGTGTATGATTTTGAATGCACGCAATAACACGTATGGCGATTATTCCAATAAACAAAGTCCGCTTTTAAAGAATTATATCTTCTCCGCTTTAGCGGGAACAACCTGGTTCATGCAATTCTTCTTTTACGGAATGGGCGAAAGTAAATTAGGCAATGGAGCAAGCTCATGGATCCTTCACATGGCCTTCATTATTCTGATCGCCAATGGTTGGGGAATTTATTTGAAGGAATGGAAAGGAGTAAGTAAGAAAACAAAAACAACGATCATACTGGGAATCTCAACGATCATCCTCTCGGTATTGGTAGTGGGATATGGTAATGCGATAAAATAAAGTCTCAAGCTATAGGCTACACGCCTCAAGCTAACACAAACTACTTGAAACTTGCAGCCTGAGGCCTGAAGCAAACAAATAGAATTAAAAGATTCAATAAAATGACAAAACAATTCAAACACGTAAGCTATCTCTGGGATGAATCCAAAGCAGCGCAGCTAAAAGGTGACGAGGTGGGACTTTTAATTTATCGCTCCAATTTATTGGGTGCTGATTTACGTCTCACTAACTATGGAGGTGGCAACACTTCCTGTAAAGCCATGGCGAGCGATCCCATTACAGGAAAGGAAACGGAAGTGATGTGGATAAAAGGATCCGGTGGTGATATTGGAACCCTCAAGCGCAGCGGACTGGCCGCTTTGTATGTTGATCGCCTGAGAAATTTAACCAACGTATACCGTGGATTAGAATTTGAAGATGAGATGGTAGAACTGTTCAATCATTGTATTTATGATCTGAGTTCCAAAGCTCCGTCCATCGACACACCGCTGCATGGATTTCTTCCATTCAAACACATCGACCACTTGCATCCTGATGCAGCCATCGCCATCGCGGCAGCGAAAGACGGAAAACAAATTACGAATGATTTATTTGGTGGCAAGATCGGATGGGTAGAATGGAGACGCCCCGGTTTCGAACTTGGATTGGAATTGAAAAAATGCCTGGATGAAAATCCGGGTATCATAGGCATCATGCTCGGCTCACACGGCTTGTTCACCTGGGGTGACACCGCCTATGAAAGTTATGTGAACACATTGGAAGTAATTGAAAAGTGTGCAGAATATCTGGAACAGAATTACGGAAAGAAAAGGCCGGTCTTTGGTGGAATGAACATCAAGTCATTGCCTAAAGAAGATCGCTTAAAGCAAGCAGCTGCTCTTGCTCCTACCCTGCGCGGACTTTGCTCCAGCAAGACACGCATGGTTGGTCACTTCACCGATGATGAACGCGTTCTCGAATTCACCAACTCTCATGATCTCGTAAAACTTGCTCCAATGGGCACAAGTTGTCCCGATCACTTTTTACGCACGAAGATTAGCCCACTCGTATTGAATCTTGCTACGGATGAAAATCTGTCTGACTCAAAAACAACAAAGGAGAAATTACTTCCTGCTTTCGAAGCCTATCGCAAGATGTATGCAGATTATTATAACACCTGCAAGCATACAAACAGTCCGGCTATACGCGATGCAAATCCGGTTGTGATTCTTTATCCTGGCGTGGGTATGTTCACCTTTGCAAAAGATAAACAGACCGCACGAGTGGCTGCTGAGTTTTATATCAATGCCATCAACGTGATGAAAGGCGCTGAAGCTATTTCTGAATATACTTCGTTACCGAGACAAGAAGCATTTAACATTGAATACTGGTTGCTGGAAGAAGCCAAACTACAACGCATGCCTAAGCCGAAACCACTCACCGGTAAGATTGCGCTCATCACGGGTAGTGCCGGTGGGATTGGTAAAGGAATCGCTAAAAAGTTTATCGAGGAAGGTGCTTGTGTCGTCATCAACGATAACGATGCCGATAGTCTCGCCAAAGCGGATGAAGAATTCAAAACTAAATATGGCAAAGATGCTTATGCATCAGTCCTGTTGGATGTATTGAAATCTGAAAACATTAAAGATGCCTATGAAAAATCAGCGCTTGCTTTTGGAGGTGTTGATATCGTGGTAAACTGTGCTGGCATTTCCATTTCAAAACCATTGGAAGAACACACTGAAAAGGATTGGGATTTACTGTATGATATTTTGGTGAAGGGCCAGTTTCTTGTTACACAAGGTGGTGTCGAAATCATGCGGAAGCAAAACCTGGGTGGCGATGTGCTGAACATCGTCAGTAAGAATGCGTTGGTGAGCGGTCCCAACAATGCCGCCTACGGTTCAGCCAAAGCAGCCCAACTTCACCTGAGTCGTTTGAATGCTGCTGAATTAGGTCCTGATAAAATTCGGGTGAATGTAGTAAACCCCGATGCCGTAATTTCAGACAGCAAAATCTGGGAAGGCGCGTGGGCGGAAGGTCGCGCGAAAGCGTATGGCGTGAAGGTAAAAGAGTTGCCTGGCTACTATGCAAAGCGTACCTTGTTAAATGAAATCATTTTGCCGGAAGACATTGCCAATGCCTGCTTCGCTTTTATTGGCGGCTTGCTGAATAAATCAACCGGCAATGTGTTAAATGTAGATGGCGGAGTGGCTATGGCATTTGTTCGATAAATTTAAATATCAGTTATGAACAGCGAAATCACAAAGACACAAAGCAACCCAAAGTCCTTCGTGAAGCTTAGTGTCTTCGTGCCTTTGTGGTTTAAGATTTCATTGCTGATTCTAGTCCTATTTTCTTTTGAAAGCTATTCTCAGGAACTTAAAAGACACAGAGTTATTGTTCTTTCTGACATTGAAGCGGATCCTGATGATGCACAATCACTGATTCGATTTTTGATGTACTCCAATCAATGGGATATCGAAGGACTTATTGCCACCACTTCCATCCATCAAAAGAAAAGAGTGGCCCCTGAATCAATGCTCAAAATTCTGGATGCGTACGCGAAAGTACAGCCCAATCTCTTGCAACACGAAAAAGGATTTCCAACGGCAGACGAACTTAGGCCGAAAGTAAAAAAGGGATTAGCGGTGTATGGCATGGAGGGCGTAGGTGAGGGCCATGACTCCGAAGGATCAGAATGGATTATTAAAGTGCTGGAGAAAAATGATGACCGGCCTGTTTGGATTTCAGTTTGGGGCGGACCCAACACGCTGGCTCAGGCATTATGGAAAATCAAAAAAACAAAATCCGCAAAAGAAGCTGAGAAGCTTTATAGCAAATTAAGAGTGTACACTATATCTGATCAGGATGATTCCGGGCCGTGGATCAGAAAAAATTTCCCAAATATCTTCTTCATCGTAACACCCGGATATAACTATTCATTTGCAACATGGCTAGGTATTGCTTTTCCGATGCCGGGTTCAAACACAGAAGTTACTTCCAACGAATGGCTCGCAAAAAATATTCAACAAAGACATGGCCCGCTGGGCGCTTCCTATCCCGATGTTGCCTATGGTATGGAAGGCGATACGCCTGCATTTCTATCCTTGATTAATAACGGACTCAACGATGCAGAACATCCCAACTACGGTGGCTGGGGTGGTCGCTATGAATTATACAAACCGAAATTCGAAGATTCAAACGTGGGTCGATTCAAAAGAGAAAACTGGCCAAAGGATGAACCGGAAACACGTGCTATCTGGACTAACGCAAATGATTCTATTGGTTCGCCTGTTGATAAAAAGAGTTATATAGGAAACCGTGAAACGGTCTGGCGTTGGCGCGAAGAATTTCAGAATGATTTCGCTTCACGCTTGGATTGGAATACCAAAAACTTCAATGAAGTAAATCACCCTCCTGTCCCGGCATTAGCACATCCTGAAAGCTTTTCTGTAAAGTCAGGTGAAGAATTTCATTTGAATGCCGATGGCACTACTGATCCAGACGAAGACTCGATGAGCTATTGGTGGTTTCAATATCGTGAAGCTGGAACCTATAAAGGTGTGGTGAGTTTGAGACCGTATTCACCCAACTTGTATAATTTACCAGTTACAGCACCCATGGTTTCAAAATCAGAGACCATACATTTCGTTTTAAAAGTGACGGACAAGGGAACCCCAGCATTGACGAGATACAAGCGAGTGATTGTAACGGTATTGCCAAAATAAAAATGACGATGCATCGACTTGCGTTTAAAATGAAACTTCATGTTGGTAAGACAGCCGAATACATACGCAGACATGATCAGCTATGGCCGGAACTGAAACAACTATTGAAGCAAACTAGTATTGAAGACTATTCTATTTTCTTAGATGAAGATACGAATTACTTATTTGGCGTTTTAAAAATCAACGATCCCGATGCGATGAATGATCTACCCAATCACCCCGTAATGAAAAAATGGTGGGCGTACATGAAAGATATGATGGAATGCAACCCGGATAATTCTCCGGTGAGTGTTCCTTTAAAAGAAGTGTTTTATCTTGAGTAAATTTAACGAACAACGAAGTCAAAATTGCGCACAAAGTCGCAAAGGCCGCTAAGTTAATGCCGTCTGTTTCTTTGCGTTCTTAGCGTGAAAATATATTCTTGTACAAATTAAAATCTTCGCGTTCAAAAGCCTACCCTATGAAAATCGACAAAACTCAAATCCAGAAACACAACGACAAACTTTACTCTGCTCATCAGCGAAAAGTAAAGCAGCTTGTGAATGAAAATTCTACTGCTAAAAGAATCATCAACAAGCTGGTTGATTTTCAGATTGCCATTCCGAGTTGGGCATTAGGAACGGGTGGCACTCGTTTCGGGAGGTTTTCTGGTGGTGGTGAACCGCGTAATCTTGAAGAGAAAATCTCAGACGTTGGTCTTCTTCATTCTCTGAATAAATCCAGTGGAGCAATCTCACTACACATTCCCTGGGATATACCCACCAGTACGCGAAAGATCAAAGCACTCGCTGCCGAATATGGTTTACAGTTCGATGCAGTGAACTCGAATACCTTTCAGGATCAAATTGGACAAAAACTCAGCTATAAATTCGGATCACTTCAACATGTAAATGCTAAGGTCCGCCAGCAGGCCATTGATCATAATATTGAGGTGATTAAACACGGTAAAGCTCTCGGTTCAAATTCAATTACGGTGTGGTTGTCAGACGGATCCTGCTTTCCCGGACAATTGAATTTCAGAAAAGCATTTCAGCGAACGCTGGAAGGACTGCAGGAAATTTATGCCGCACTTCCCTCCAACTGGAAAATGTTTGTTGAGTACAAAGCTTTTGAACCCAACTTCTACTCCATGACCGTGGGCGATTGGGGCCAATCGTATTTATATGCGAGTAAGTTAGGACCCAAAGCCTACACACTCGTGGACCTTGGTCATCACCTGCCTAATGCAAACATCGAACAAATCGTATCGCTCTTGCTTATGGAGGGGAAATTAGGAGGTTTCCATTTTAACGACTCAAAATACGGAGATGATGATCTTACGGTCGGAAGCATTAACCCTTATCAACTGTTTTTAATCTTCAATGAACTGGTAGAAGGCATGGACGCCAGGAAAATGAATCACGCCACTGATTTAGGTTGGATGATTGATGCATCACACAACGTGAAAGACCCGCTGGAAGATTTGCTGCAATCCGTAGAGGCAATCAAAATAGCTTATGCACAGGCATTACTCGTTGATCGAAGAGAGTTAAACCGTGCTCAGGAAGCCAACGATGTGGCAAGGGTCCAGGAGATTTTGCAGCAAGCCTATCGCACCGATGTGCGTCCATTGGTAGCCGAAGCAAGATTGAAAGCAGGAGCTGCACTACAACCGATACAGTTGTTCAGGGATCTTGATGTGAGAAAGCAATTGATTTTAGAACGTGGACTAAAAACCGTTGCCACGGGATTGTAATACATGCCACAAGCTTCAAGTTACAAGCGCCAAGCTTGTAGCCAGAAGCTAGCAGTCAGAAGCCTAAGCTTATGCGGACACCCACTATCGCCATCTTCGACATCGGCAAAACCAACAAGAAAGTTTTTCTCTTCGATGAAGATTATAAAATCCGTGTGGAGAAATCGGTGCAACTAACGGAGATTACAGATGAAAACGGTTTTCCGTGTGAAGACCTCGATGCACTTATCAAGTGGGTAAAGGATTCCTTTGATGAACTATCGAGCTTGCCGGAATACGAAATCAAGGCGATCAATGTCTCTGCACACGGAGCTAGTTTTGTGCATATCGATGACAAAGGAAATCCCGTAACTCCTCTCTACAATTACCTAAAGCCCTATCCCGTTGAGTTGAAGAAAAAATTCTACGATACTTATGGTGGCGAAAATGAATTTTCGAGAATTACAGCTTCGCCAGTGCTAGGCAATCTCAATTCCGGCATGCAATTGTATTGGTTGAACCATGAACATCCCAAAATTTTCAAACGAATAAAATACTCACTACACCTGCCGGAATATATCAGTTACCTGTTCTCAGGCAAACCTGTATCCGGCATCACAAGCATTGGTTGTCACACCAACCTGTGGGATTTCACGAAAAATAACTACCATGATTGGGTACAAAAGGAACGGGTCCTTGAAAAGCTGGCACCCCTTGTTTCATCCAAAGAAGTAACTTCCATTTCCATTAATCATCAGGAAATTAAGGTGGGGATTGGCCTCCACGATAGTTCAGCCGCACTTATACCTTACTTGTCATGTTTCTCTGAACCATTCATACTTCTATCCACAGGAACATGGTGTATCAGTTTAAATCCATTTAATCATACTTCTCTCACGGAAGAGGAATTGAAAAAGGATTGTCTTTGTTTCCTGACCTATGAAGGTAAGCCCGTTAAAGCATCAAGACTATTTGCCGGCTATGAACATGAAAAGGAAATAAAGAGATTGGTCGAGCACTTTCACACCGCTGAGTATTATTATAAAAACATAGTCTATCAGCCTGAATTGATAAAACGCTTAACTACACAATCCTACCAATCGCAGAATCTAGCGATTTACTCCTCGTACGAAGAAGCCTATACACAATTCATCCAAAGTTTGGTTAAACAACAAGTAACAAGTACCAACCTTGTGCTGCATAATAGCCAGGTAACCCGTATTTTTGTTGATGGAGGATTTAGCAACAATCCCATTTTTATGAATTTGTTATCACTCGCCTTTCCATCCATAGAAGTGTATGCGGCCTCGGTGGCACAGGCCGCGGCTACAGGTGCTGCCATGGCCATTCATAAACATTGGAATAAACATCCGCACAAAGCAGATATGATTGATCTTAAATTTTTCTCGAGCAAGGAAAATAAGTTATCATGAACATCGGACTGTTTATTCCTTGTTACATCGATCAACTCTATCCACAGGTAGGTATTGCCACACTGCAACTACTAGAGCGCCTTGGTTTATCTGTTACTTATCCAACCAATCAAACCTGTTGCGGTCAGCCGATGGCCAACTCCGGGTTTGAACATTTAACACAAGCCACATCGCACAACTTCGTTACTAATTTTTCAGAGTTCGATTATATTGTTTGCCCTTCGGGAAGTTGTACGCTTCATATCAAAGACCATCTGCATGATAATATCCATCCCGATAAGGCAATAAGCACGCGTAAAAAAACTTTTGAGTTAACGGAGTTTCTAACTGATGTACTTGGGATAAAAAAATTAGATGCTCATTTTCCATACAAAGTAGGACTCCATCAAAGCTGTCATGGCCTGCGCGGACTAGGGCTTGCGCAGATGTCGGAGTTGGTGGCACCTCCTTTCTCCAAACCGGAAAGTCTGTTAAGTATGGTGGCGAGACTTGAGCTCATCGAACTGGAAAGAAAAGACGAATGCTGTGGCTTTGGCGGAACATTTTGTGTGTTCGAAGAAGCCGTAAGTGTTAAGATGGGGCAAGACCGTATAACCGATCATAGTAATCATGGTGCCGAGTACATTACTGGAGTAGACATGAGTTGCCTAATGCATATTGAAGGAATCTTGCGAAGACAAAAAAGTAAGGTGAAGGTGATTCATATCGCTGAAATACTAAACTCGGTGAACAAGTAGCATAACAAAATGAATCCACAGAATAAAATACATTCCGAATTGGCGGAAAAATTTAACCGTGATGTGGAGCGGGTAAACTGGCATGATAAAACACTCTGGTTTGTTCGGGAGAAACGGGATAAGGCAGCGCATCAGATTGCCGAATGGGAACAACTGCGCGAAGCCGCCTCGCAGATTAAGAATAATGTGCTGAGCAACCTGCATAATTACTTAATTGAATTTGAGAAGAACGCACTAAATCATGGCATCCATGTCCATTGGGCCTCCACCGCTCAGGAGCACAATGAGATTGTACACTCCATTATTAAAAACCATGGAGTCAATCACATTGTCAAGAGCAAGTCCATGCTCACCGAAGAGTGTGGGTTAAACGGGCACTTACATAAGCAAGGTGTTGAGGTTGTGGATACGGACTTAGGTGAACGTATTGTACAATTGGCGAACGAACCTCCCAGTCATATTGTGTTGCCATGCATTCACTGGAAGAAGGAAGAAATTGGAGAGTTGTTTCATCAACACCTGGGCACACCCAAAGGTAATGCCGATCCGCAGTTTCTCACGGCTGCTGCTCGTACACACTTACGAGAACATTTTTTGACCAGTCGCGTGGCACTTACCGGTGTCAACTTTGCTGTTGCGGAAACCGGAGAAATTATTGTATGCACGAACGAGGGCAATGCCGACCTTGGTGTACAATTGGCTGAGGTGCATATTGCATGCATGGGTATTGAGAAAATTATTCCGAAGCGAGAACATCTAAGTGTATTTCTTCGACTACTGGCACGAAGTGCAACGGGTCAACCGATCACTACGTATTCCAGTCATTTTCAAAAACCTCGTGAAGGACAGGAAATGCACATTGTGTTGGTGGACAATGGTCGCAGTGAACGACTGGCCAGCGATGATTTCAGGAATGCTCTGAAATGTATTCGATGCGGAGCGTGTTTCAATACCTGCCCGGTGTACAGGCGCAGTGGTGGTCATAGTTATCACACCGCTGTAGCCGGACCGATTGGGTCTATCCTCGCCCCCGGCTTTGACATGAAGAAGAATGCCGACCTTCCCTTTGCCTCTACCCTATGCGGTTCCTGCACGAATGTTTGTCCCGTTAAAATTGATATTCACGATCAACTTTACAAATGGCGGCAAGTGTTGGTGAAGAATGGTCATACAACTGCATCCAAAAAGATCGGAATGAACGTAATGAGTCAGGTACTATCACATCCGATGGTGTATCGATTTTCAGGAGCCGTTGGCCGATGGATATTACGTACGATGCCATTTATGATGAATAACAAATTCAACCCATGGTATAAGCAACGTGAAATGCCGAAAGCATCACCTCAATCATTTCGTTCCTGGTACCTGAATCAACGAAAGTATGAGCAGTAGAGATAAAATATTGGCCGCGCTTCAGAAAAATCAACCCGCCTTGGTGGAGTTACCTGTGTTGGATTTCGTTGGCAATACATCCATTGATCTGAAAGAACAATTTATTAAAACACTTACCGGCATCGGTGGTTCTGTGATAGAAGCGAGTGATTTGAAAGAAGTTGCAGATCGTATCAAATCAACATTCCCTGAGACAGGGAGAATTGTAAATAGAGTTGTTGATTTTGAAATTTCCAGCCTAAAGTCAGATCCACACGACTTAAGCAACGTAATAGTAGCAATCATGATGGGTGAATTTGGCGTAGCTGAAAATGGCGCCATTTGGTTAACCGATGCGAATATGGGCGATCAGGCTTTGCCTTACATCTGCGAGCACCTGGTTTTAATTATCAATAAGAATTCAATTGTACCTACCCTGCATGAAGCCTATGAAAAAATAGGATCATCCACGTATAACCTCGGAACATTTCTGGCTGGTCCTTCCAAGACAGCTGACATTGAACAATCATTGGTGCTCGGAGCACATGGATCAAAGAGTTTGATTGTCTTTCTGATCAATCAATATCCATGTTGAAGGTGAGAAGGTAGAATCAGGAGTTAATTTCTATTTCAACGTCAACTCCCCAATAATATTCCTAGCTCCTCCCAACTTATCAATACACCACAACACATAGCGGATGTCCACACAGATGGTGCGGTTGAGATCATTATCGAAAGCGATCTTGTGACTCAGTGCTTCGTAGTTGCCATCAAACGCTAAACCAATCAAGTCACCATTGGCATTGAGCACCGGTGAGCCGGAATTACCGCCCGTAATGTCATTGGTGGTAATGAAGCCAACTACTAAATCATTGGTGCGGGCATCTTTATAAATGCCATAATCTTTCTTATTCACCGCCTCAATCAATTCTTTCGGCAAATCAAATTCATAATCACCCGGTACATATTTCTGCATCACCCCATTCATGGTGGTTACATAATCATAAAACACGGCATCGCGCGGGCGATAGGATTTTACGTTGCCTGAACTCAGGCGCATCGTAAAGTTTGCATCGGGATACAAAGCCTTTCCTTTGTTCATCTCTAAAATACCTTTCATGTAGATGCGGGCCAGGTCGTTCTTCTGGTTGGTGAAGTCAACAAACTTTGACTGGTACTTGCCATAGTTTTTAATAAAGTTAATTGCATAGTGATAAGCCGGATCATTCTGTAATGTGGCGGAATCTGGCTTTGCGATAAATGTATTCCACTTAGCATCGTCAAAAATCATAGTCGTGCTAAAAACATCAGCCGCATATTTTCTATAGGTGGCTTCATCATGCAGGTCTCCATACCGGGTACTCAACTGATTATAGAAATCAACCGGGTGCTGCGATGCATCAATATCTGTATAGAACATCTTGCACATAGCTGCGAGGATATTCTGATCGGATGGCTTGTTTTCATTAAAAAGAAATATGCCCCGCGAGCGTGTCATACTCTCTACAACTTTGTTAAGTTCCTCCTTTGAGGCCGATGGATTCTTCTTTGTCAACGTGCGCTCCAGAGCCTGCAAGGAGGACGCATAAGCAGCCAAAGGTGATCCTAAAATTCCTTCGTTGATATAAGTGCGATGCTTTGTATAAGGCCACCACGCTTTATAAATCTGATCATATTTATCAAAGAGGCCATCATACTCTGACTTGCCCACAGCCCATTTCACAAACTTCTCTTCTTCGGTTTTCTTTTGTTCGTACACATCATACTTCAGCAACTGCTTGCGCTCTCCGTCAAAAAATTTCCAATAGTTAGCAATGCCTGCATAGCTGGAGGCGAGTTGTAAGCGCACGGCATCGCTTTTCTTCATCTCGTTAAACATCAGTTTGAGGCGCTCATCACGCAGGTTAACGATGGCTGGGTTCTCAATATCTGTTTTTATCTTCACTCCGAATGATGTCTCATAGCGTTCCGTACCTCCCGGATAACCGAGGATCATCGAGAAGTCACCATCCTTCACACCTTTGGTCGATACATTCAAATAATACTTGGGTTTAAGAGGCACATTATCGGCAGCATAATCTGCAGGCTTTCCATCCTTGCTTATGTACACGCGAAACACCGAGAAATCTCCCGTATGACGAGGCCATTCCCAGTTGTCGGTATCACCACCAAACTTGCCGATGCTTTCAGGGGGAGTTCCCACCAACCGGATATCGCGGTAACGCTCATAAACAAATACGAGGTATTGATTATTCTTAAAGAATGGCATTACACGCGCTTCGAGGTTAGTCCCTTCGACCGTCTTCTTGGCAATCGCAGTAGATACGGTTTGTAACTTTGCATTTCGCTCTGCACCGCTAAGTCCCTGCAGGGAAGCTTCCACTTCTTTGGTTACATCATCAATGCGCACAAGAAATTGTACCGATAAGCTGGGTGACGGAATTTCCTCCGATCTACTCTTTGCCCAAAAGCCATTGCGCAGGTAATTTTTTTCTACTGTACTGGCCGCAGCAATAGCGCCATAACCACAGTGGTGGTTCGTGAAAATCAATCCCTCCTTGCTTACTATTTCACCCGTGCAGCCACCGCCAAAAATGATGATCGCATCTTTCAGGGAAGATTTATTCAAACTATACAGTTGTTCTTTGCTGAGTTTGAGACCGCGCTTTACCATATCGTTATAGGTCTTGTCGCCCAGCATATATAATAGCCACATGCCTTCATCGGCACGGGCAAACAGAAATGTGAATACAAATAGCAGGGAAAGAATTTTCTTTTTCATAAACAGGTTTTAACTGATCAATTTAAAAGAAAATTTGACTGGAAAACAATGACAAAACTCATTGCCAATCAAGCCTGATAAATGAATGAATTTCGTAAAGTTACTGATTTGACGTACCAGGGGTAGGTAAGGTGAACTCTTTCCACGAATCGGAGCCACCATCTACAGACCGGCCAAACGATCGATTCTCAGTTTGTTTTCCAAACTTCAGGTCGTCTATCTTACGACCATCCTTATTGAAAAGTCCAAGATATTCACCGTCCTGATCAAGTTTGAATTGGAGGTGCAACGGTCCCTGCTCAGGAGTACCATCCGCCCAAAGCAAAAGAAATTCACCAGGCTTGATCGTTGTCAATTCCGGATTCGTATCAGGAATCTCATATCCAAGAGGCTTTTTCTTATTCTGCGAAAAATACATTCCCCCCATATCTACAGCCACCGTTCCAGCATTATAAATCTCAATCCAATCGTCAAACTCCTCACTGCCCATTGTTTTATCCGGACAGCATGAGGTGCTATTGGTTATAAACTCGTTTATGTAGATCTTGGGCAGATCTTCTCTTAAAAACAAATAGATTGCTCCGGCTATTACCAACAAGATAAAGGCTGCAATACCAAATTTATTTAATGAACTTGTCATGCTAAGGTTAGGCTATACCAGTGCCTAAATATAGCGCTTTTAGCCAAAATGAAGGGGTCTTACATCAACTGATTTTTTCGATGGAAATCACTGCATCCTTATTAATCCTGCCATACAAATGGGGAAACAATTCATCATTGGCGGCCTTTTCATACATAATCGGATGCTCCAGTTTTCTTTCGTCCAGGTGCAACAAAAGCAGGCCGGACTGACCTTTATAGTAACGCTCCAAAACTCCCGCCACCTGATCATTTGTACAACAGTGAATAAAGCCTTCCTTTTCAAATGTAGGTGGAGCATAAATCGAAGCTGAGGATTGTCCATTCCAATCCACTTCTGTAACTACATGATATATCATGATTTAAATTTTAAATCTCCAATTTTTAGATAACCAGCCACCGGCCCTTCTCATCCTTTGTGTAAATCATACCATTACTCATAAGGTGCATCGGTCGGCCAGCGGTATCCTTCCTGGCTTCTTTTTCATACACCCTGATTCCATTGTTTTCGCGGGTAAGAAAATTAATCAGCGCATTCAGGGTTGGATCAATATCTGACAACCATTGATCATCTCCTTCACGTATGAATGCCCGGCTCATTCCGTTTAACGTTAAGTGCGTTGAATAAATCCCTCCATCCAGCCAACAGCTGCCTCCAGCGAATCAAAAACTTTCAGCGTAATACCCGACTCGGCCGTTCTTTCAATCATGCGATCGTAATAACTCTTACGGATTGGATCATTGAAGCCCACGGCCGCGATTCGTTTTAAACCACAACGCACGGCCTCCGGAATTACAGTACTCATAAACCAAAATTGCTCTGCATCATCCACAACTCCTTGCAAGCGCAAATCAGCAATCCAACCTGGCGTATTATACGTTTTAAGCGTATAAAGCACTGCCTGAAAAGCCCTGCGGTATTCAATACTGGTTATATTCTTCTTCCAGACAATTACAGTATTGTTAATGTCGGCATCGTAATAAATCTGGGCTGATTCACTGTCAAAGAAAATTTGCTTACTAACATTTCGGGGTGTTGGCAAAGTGATTTTAAAGGTAGTGCCCTTATTAATCTCACTTTCAATTTCAATCCTTCCACCCAACGTATCGACCTGTGTTTTTACAAGGTACAATCCTAACCCTTTTCCGTCTACATGTGTGTGAAAGCGCTTATACAGCTTAAAAAGGTTTTCTTTCTGTGCCTGAAGATTAAATCCCAATCCATTGTCACTCACATAAATGCTTACATCCTTATTAAGGAATTTGGTTGTCTTCACGCTAATCCTCAAATTGGTTTCGGGATTCCGGTACTTAATTGCATTACTTAGTAAATTGAAAAGTATACTCTGGATCATCGCCCTGATGGAATAAACAAAAGGCGCTTCGGTGAAATCAACATCAATTTGATAAGAAGGTCGAATCTGGTCGCGCAACATTGAAACGGTCTTTGCCAGTTCCACTTCAAATGAAATTTTCTCCCGCACCTGATACAGATCATTACGAATATCAATGATCAGACTCAAGTCTCTCAAAACCCCGTCTAGTTCGAGGCCAGATTTTTTTACCATCGCTCCAATTTCCTCCTTTTCCTGGAGGGAAATTGGCTTACTAAACAAGTCAGTCAATCCCAATAAGCGAGCTACCGGTCCGCGCAAATTGTGTGAAACCGTGTACGAGAATTGACGAAGTTCATTGTTATGTCTTACCAGTTCTTCGTTGGTACGCACTAAGTCGACATTCTTTTCTTCAACTATTCTCTCAAGTTGAAGATTATAGGAAAGTAATTTTTCTTGTTGCTCACTGATCATTCGATTTGCCTCTGCCAATAACTCTCTGCTGGCCTTAATCTCCTGCTGTTGCCGAAGCATTTCTTCATTGTGAAGTTCCATGGCATGATTTAACCGGATCAATTCTTCATTACGGTTTACAAATTGTGTATTTGCGGTGTTAAGCTGATTCAGAGATTTCCGGGCCTGCCGTTCAGCCCGCTCGGTAATCGCTTTAAGGGTAAGTACGCCAAACAAAAGCACAAGAAAACAGATGAGCGTGATGTAGTTAATGTAATTGTATGAAGGAGAATCAAAACCTCTTTGAAAATAACCCACACCTAATGCTGAATGTATTGGATCAAAAAGAAGAAGACATACAAACGTAGAAAGAAGACATGCTCCCATTTTTACACGCTCCTGCAATCTGAAACTTACGGCTGGTAAAATGGTGGTAACCAGAATTATAAATCGTGCATCAAAATAAGTAATGTACGTGTGGTAAGGCTCTGCGTACTTGCCATAGAGTGATATTATCAATGACATATAAATTGGGACCAGGCAAAAAAGGAGTCGGCCAAAATTGTAATAGGTACGATTAATAAATACAATAATCAGAAATAGAAAAGCTATGGCTAGGATGTAACCCGAGGTGGGTGACCAGCCAAAAAGAAAAAACAACGTACAAAAGAGAAAAAACGTAAGCAGCGAAAGTACGAGCGATAACAAATTGGTAATATAAACTCCCTGATGGAGGTATTCGGGCACTGGAGGGAAAGGAAGCAGAAACGAAAACGCCTTGCGCATAAAAATAATTTGTAAAGTTAAATGAGATTCTTGCATGCCAAAACCCCTACCACCCGTTAGCTTAATCTTTTTCTTATCTGTATTTTTAAAGTCTTAAAAGATTCTCATGAGCACAGCCGCGGCATCTCCGGAAAAAGCAACAAGCAAACCTAATTTGGCAGGTCACCAAGCCCCAACTCCCTACAGGCCAAAAAATAAAGTACGCATAGTTACTGCCGCCAGTCTTTTTGACGGGCATGATGCTGCTATTAATGTTATGCGCCGCATTATGCAGAGTAAAGGGGCCGAGATCATTCACTTGGGCCATGATGCGGCCATCAATATCATGCGAAGAATCATTCAATCAACAGGGGTTGAAGTAATTCACCTGGGTCACGACCGTAGTGTGGAAGACGTTGTAAATACGGCTATTCAGGAAGATGCCCAGGCTATTGCTATGACCAGCTATCAGGGAGGGCATAATGAGTACTTTAAATATATGTATGATCTGCTTCAGGAAAAGGGCGCGGGCCATATCAAAATTTTTGGCGGGGGCGGGGGAGTAATTCTTCCCGAAGAGATCAAGGAGTTGATGGATTATGGCATCACCCGCATTTACTCTCCCGATGATGGTCGTTCGATGGGCTTGCAGGGAATGATTAATGATTTGGTGGAGAAGAGTGATTACGCTACTGGTGAAACAGTCGACAGTCGACAGTTGACGGTGAATAAGCACGTGCAGATTGCACAGCTTATTTCTGGTGCCGAGAATTACTATGATAAGCATAAGGGTACGTTTGAGGAGATCAACAAAAAAGCTTCAACTTCAAAAGCGCCCGTGTTGGGCATAACCGGAACTGGTGGAGCAGGTAAATCATCGATGGTAGATGAATTTGTACGTAGGTTTCTTATTGATTTTAAAGATAAAACTATTGGGCTTGTCTCTGTAGATCCTTCCAAGAGGAAAACCGGTGGTGCTTTGTTGGGCGATCGGATTCGAATGAATGCGATTAATAACTCACGCGTATACATGCGTTCGTTGGCAACACGGCAATCCAATCTTGCCCTTTCAGCCTATGTAAAAGAAGCCATTCAGATTTTAAAAGCTGCCAGTTTTGATTTAATAATAATAGAAACTTCGGGAATCGGTCAAAGCGATACAGAAATTCTTGATCATAGCGATGTCTCTCTTTACGTGATGACTCCCGAGTATGGAGCTGCCACTCAACTTGAAAAAATCGACATGCTCGATTTTGCCGATGTGATTGCCCTTAACAAATTTGATAAGCGCGGTGCCCTTGATGCTTTGCGCGATGTGAAAAAACAATATCAGCGCAATCATCAGTTATGGGATAAAAATGTTGAAGAAATGCCAGTCTTTGGTACGATTGCTTCTCAGTTTAATGATCCTGGTACCAATCAACTTTACAAGCGGGTCATGGATAAAATTGTTGAGAAGACATCTGCCAATCTGCAATCAACATTTGAGATAACCCGCGAGATGTCGGAAAAAGTATTTGTTATCCCTCCACATCGCACACGTTACTTAAGTGAAATCTCAGAGAACAATAGAAAGTATGATACATGGGTTAACGATCAAGCCTCGGTAGCTGAAAAATTGTTTGCGATCACTAAAACAATCGAATCTCTATCTGATTCTCATGCAGACATCAAAAAAGTATTACAAGCAGAGTTCGACAGAATAAAACTCAACCTCGATCCGAAAAATTGGAAATTGATTGAAAGTTGGTCAGACAAAGTAAAACTCTATAAAGAACCTGTATTCAAATTCAAAGTGCGCGATAAAGAACTGGGTATCCAAACTCACTCTGAATCGCTTTCTCATTTACAGATTCCGAAAATTGCATTGCCTAAATACTCTAGTTGGAGCGACTTATTAAAATGGTCGCTGCAGGAAAATGTGCCTGGTGAATTTCCTTACACAGCAGGGATATATCCTTTTAAACGAGAAGGGGAAGACCCAACCCGTATGTTTGCCGGAGAAGGTGGCCCAGAACGTACAAACCGCAGATTTCACTATGTAAGCTTAGCGATGCCGGCTAAACGATTATCTACCGCATTTGACTCTGTTACGCTTTACGGAAATGATCCGGATTATCGTCCTGATATCTACGGTAAGATTGGAAATTCGGGAGTAAGCATCTGTTGTTTGGATGATGCTAAAAAACTATACAGTGGGTTTGATCTTTCAGATCCAAAAACCTCGGTATCAATGACGATCAATGGACCCGCACCGATGTTGTTGGGATACTTCATGAATGCAGCCATCGATCAGCAATGCGAAATTTATATCAGGAAAAATGGGCTCGAAAAAGAAGTAAAAAAGAAAATTAACTCTATGTACCCCTCCCTCTCCTCCGGAGAGAGCCGGGGTGAGGTCCCTGCCTATCAAGGTCCATTGCCCAAGGGGAATGATGGGTTGGGGTTGATGCTATTAGGGGTAACCGGGGATCAGGTTCTGCCAAATGAAATCTATGAGAAAATAAAAGCTGATACGCTGGCCCAGGTACGGGGCACTGTTCAAGCTGATATTTTAAAAGAAGATCAGGCACAAAACACCTGCATCTTCTCTACCGAATTTGCCTTACGCCTGATGGGCGATGTGCAGCAATACTTCATCGATCAGAATGTGCGTAATTTTTATTCGGTATCCATCTCAGGCTACCACATTGCCGAAGCTGGTGCCAATCCTATTACACAATTAGCCTTTACGCTCTCGAATGGCTTCACCTACGTGGAATACTACTTGAGTCGCGGCATGGACATCAATGAATTCGCACCAAATCTCTCCTTCTTCTTCAGCAACGGGATTGATCCGGAGTATTCCGTGATTGGGCGTGTTGCACGAAGAATCTGGGCTAAGGCAATGAAGAATAAATATGGAGCCAATGCCCGCAGCCAGATGCTCAAATATCACATACAAACTTCAGGGCGGTCACTTCATGCCCAGGAAATTGATTTCAACGATATCCGAACTACTCTTCAGGCATTGTATGCGATCTATGATAACTGCAATTCTCTTCACACTAATGCCTATGACGAAGCCATCACTACACCTACTGAAGAGAGCGTTCGTAGAGCGATGGCTATCCAATTAATCATCAATAAAGAATTAGGCCTTGCTAAAAATGAAAATCCTTTACAGGGATCCTTCATTATTGAAGAATTGACAGACCTGGTTGAGGATGCGGTATTGACTGAGTTTGATAAAATAACTGAGCGCGGGGGTGTATTGGGCGCAATGGAAACCATGTATCAACGGGGAAAAATTCAGGAAGAAAGCTTGTACTATGAAACTCTAAAGCACACTGGAGAATACCCGATCATTGGTGTAAATACCTTTCTAAGCTCAAAAGGTTCGCCCACCATCACACCCCAGGAAGTAATTCGGGCAACCACCGAAGAAAAGGAATATCAGATCAGCATGTTGAAAAACCTACATGCCTTTCAGGGAAATAAGGCAAGCATATTACTTGATCGGGTGCAACAAGCCGCAGTTCAAAACAAAAATATTTTTAAAGAGCTGATGGAGGCATCCAAAGTATGTTCGCTTGGCCAGATCACCAAAGCCTTGTTTGAAGTAGGCGGCCAGTACCGTAGAAATATGTAAAGCGTATTTTCAAACAATGGATCTCTATTAGATCACCTGTTTGATATCTTACTTTTATATGATAAAAATCATTCCTTAGACAAGGTTTAGTTGCTACATTTTGTCAGTGTTAAGGGTATGATAAAAAGCCTAAAACAATTTTTTCTGATGACCGGGCAATTGAGCGAATTTGCCGGAAGGTACTTTCGTGAAGCCCTCTTTCCACCCTATGAATTCCAGGAGTTTTTAAAGCAATGCTTTTACATAGGTAACAAATCTTTTGCGCTGGTTGGTACGACCGGGCTAATAATGGGCATTGTACTTACTCTTCAAACCCGCCCTACGCTCATCGAATTTGGAGCTGTGTCCTGGATGCCCTCAATGGTAGGTATTGCTATAGTGCGTGAAATTGGCCCAGTACTGACCGCGCTGATCTGTGCAGGAAAAATTGGTTCAGGCATTGGGGCTGAACTCGCTTCCATGAAAGTGACCGAGCAGATTGATGCCATGGAAGTATCGGGTACCAATCCTTTTAAATACCTCGTGATCACCCGTGTAACAGCTACAACCATTATGGTTCCTACACTTGTCGTTATTGCAGACATAATTTCTTTGTCCGGTTCGGCACTGGTTGAGTACCTTAAAGGTGGTGTCGCATTCCAACTCTATTTCAGCAATGTTTTTGAATATCTCGAGTTTGGTGATTTACTTCCTTCCGTTATTAAATCGTTTTTCTTTGGCTTTGCCATTGGCATCGTAGGTTGTTACAAAGGTTACACCTCTACCAAGGGTACCGAAGGAGTAGGCAGAACTGCGAATGAGGCTGTGGTGATAAGTTCTATGCTGGTATTCATTCTCGATTTTATAGCAGTGTTGGTAAGTGACATTTTTTATGAGCTGTAGAATGGACTCTAAAATCAATTATAGTGAAACCCCGGTTATTGAAATTGAGAATCTTCATAAAGCATTTGGCTCAAACAAAGTACTTCGCGGTTTTAATCTTAACCTGTGGCAGGGTGAGAATCTTGCTGTTATGGGGAAATCCGGTTCAGGAAAATCAGTGTTGATTAAATGTATTATTGGCCTGGTTCAAATTGATCATGGGAAATTGATTGTATTGAACAAGGATGTAACTACACTGGATCAAAAAGAACTAGATCACTTGCGAGCCCTGATAGGGTTTCAGTTCCAAAGCAGTGCCCTGTATGATTCCATGACGGTTCGGGAAAATCTGGAATTCCCACTACGGAGGCATAAGAACAAAATAGAGAATGAGGTGGGTCTTAATGCAATGATTACTGAAGCCCTGGAGGCAGTTGGATTGCTTCACGCCATTGATTACATGCCCTCCGAATTATCGGGAGGGATGAAAAAGCGGATTGCTCTGGCTCGCACACTTATCATGCAACCAAAGATCATCTTGTATGATGAGCCAACCAGTGGACTGGATCCGGTAACCGCTAAAGAAATCAGTTTATTGATAACAGAAGTTCAAAACCGGTTTCATACAGCTTCCATCATCATTACGCATGATTTGGCCTGTGCCCGAATTGCAAGTGACAGGATGATTATTTTGCATGACGGCATCAACTATGCGGAATCAACTTATGATGAACTGGCTGAGATGGAGGATAAAACAGTGAAAGCATTTTTTGTCTAAATTGAAACAAGCAATTATGGATAAGTCAAACGCAAGAACAGTTCGATTGGGAATTCTGGTAATTGCCGGGGCATTGATATTTACCGTGGCCGTTTACCTGATTGGCCAAAAGCGGGACATGTTTAGCAATACCTTCACACTTCGTGTGATCTTTAATAACGTAAATGGTCTACAGCCAGGAAACAATGTTCGCTTCTCAGGAATTAATGTTGGATCTGTCATGAGAATTGAAATTCAAAATGATTCAACCATTGAAATAACGCTTAGAATTAAAGAAGATGTAAGGAAGTTTATCAAGAAGGACGCGCTGGTAACCATAGGCACTGATGGGCTTATGGGAAACATGTTGATCAATATTAGTCCCGGAACCAATAAATCACCAATAGTGGAAGACAACGATCTACTTAATTCCTTTAGTCGCATAAAAACAGATGACATTCTTAAGACCCTGAACATGACCAATGAAAATGCGGCCATACTTACTCGAGGGTTACTGGATATCACAGAAGATATTCAGCATGGAAAAGGGACTGTGTCAGCCCTGGTGTATGATACTCTGCTAAGACAGGAACTCTTTCTGTCCATCGCCAATTTGAGAAAGGCAACTGAAAAGACAAATACTCTCTTAGGTAATGTTCAGGAAATGGCTGGAGATGTTGATGAAGGAAAAGGATTGGCAGGATACCTATTGCGCGATTCATTAACCGCAAAGCAACTTCAAAAAACGATGACCGAATTACAACGTGCAGCACAGGATATACACGAAAGCACGGATAGTCTGAAAATCTTTATGCAAAAACTGAATGCGGGTCATGGAACAATACCAACGCTTTGGTACGATACCACCATGGTAAACGATGTACGCAGCACACTTGAGAACCTGAATCAAGGCACAGAGAAATTTGATCAGAATATGGAAGCGCTAAAGCATAGCTTTCTGACTCGTAAGTATTTCAAAGAGCAAGAGAAACAATTGAAGAAAGAGAAACAATGAACCAATGGTAAAAGAAAAAGGCCTGCGATATTCGCAAGCCCTTCTCTGGTTTACAGGTTTGGTTGTTTAATACTTCACTACTTTCGTAGAACCAGTTTGATTAGTTACTTCAAACGTAGGAACTCCGGCAACATTCTTCAGGTTGTAAACCAATCCGAAATTACCGTTGATAGTCAGATTCTCGTTGTGAACCAGATTATTATCGCCATCAAAAATACGTACGTTAATTTCCTCAGCGCCCTGGTTACCAACTGCGAGCAAGTATTTACTCTCAGTGCCTAATTTAGCTACGTGAATGGAGTTAACCTTATTATCCATTTTATAGCTAACTTTTTGAATCTGCTTTCCGGAAGCATTAGCAACTTCAATGGTGTATTCGCCAGGCTCCATGCCGGAAAAATTCACTGGACGGATAAAACCATCCACACCATTGATTGTCTCAGAAAACACTGATTTGCCTGATTGATCATAAATCTTCAAAGTAACTCTTCCGGTTTGACCACCTTCATAAATCACTTTAAAAATCCCAGACTCCTTTTGGTTAATCACAACCACTTTAGGACCTACGGGGTCAGCTGCTACAGCCGCCACCGAAACAAACGCCATGATAAGCGCGAATACAACTGATTTAGTTTTCATAGTTTTTCTTGTTTTGTTTTCAATGTAAATGTACGGGCAAGAAACACCGAAGGCTGAAAGTTGTAAGTAAAGTTGATTTTTAATATAAAAAATCGATTGCGGCTCTTTTGCACAAACTTAATGACTCACATGGAAATCAAAAGGATTAAAACATATGTAAAAATGGCTTCATGATTTCCCTATTTAAACTCAATCGATTGCAATTGACAAAATAAAAAGCCTCATTCGATATGAATGAGGCTTCCTGTTTAAAGAATAAACGATTAGTTCTTAATTGATTTCAACAAGCCCTGGCTGTCAGAAACTTCAATTGTAAAGCGATTGATATTTTTCAAATTCAACACTTCAGCAAAATTATGCTCAACTGTTTTATCCTGCTTATGAATCAACTGATCGAATTCATCAAAAATACTTACACTTATTCTGTCCGATGATTTAGAGTTGACTGATAAAAGATACTTTCCTTCCTCCGAGATTTTTACAAGACTGATATACTTTTCAATCTTACCAGCAGTATACTCAACCTGCTCAGTTCGGATACCGCTCTTATCTTCAATTTGAATTGTATATAAACCCGCTGGTAGTCCTGTGAAATTATAAGGTCTCATGAAACCATTTGCGTTCTTCATTTTTTCTGTAAAGACAAGTTTGCTGTCATTACTGAAAATAGAAACCTTTACTGTTCCTGCTTGCTCTGCTTTATAGAATAATTTGAACAATGAACTGCCGGCAGAATTAGTAACTGCCACAGATGATTCCGATTTGTTCGGCTCATCTGTCCCATTAGCGAACACCAGTGTACTAAAGAGCACACCTACAAGAATTAAACTAAATGCTTTCATAATATTTTTTTATATGCTTAGGACGGACAACAGATGTTAATTGTTGCACAGTGATTGTTAAAGGTTGTTAAATAAATTATTAAGAGCTTAAGACGAGAAAGACGCCCCTAAACGATAACAAAAAAATTGTGGATGAAAAAAAATGAAATAAATTTATTAATGAAACTTAGTTCAGGTGAAAAACGTCTTTAGCCTTTTCTACCTGATGCAAAAGTTGGATGTGGTATTTTAACCGCGACACAAGAAATGACTCCTTGCGCTCTTCTTCCATCAAAACAAGCTTTAAACGCTCCTCAAATCCTAAGTTCAATTCATTAGCTGCATCATAAAGAGAGGTGCTTTTATCGGGGTGATTGAGCCTGATCAGGCTAAGATACTCGGTAAAGTATTTGCGAAGGCTCTCCCCCATGGGTTGGGTTACATCTATTTGCCATAATTCAACTTCACCTCCTGGGTATAATTTATCGCGAAACGTTCGAAACATTTTGCTTAAGGAGAGTAAATCAACGCACTTAACAATAATGTCTGATTCCCCTGTTTCATATCGCTTAATCACGCTTTCCAGTTTAACCAGAGATCCCAATTTTTCAGTATTCGAAACATGATTGAAATAAATTCCGAAGGCAATATCCTTTGTTTCTGCGTCTTCCAGCAACTGCCGGTAGCGAGGCTCAAAAATATGAAGCGGAATCATTTCTCCGGGCAACGGAAAAATAGAGAGGGGGAACATTGGAATTTTCACAACATCATTCATCACCCTTTTAAACAGTATTTACTGCCGAAAGTTATGTCAAAATACGGTCAAAAAACTATGGATAGCTTACCAAATAATGAGGTTGTACTCCAAAGCGGTCCAATAATACCTTCTCACCAGTCAAGAATTCGAGGTTAATTATGAATGAGAAACCGGCAACCTCGCCTCCCAATCGCTGAATCATGCTACCAGCCGCAGTGGCTGTTCCTCCTGTTGCAAGCAGATCATCATGAATCAATACCCGACTTCCAGGCTTAATTGCATCCACATGCATTTCAATAGAAGCCTTGCCATACTCCAAAGCATACTCTTCATGGATTTTGTGATATGGCAACTTTCCGGATTTACGCACCGGTATAAAAGCCACCGCCAATGCTTCTGCCAATAAAGAACCAAAAATAAAGCCGCGTGCCTCTACCCCTGCCACCGCATCAATATGACTCGCCTTAAAATGAGATGCCATTTCGCTTACAACATGCTTTCGCATTACAGGATCCGCCAGCAGAGGGGTAATGTCCTTAAATATGATTCCTGGTTTTGGAAAATCAGGAACATCACGCAGCAAGGACTGGATTCGAAGTTGTTCTACCATAATGGTTTTGTTGGGATTATCTTACCATTTAAAATAACACTGGCCACAGGATTGGTACCGAAATTATAAGGCAAGGAAGCTACCGAAGAAATAGGTTGGGTAATAAACAGGTTTGCTATTTTTCCGATAGTGATTGTGCCATGGGTTTGTGAAAGTCCGAGCGTGTAAGCTGTATTAATAGTGGCAGCATTAATTGCCTCCTCTGGAGTCATTCTCATTTTAATACAAGCAATAGAAACCATCAAAGGCATATTGCCGCTGGGGGCACTCCCCGGATTATAGTCAGAAGCAATCGCCAAGGGTAATCCAGCATCAATTATTCTTCGGGCAGGTGTAAACGGAAGATTCAGAAAAAAGGCAGCGCCCGGTAAAGCAACAGGCATTGTTTCGCTTTCGTTTAACAAAGCAATTTCATCTTCACCCATGTTTTCAAGGTGATCAACACTAATTGCCCTTGTTTTTACCCCTACTTGCACACCGCCCGAACGACTGAGTTGATTAGCGTGAATCCGGGGAACAAGTCCATGCTTTTTGCCAGCTTCAACTATCTTCTCTGTTTCATCCATTGAAAAAAATCCGGTCTCACAAAATACGTCAATGTATTCTGCAAGCTTCTCCGCAGCCACAGCGGGAATCATTTTATCAATTACCTCTGAGATGTATTGCTCTTTTGTCTTCTCCCTTGGCACGGCATGAGCCCCCAAAAAGGTTGATCTTACAGTGAGTGGCGTTTCTTTTCCTATTCGTTTCGCGACCCGAAGCATTTTAAGTTCATCCTCAGTTGTAAGTCCATACCCGCTCTTTATCTCCACGGCTCCGGTGCCTGATTGAATTATTTCCCACGCTCTTGGAATAGAACGTTCAAATAACTCCTCTTCCGTAAGTAGCTGAAGTTTCTTTGCAGAGTTCAATATCCCTCCTCCACTGGCCGCAATATCTTCATAAGTAGCGCCCTTCAACTTCATAACAAACTCTTCCTCGCGTGGAGCTGCAAAAACAAGATGTGTATGAGAATCGACAAAAGAAGGAAAAACAAAACGGCCCGTAGCATCAATAATGGATTGGGCATTGATTTCGGGCGATAAGTCTTTCATTAGCCCAATGGAATGGATCAGGCCGCCTGAGATAATCAAAAAAGCATTCTGTAAAATGGGGAGGTAACTCATTTCTTTACCTCTCACCTTTTGAATAGCGCGATCTCTAACCTGAACGAGCCCTTTAATGTTAGTGATCAGTATGTCATGAACCATACTGCTTATTTTCCAAAAGCTTCAACTTTATTGTCGAGATTGGAACTGAATACAGGGAATGAAACCTTCAGAAGAGCATAAAAGCCTTGTCCGGATAGCGAAGGGCGATAGCCTACTTCACCTCCATAAGACCAACTGAGTGTGCGATTAAACTTTCCATCTATGCCGGCCCTAAAGCCAATCATTTTTGTTTTCAAAACATCAGTTGAATATTCCATGTCATTATAAACAACCGGGTCAACTTTAAGGGCGGGCGCCACCATCACATCAAAGAATAATGTTAAGATTCCATCATCAAGTCCCTCCTCATACTGGTCAAAACCAACTGCGATATTGCGTATCCACGACATAGAACCACCAAGATAAATGTTGGTGGCATAAATATTACTAAACACATTGAAATCCTGGGTCTGCCCGTTAACATCCACATACGTTTCTGGCAATCCTATTCCTTCGCCATTTACAAGGTCAGCATTGGATAAACCCTGACTGTCAAGAACCCGGTTCAAATCAGTGGTACTATTCCATAGTATTCCACCCAATCTTAGACCATAAATTTTTCTTAGTTTGCTGGGCACTTCTGCGTAAAGCGGAACCGTTGCCGCCCAGCGATTTCGGGAAGTGTTCTTCTTATGTAAAAAAATCTTGGTCTTTGAACTCACATCAAAATCCTTAATGTGGTAAGTCCCTCCTACTTCATAGTAGTTATAAATTTCAGGCGTATTGGAAACTGAACTATTATTCAATGCAAGTTCCCGGTTAAAGTCATAAAACTTGCTGCTATAGCTTTTTCTGAAATGAGCCTTAACGTCAAACTTGTTCTTATGGTAGTAATGGGCTTCCGCACCATACCCGGCATTCACATTGGTAGCGAATAACTCGCCATAAAAAGGTTGAAACCCGATAAACAATTTATTGATGGCATAAGGCTCGTCATATAGTTCATCAAAAACAACGGCTGCCTTTTCTTCCTGTGCCTGCGCGTAAGCCAAATCCTGGCCGATCAGAAGGAGAATAGTAAAACCTAAACCAAACCGGATCGCTTTCATAGATAAGATAATCCTTAAAAGTAGTAAAAAGAAGTTGATTCAGGGATACTTAAAGCTAGCAAAAGCGACTCTTTAAGATGCCCGTGTAAGGATTTTCTATGATTTAGGTAGAAAAGGTGGCTACCTTTCGGCTGTAATCATCAGGCGGCCGCCTTCGAAGGAAACAAATGGAACCCGGCCATTGTCATGTGTTGGTTGTAATTCATAACCAAAAGTAAGCGAACCCGGAGTATAAGTTGCTAAAGGCATTGTTTGCAAAAAATTGGTACCATATTTTGCCAAAATCTGTCCCATTACCATTACAAATTCGTAACCGATAAAAGCATATTCTACAGGGAGTGTTCCATGCTTTAAAATATATTTCCGTCTAAAGTCAAGAAAAGCCGGACTGCTGACGGACCGGTAATTGGGAGCCGCAAAAGTTACATGGGTGCGTTCAAATTTTGAAAAGTCTACTGATGTATCAAGTAACCAATTCTCCTGCCCTACTACAATAATTGAATCTTTACGCGTCTCCACGCTATTAATAACTTTCGAGTAAATCAGTTCGCTATCAGAGGCAACAAAAATGCTTCCTATACTATCCTTTTTCAATTTAAACTGAAGAGGATTTTTCCATTCGTCATATTCGGTAGCCGTGGCTAGGGTTGTTAAAATACTTCCCGAATTTTCTTTTCTTACTTCTTCCGCATAAACGACATTAACCCCCAGTTCGAGCACTCGCTTGATAAAATTGAATGCCATTACAGAGTCTTTAACGCTTTCACCATAATACACCATACACGTCTTGCGATTTACATGGCTCGCCACCCACTCGGCCGACCGCACTCCAATCGTTTCATGGCTGGGTTGATATAGAAAGGCAAATGGATTTTTTCCTACTAAATCACTATTGTTAGAAATTGGATTTACAGCCAAACTAATTTGGTTTGTCAGTGCAAATTCCTGAACCGGAACAGACTCTTCCTGAAAAAGTGGCCCAACGATTAAATCAGCAGTCCTTAATTCTTCAAGACCAATAATTTTTCTTGTTACATCTGCACTACGTTCGTTATCATAAGCCAACAACTCCAGCCGAGTTCCATTTCTGGAAAGTGAGTCTACAGCCAGCTGCATTCCATCGTAAAGATCAAGCACAAACTGGTTTCTCTTTTTTAGAGGTGACGGGTCAAGGTTTGCCGCCAGAAAAGGCATGACCAAAGCAATACGATACGAATCCTTGAGTATGGGTTTGGGAACTTCATTGGTGATCAACTGCTCCCGAGGCAAAGCAAACTTTGTTATTAATGAATCCATCAGAGGCATATCTTGTAAGTGCGTGGGCTGCTTTCCCAAAAGTATAACTAAGGCGCGAGCGGCTTCACGGTCCAGAGGATAATCCTCCAAAATCATTTTCAGGGTTTCCGGATCGTCTATTTTTGAAAAGTAGACTCTCCTGAAATCATTTAAGCCACTCTGTAAGGATTGATCTGTAATTTGGCTGGCCAGTAAGAGGGCCTGAAAGTATTCTCCGAGGTCGAAGTAAATTTTAGATAACCAGTAATTAACCTCATTCATTTGATCCCAGGTGGGATACAACTTTTTGATCTGCAACAGCATGTCTTTGGCAACCGAAGCATAGCCTAACCTTTGAGCGGATAAGGCATAATAAAAAGAGGCATATTCCGGAAAAGGATTTTCCTGATCATAAACGGTCAGGGGCTTAAATGATTCCATGGCTTCACTATACCGGGCTCCATCAAAATGATCCTTAGCCTGCCGGTACTGCCTTTTATAATCCTGAGCTTGCGTCAGAGAAAAGCCAAGAATTAAGAAACATAAAAGCAGGTAAGACTTATTCATTTTGATTGTTGAAATCATAGACTATATGCAAAAGCCAATATAGTTAATCAAAAATTAAGCCGCTATTCCCATTCGATGGTGGCCGGAGGTTTGGAGCTGATATCATAAACTACCCGATTAACGCCCTTCACCTTATTGATGATATCTGAAGATATTTCGCTAAGAAAATCATGCGGAAGGTGGGCCCAATCGGCTGTCATACCATCAACACTTACTACAGCCCGCAAGGCCGCAACCTGTTCGTAGGTTCTCTCATCCCCCATAACACCGACAGAATATACAGGTAGCAAGACGGCCCCGGCCTGCCAAACTTTTTCATATAATCCATGCGACCTTAATCCTGAAATAAATATAGCGTCTACCTCCTGAAGTATTCTTACGTTCTCAGAGGTGATCTCGCCCAAAATACGAATCCCTAAACCCGGTCCTGGAAACGGGTGTCTTCCCAAAATAAGTGGATCAATACCCAAAGTCTTGCCTACTAAACGAACTTCGTCTTTAAATAATGTATTCAAAGGCTCAACAACTTTCATTTTCATTTTATCCGGCAAACCACCCACATTATGGTGCGATTTGATAGTTGCAGAGGGTCCTTTCACGGATACTGATTCAATTACATCCGGATATATTGTTCCCTGACCCAGCCATTTAACATCTTCTATGCGATGTGCTTCCACATCAAATACTTCAATAAACGTCCTGCCAATGGCTTTTCGTTTTGCCTCAGGTTCTGAAAGCTTATTCAATGCGAAATAAAACTTATCCTTTGCATCTACGCCTTCTATGTTTAAACCCATTCCTTGATAGGAATGCAGAACTTGCTCAAATTCATCCTTGCGGAGTAATCCGTTATCAACAAAAATGCAATAGAGATTTTTTCCAATGGCCTTGTGAATGAGCATGGCCGCTACGGTTGAATCAACTCCACCAGAAAGCGCCATTACAACCTTATCCGAACCTAATTTTTTCTTTAATTCTGCAACCGTTGTTTCAACAAACTGGTCTGGAGTCCAATCCTGGGCACAGCCGCAAATATGCACGACAAAATTCCGGAGAAGATTTTTGCCTTCTAATGTATGGGTTACTTCGGGATGAAACTGAATTCCATACAATTTCTCACCCTTCAGACGAAATGCGGCCACTTTTACAGAAGGTGTGCTTGCAATAATTTCAAACTTATCAGGAATTGAAGCAATGGTATCTGCATGCGACATCCAAACCTGGGAATCAAGTGAGATTTCCTTCAACAACTCATTGTGGTGATCCACGGTGGTGAGTCTGGCACGACCGTATTCTCTCATATGTGAAGGCATAACAGTACCTCCGCTTTTGTGAGCAATCAATTGGGCCCCATAGCATACTCCCAAAACCGGGAGCTTTCCAAACTGGGTTAAGTCTACGTCTGGAGAATTCTGGTCGCGCACCGAACAAGGACTACCGGAGAGAATAACCCCTTTAATAGATGAAGTTATAGCAGGAACATGATTATAGGGGTGTATTTCGCAGTAGACGTTTAACTCGCGCACCCTGCGGGCGATCAATTGTGTGTATTGAGAACCAAAATCGAGGATTAGAATTTGCTCTGCCATGCCTGTATGCCGTAGTGCGGCATTTCCGGCACGCAGGCATGCGCAAAAATAATGCGATCCAACCACAGAACAAGGAAAAGAATTGGATTATAAATACTCTATCAAACGGTGAGTCTACTTTTCAATTCCGTAGCAATACTGCTTTAGATAGTCTGCAGCATCATCCTGCCCGGCCATAAAGGCTTTTGATAAACAGCGGCATCCTTCCTCCTCCTTTTTCAGTTCAACCAAAGCAACTCCTTTGTAAAATAAGGCAGTAATGTTTTCCGGGTCAAGCTTAAGGGCAACATCGAGGTACTTTAAGGCCAACTCGTAATTTTCTTGCTCTAAGGAAAAAGATCCTCCATATAAATAAGCAGGACCAAAGGTACCATCCAATTCAATCGACTTATTGATAGCCGTCATGGCACTATCTGGATTATCGAGCGAGTAGTAAGCAAAGGCTAAATTCATTTCTACCTCAGGATCGTCCTGAAATTGTTTGACAATTAACAGATCATCCTTAGCCAACTTATATTCACCTTTCTCCATCAGCAAACTTGCTCTCCATTTCATAATCTGAGGATCTCCACCACTCAGTTCCAAAGCAGCCTCCACATCGGTCAACTGATGGTCAACATCACCAGATTCGCGATAAGCAAGAGCCCGCAACACATGAGCCTGATAATTTTCAGGAAATTCGGGAATGAAGCGATCCATGTCTTTAATAGCCTTCTGGAAATCGCTATCACTATAATAAGCAACCGCCCTTTTGTACAAAGCCCGATAAGAAGTCTTGTCCTTAAGTTTGGAAGCATCCACCACCTTTGTATAGAGCTTAGCAGCCTCTTTGAATTTCTGTTGGCCCATCAAAGTATCCGCTTCCGTTTCCCACGCAGTCCATTTAGGATTTTGTGAAAACCCTGCAATCGTGATAGCGCTTAAGAATAATATTAGAAGTACTCTATGCATTTACACCAGCACGGTTACGATCGCGCTTGCGATCATTCTCATTCAGGAAAATCTTACGCAAACGTATTGATTTAGGTGTTACTTCAACATATTCGTCAGCCTGAATGTATTCCAATGCTTCCTCCAATGTATGCTTGAGCGGAGGTGCGATTTTCATTTTTTCATCTGAACCAGAAGCCCGCATGTTGGTAAGTTTCTTTGTCTTGGTAACGTTAATCACCAAATCCCCACCCCGGCTATGCTCTCCGATTACTTGTCCTTCGTACACGGGTTCTCCTGGATTAATGAAAAACTTTCCACGGTCTTGCAGGTTGTGCAAACTATAGGGGATTGCTTCACCCTGCTCCATAACGATAAGAGATCCGTTTATGCGACCTGGAATTTCTCCTTTATAAGGTTGATATTCTTTAAAGCGGTGTGTTACTACGGCTTCACCAGCAGTTACATTCAATAGATAATTTCTCAAACCCATAATTCCTCTTGACGGAATCAGGAACTTCAAAATCATTCGGTCAGCCTTAGGCTCCATGTTTAACATTTCACCTTTACGCTGTGTAACGGTTTCAATGGCTTTACCGGCAACAGTTTCTGGTAAGTCGATTGTTAATTCTTCTACTGGCTCGCACTTCACACCATCAATCTCGCGGAAGATTACCTGAGGCTGACCAATCTGAAGTTCATAGCCTTCTCTGCGCATGGTTTCAATCAGTACGGATAAGTGAAGAACACCCCGTCCAAACACCATAAAACTATCTGCCGAATTAGTTTCTCCTAATCGCAAAGCAAGGTTTTTCTCCAGTTCCTTTTCAAGGCGATCTTTGATGTGACGTGAGGTGACAAACTTTCCTTCCTTAGCATAAAAAGGAGAATTGTTAATCGTAAAAAGCATACTCATCGTAGGCTCATCAATCGCTATGGATCTTAAAGCCTCGGGCTTATCAACATCAGAAACAGTGTCTCCGATTTCAAAACCTTCCAATCCCACCAGGGCACAAATTTCTCCGGCCTTCACTTCATCCTGCTTAATTTTATTGAAGCCTTCAAATACGTACACTTCTTTGATACGTGTTTTTACAATCGCTCCTGTTTCTCGCTTCACTAACGCAATCTGTTGTCCTGCCTTTACGCTTCCGCGCTGAATTCTTCCAATAGCAATACGGCCAACGAAAGAAGAATATTCTAATGATGTGATCAACAATTGCGTTGTGCCTTCATCAATCTTAGGAGCAGGAATATGTTCAATAATTCCTTCGATTAGCGCTGTAATATCAGTAGTTGGAGTTTTCCAATCTTTACTCATCCAGCCTTGCTTTGCCGAACCATAAAACGTTGGGAAATTCAATTGATCTTCGGTTGCATCCAAAGCATACATCAGGTCAAATACACCTTCGTGTACTTCATCGGGTGTACAATTCTTTTTATCTACTTTGTTTATTACAACAATAGGCTTTAAACCCAAATGCAGGGCCTTCTGTAAAACGAAGCGAGTCTGTGGCATAGGGCCTTCGAAGGCATCGACAAGCAACAGACAACCGTCAGCCATATTCAATACACGCTCTACTTCCCCACCAAAGTCACTGTGGCCGGGGGTGTCAATTACGTTGATTTTATAGTCTTTGTATCTAACAGATACGTTTTTTGCCAAAATGGTGATACCGCGCTCACGCTCCAGGTCGTTGCTGTCCATAATTAACTCGCCAGGGTGCTCGTGATCTTTAAAAACGTGGCCTGCGTGCAATAATTTGTCCACCAAGGTGGTTTTTCCGTGGTCAACGTGGGCGATAATCGCAATGTTTCTGATTTTACTTACTTCCATAAATCGTGGTTTCCTCTGCTATTTTCAACTTTGAGGGCGCAAAGATAGCGCTATTTTGTGGATTTACTGGCGTAAGGTTTTGATTTCTCTCTTACGATTAAAAACGCCTTTGCTTTTCGATCTAGAACGATTGTGGTACGTTATTTACCAGCTAACTGTTTTTCGAAAAAAGAATGCAAAGCTTCCATAATTGCATCTGGATCGGTGAAATAGTGAACGGCCGCATGTTGTAAGTTGAAATTCTCGATGGTGTGATAGTAGATTTCTTCATTCACTTCGTAGTCCTTCATCAAGATTGCCTTTACATCCGGATCAGTAATTACCTGACGGAAGGTTTGGGTTCGGTTATTCTCTTCAACTACACGCAGCAGTTTTCGTTTCTCGCGTTCCAACTTACTCAGGTAGGTGATTGGGGAAATGAATCCATCCAGGGAACTCATCGTGCGGGGCGTTATCTTGGTTCTGTCATTGATTTTATTCGGATAGAGCCGCGTTGCCCTGATTGTTATTTCATTTAGCATCAGGGTATTTTCTATCAAAAGAATAAATAATGCATCCTCCTCAAAAAGTAGCGGAAGTTCCAATGGTTTATAACCAATTACTGAGAACAAAAGCGTATCGGTAGGATTCGCAGAGATTAAAAAACTTCCCGAAGCGTTGGTGATGGTACCCCGGCCTGAACGTTTAACTGAAACATGCACATCTGGAAGATTAGTGAGTTTGGAAGAATCAACAACAATACCCCGATAGATCTGCTGCCCAAACAGGAAATTTGATGCAATTAAAAATGATCCCAGAAAAAAAAGTCTAATCAACTGGCGTGTATTTGATATCAGATGATGCTACTCCGTAAAAAGTTGTGTGAAAAAACCATTATCGGCTAAATCTCAAAAAAGTACCCATCGGTAAATCGCGACCTGTTTTCGATTTTAGAAAAAACTCACCATACTCTGGCGATTCTATATTGAAATGAGTTTTAACCACATTCAATCCCACCAGTGGAGATAAGCCTACTGCATACATTGAAAGAATAAAGAAAGACAGTGTCGGTTCCAACAACTGACTAGCAAGCTGAATCAACTCATTCAATTTTTCTTGCAAGGTCCACTTCTCTCCTTCCGGTCCACGACCATAGGGTGGCGGGTCCATAATAATACCGTTGTATTTATTTCCACGCTTCACCTCGCGCTTCACAAATTTCAACGCATCTTCATATACCCAACGAATGTCACTGAGTTGATTCAGTTGCATATTCTGATTAGCCCAGTTCAAACCGGGGCGAGATGCATCCACATGAGTAACGTCCGCACCCGCGGCACGAGCAACGACCGAAGCCGCTCCCGTGTAAGCGAACAAATTAAGTACGCGAGGTCGTGTCGACTTCCAGGAGCTAACCGTATCAAAAATAAAATTCCAGTTTGAGCCCTGCTCGGGGAAAACACCAACGTGGCCAAATCCGGTTAAAGCCAAACGCAAAGTCAAATTCAATGATTGATATTGATAGTCTACCTGCCAGCTGTCTTGCATGGGTTTGAGCTTGTTCCAGCCTCCTTTCACTTCTTCACCATAGCGAAAATTGTCTTTTTGCTCACGCGTAAAATGCGCATGTGCCTGTTTATTCCATTCCGCTTCTGAAAGCACCGGTTCCCAAATAGCCTGAGGTTCTGGTCTAATGAGAATTACTTTTCCAAAGCGTTCAAGTTTTTCAAAACTTCCGCTGTCGAGCAGTTCGTAATCTTTCCAGGATGAAGGATGTATAAGATTCAAGATCAAGATTTAAGATTCAAAAATAGGAAATAACACGATGCCAATCCTTTGATCTTGAATTTTGAATCTTGAATTTTGAAACAGCTATGCATTTTCTTATCACCAGCACTCAAAATCCGAAAATCAAAAGTCTGCTTTCGCTGGAGAAGCCCCGCGAACGCAGAAAACAACAACTCTTTATAATTGAGGGCGCGAAAGAAGTTCGCATGGCACTGGAAGCTGGCTACAAAATCGGAAACATTTTTTTTTGTGAGGAGATCATTGACAGGAATGAGTCTGCGGATCTGCTATGTGAAGACAAACTGCTAGTGCCCGTTTCGAAAGAGGTCTTTGACAAAATTGCTATCCGCGAAAGCACGGGTGGCATTCTGGCTGTGGCCGAACAGAAGACTCATCGGTTAGATGATATCCGGTTAAGCAAGAATCCACTCATTCTGATTTTGGAGGCTGTTGAAAAACCTGGCAACCTGGGTGCCATACTAAGAACTGCCGATGCTGTAGGGGTTGATGCCGTAATTATTTGCGATCCCCAAACAGATTTCTATAATCCCAACGTAATCCGCTCAAGCGTGGGTTGTGTATTTACAAAGCAAATTGCATCCGCTACCTCAGAGGAGACCATTTCCTGGCTGAAAAAGAATAACATTAATATCTTCTGCACTTATCTTAAAGCGTCCAGACCGTATCATGAAACAGATTTTACTAAACCTGCAGCGATTGTAATGGGCACCGAAGCCACCGGACTGTCTGAGATCTGGGTAAGGAATTCTTCAGCTAACATCATCATTCCCATGCAAGGCAAAATCGATTCCATGAATGTGTCCAACGCAGCCGCTGTGGTTGTTTTTGAAGCTATGCGCCAGCGTGGATTTCAAAAGCAGGTTTGATTAAGTAAGCCGGACACGGGTTTCAACAACTCAATACATCATTTAGGCGGTTCATTTCATAAGAGTTGCTCAGAGGGCATCCTTACCCCACCTTTGTTGCGTTATCTAGGTAAAAATCTATAGTTTATGAAGTTCACTGCGCTAATTTTCGTTTTCCTGATCGTTACCTCTGCCTATAGTCAGTCAGAATCTACCCGGGTTTATGCCTCTGGCAAGGATTCTAAAATGACCTATAAAAATTCTGACGGCTTCAACACCTTTAACATTGAAGTGCGAGGAACGATCGAAGTAACTGATGACGACCGCGACATTAAAAGCATGTCGGCCGATGGTTATCTCGAAATAACCAAAACTACTTTTGGCAGCAGGCGCACCCTAAAAATCAGTTCCCAGGGGAATACCATTAAACGCGAATATTATGAAGGTAGAACTCCTGTAAGTTATGAGCCTGAAGGCCGTAAATGGCTTTCAGAAATCTTACCTGAAGTGGTGAGAACTACTACGGTGGCGGCTGAGAGCCGGGTTAACCGCTTTTACCGAAAGGGCGGTGTTGCCGGTGTGCTTAATGAAATCGATATCCTGGATGGAGATTACATGAAAGCGCATTATGCCAATCTGTTAATGAAATTACCGGTTCAGGTTAAAGACTACTCAATGATTGTTACGAAAGTCTCCAGCGAATTGGACTCTGATCATTACCTCACGGAATTTCTGGATAATAATTTATCCAAATTCATGCAAAGCAAGGAAGCAATTGAAGCTGTCTTTGTGGCAACCAATAAAATGGAATCCGATCATTATAAAACCCAGGTGATCAAAGAGGCTCTCCGGGTTCAGCCTGTATCAATTGAAAGTACAAAAGTAATTATGGCATCTGTGTCCAGAATGGAATCAGATCACTACAAGACTGAAGTGCTTACTTCGTTGATGCGTCAACCCAACCTGACTGATCCCGTTCTTGCTGAAATGATTAACACCTCTAAAACGATTGAGTCGGATCACTACCGCACCATTGTCTTAACTAAAGCACTCGAAAGATCTCTGTCAACTTCTTCGTATCAGCTAGTGGTAGAATCTGTGAAAGGCATTGAATCTGATCACTACATCACACAAGTAATCAAAAGTATGTTAGATAAACCTATTGATGGGCAGGTACTGACTAGTCTGCTAAGCATTACCTCATCGATAGAATCGGATCACTATCGCACCGAAGTGCTTACTACCTTATTGAAAAAGCAGGATTTAAAAGAAGAGAACTATAAAAAACTGGTTGAGTACTGCAATACGATGGACAGCGATCATTACAAATCACAGACCCTTCAAACCGCATTATCTGCACCCCAGATGACGGACGGAAAACTTATTGCCGTGCTCAATGCAGCAGCACAAATTGACTCCGATCATTATATCACCGAGGTATTAGTAGATGCAGCACCTGCAGTGAAGTCGGCCGGCACACCAGTTAAGGATGCCTATCGTGCGGCTGCCCGCAAGATTGACTCTGAAACTTATTACGGACGCGCCCTTCGAGCTATTGAAAACTAACTGACCATAACGGAAATCCTAATGCCTTAAAATTCTCAAAATTTTGAGTAGTTTGAGGGTATTATGGCCTCTTTGTCAAACACACTTCAAAATCATAGCATGAAGAAATATGGCTTGCTGGCTCTAATTTGTACTGCACTGGGTCTCTTGTTCTTTATTTATATTTTCTACAGCAATAATGGCCGGTTCCCCTCGCTACAACTTGAGGCTGATGAATATCTGATTTGTACAGTAATTACAAACCTGGCTGGTTTAATTGCCTGGCAAGTTGATAAAATACTGGACCGCTGGATTCATTGGCGAAGTCATTTCCTGGCCCGTTTTATTTCCGGTTTTATCCTTAACGGGATTTTGGTGCTTGTCTTTGCCATCACATCAAGCCTGATTTTACTCGGATCGCGAACTGCTGACATGATTAAACTCGGCATCCTACTCGCCATCTCGTTGTTTATCTATGAGATTTTTTACGGATTGTTCTACTCCTATCAGTATTATGCTAAAACTCAGGTAGAGCAAATGCGGCTGGATCGTTTACAACTCGAACTCCAGTTTGAATCATTGAAAAACCAAATCAGTCCTCATTACTTATTCAACTGCCTGAATACAGTTTCTTCGTTGTTATTTAAAGACACATCAATGGCCGAACAGTTCATTCGAAGGATGGCCGATACCTTTCGATACGTGATCGATAACCAAAAACAAAAATTGGTTACTGTGCGTGAGGAAATAGAATTTGTAAAAGCCTACTATTATTTACTTCAAGTGCGCTACGAACAACATCTTACACTGGAGGTTAACCTCCCAAAAAACTTATTCAACACCTACATTCCACCAATGACATTGCAACTGCTGGTGGAAAATGCGGTCAAGCACAATAAAATTTCTAAGGAACATCCCCTACTGATTTATATTTCTGCACAGGATAACACCCGCATCCTTGTTAGCAATTCAAAAACGGTTTTAGAGAAAAGTGAAAGTTTTCAGATTGGGTTAAACAATATCACCAGTCGGTATCAGTTTTTTTCCACTGAAAAAGTGATCATCAAAAATGAAGCGCACTTTACAGTAATACTTCCTGTGATTAAGACTAATGTGAAAGAAGAAGCCCATACAACCAGTCCTGCTTTACAATTTTCATGAATCGGTTATTTATTCATCAGCCCCTCTTTCGAATACTTGCAGCGCCTGTGCTTGGGTTGATGGTGTACCTGCTTATTCTGCTAATCAATAATGACTTCACAGAACTTAAAAATATTTTCAGCAGCGCTGAAATTTATGTCTGCATTGGGTTAGCCTACCTTTCTCTTGAATCGATGCGGTTAGCCTTATCTTTTTCAGAAAAATGGTTGGCAAGGCAAATTCTAAGGAGAAGAGTTCTTGCGCAAATCCTTGGTACTCTACTAATATCTTTATCGCTGATTTCGGTTGCCATCTGGGCCTACTACAAATGGGTCATTGGCTTTACCATTAACATAGGGGAACTGACATTATTTCTTTCAATTTATGGAGTGATCGGGCTTCTTTACAATGTTTTATTCTTTAGCAATTTCTATTTGAATCGGGAGAATACATTGCTTCTTCAACAGGAAAAAAAGTTAAGAGAAAAACTCGATGCTGATTTTGTTTCGTTCAAAAATGAAATTAATCCGGATCTGCTATACGAAAGTCTGGAGAATCTGATCCTCACGCTGCAACACAATGTTGATCAGGCCGAGGAGCAAATTGACTACCTGGCTGGAATCTATCGCTATAGCCTTATTAACCGGCATAAGGAGCTCATTAGCCTGGAAGAAGAATTAAATGCGGCTGATCACCTTATCAAACTGCTGAATTATAAATATCAAAATCAACTAAACCTTCTGAATTCCGTTCGCGACACAACTAAAATCCATCTTATTCCAGGATCAATTCTCGTAACAGTAGATGCCATTGTGCGCAACACCCTGATCGCAAAACAATCTCCGCTTGTGATCCGACTTTACCTCGAGGAGGGTGATGAATACCTTGTACTTCAGCATTCCATCAACGACCGGCTTCTGCTTCATCAGGAAAGTTTGAATGCCTTTGCACGGTTGCAGCGTTCTTATTCCTTCTTTAGCGAAAACCCTTTTGTGCAGGTAAAAGCTGGCAAAGAAAATTATATTAAATTTCCGCTGATGCAAATAACGGCTGACGAAACCCTGACACATGAGTAACCTGGCCCTGAAAGTTCTGATTGTGGAAGACGAAACTCCGGCAGCTGAAAAACTGGAGCGATACCTGCAACGCTATAGTGAAGGGATTGAAGTAAAAGGAAAAGCTGAATCGATTGAAGAGGCCGTGAACTGGCTGGAAGCAAATCAATCGACAATCGATCTCATCTTCATGGATATTCAACTGAAGGACGGAGTTAGCTTTGATATTTTTAAAGAGGTAAAAGTGCAAAAGCCGGTCATCTTCATTACAGCGTATAATGAATTTGCGCTTGAGGCCTTTAAAATGAATGGCATTGATTACCTCCTAAAACCAATCACGTTTACCGATTTATCAAACAGTTTAAAAAAAGTAGAGGCCCTGGGCAACCAACTTAGGTGGAGTGAGGAGCGCAACGAAAATCTGATAAAGACTTTTGATTCATCTCAGCAAAAGACCTATAAGAACCGGTTCATGGTCAAGCTAGGCGATCACATCAAATCAATTACTTCCGATCAGATCAGTTTATTTTTTGCCGATGGTCGGGACGTGTACCTTATAACTAACCAACTACGGAAGTTTATTATCGATTACACCCTGGAAAGTCTGGAAGAAATTCTGGATCCAAAGATTTTTCATCGGGTAAACAGGAGCTACATCTTAAACATAAGCGCCATTCAGGATGTGATTGTTTATTCAAACAGTCGGCTCAAAATCACGGCAAATATTAAATGGGAACCAGAGATAATTGTGAGCCGTGAAAAGGTGAGTGAATTTAAAGAGTGGTTTGACGGAGCCCATTAGTTTGTAACGGAAGTCACACATTCATTAAAATTTTCTTTCGATCTTTAGATCATGAAAAAGTTGATCTACCTGGTACCCTTTACCCTCCTCTTCGCCTGTGGTGGCAAAGATTCAATCCAAACGACAGAAAAGATTGATAGCACTTACATCATTCGCGGGGATGCAATCGCTAAAATTTCTTTTGAAACAATCAGCGGAGAACTAAAGCAAGCTCTTGAGAGCGGAGGAATTGAACATGCCTTGCGCTATTGTAACGAAAAAGCCTACCCTATCACCGATTCGCTTTCGCTGGTTAATCAGGTATCCATCAGGCGCGTGAGTAATAAAAACCGAAACCTCCGGAATAAGGCGGACAAGATGGAGGAATTTCTCGTCAAAGGATTTGGCAATGACTTAAACGAAAAAAAGGAACTCACCCCCAGATTAGTCTTGAAAGACGACTCCGTGATTTACTATAAAGCTATTCTTACTCAACCATTGTGCTTAACGTGCCACGGCCAGCCAGAAAGAGAATTAACTTTTGAAACAGACTCTTTAATTCGTGCTCTTTATCCAAGAGATAAGGCTGTCGGTTATCAGGTTAACCAGGTGCGCGGTCTTTGGCGGATTGGGTTTAAACAAAATTAAAATGTCACCCTCGGATTAAGGGTGACATTTTAATTTATACAACAAATACTTAGCAGATCAGTCAAGTCGAGGAAAGCATCCGCGATAATTTAATTACCACAAAAATCGCCATCATCCATGCCAATTGGCTGGCCAGGAGGAGGAGCTAACAAATTCTCCTGCTTAAACTCATCTGGGTCTTGTTGAAACTTATTGATCTGCTGTACCAGATAAGCGTAGTAAGCCTTCCACTCTTCATCCGAAGTAGCCCTACTTTGCAACCAATTTTTCAATTGATCCAACTTTAAAGTCGCAATTGCTTTGGTGGGCGCTGAAGCATCTTTATTCAAGGCGAGTTTAGATAAGTTGGTAAAGAGCGCATAGTTTACACTCATCTGAATGGCGCCTTCGTATCCATTTCGAACTGGTGATTTGAACGTGGCACTAATCAATTTATCAAGTACGCTTTCCAAACTTGGCAGCCGGGCATCTCTGGAATGATGCTCAAATAGTCGGTTGGCCCGGGCCGGGTGGAGAATTAAACTGAACGTAAGATCAGAGGCAGTCTCTGCGGCTGAGAGCGGATCAAATGTTAAATCCGTTTTGCCTTTCAATAATTCGCGATGACGCGAAAACCCCAAAGGCCTTGGTGGAATTATCTTCAATAAACTTTCGGGCAAAGCCAATGCAGATGGCTGAACCGTTTTCAATAACGATTCAATCGCTTTCAGTTCTTGCTGAGGAGTAAGCAATTCAGTAACTGGTTGGCCATCTCCACGTAACGCATAGCGATAGTTTAGTCCGCCTACCACCTTGGCAGTTGCTTCGGTCTGATAGCGATGAAAAAAATACATAGGCACCAACACTTCCTCCAAAAGAGCCATGGGTGCACCGGGCTTAATATTCCGTTCGCCAAAGTTTCTCAAGGCAATTGCCCGCACCTCCATTACCCGATCGAGTTCATCCGCTGGGTTTTTACCATTATCCCACAGGTGTGCATAGGGATGAGCTCCGCCCAAAGGCCTCGCATCCTGATCCGACAAAAAAGTAAATCCAGCCTTAATTGAATTTTGAATAATCTCATAAAGAGCCTTGTCTTCATCAGTTCCATCAGGAAAATGCTGATAGCCATACGCAACAATCACTTTATCAAAAGCACCAATCTTATCATCATAGGCTTCACTCAAATCAATTTTACCGTCCTTTACTTGAGCAATGGGATGTGGATAATCCATTACGGAAGCAAGATTTTCTGAACTCGATGAATAAGCATGCGCAATCCCTATTGTATGACCTACTTCGTGGGCAGCCAGTTGTCTTAGCCGGGCCAGCGCCATTTGTTCCATCTCATTCGAAACCGGTTTACCTTCTTCATAAGGTGCTAAAAGTCCTTCAGCAATTAAAAAATCCTGCCGCACGCGGAGTGATCCTAAATTAACATGACCCTTAATAATTTCTCCGGTACGAGGATCGGTAACCGAAGCGCCATACGACCAGCCTCGTGTGGAGCGATGTATCCAGTTGATCAGATTATACCGGACGTCCATTGGGTCCGCATCTTCCGGTAATACCTCTACTCGAAAAGCATCTTTATATCCTGCAGCTTCAAAAGCCTGGTTCCACCACTTTGCCCCATCCATTAGAGCAGAACGAATGGGCTCCGGGGCACCTGGGTCCATATAGTAAACAATAGGCTCTACAGCTTCACTCACGGCTGCACGCGGATCTTTCTTCTCTAACCGGTGGCGGGTGATGAATCGCTTTTCTATTGGCTCACTGATCGGTGTTGCATAATCATAATATGAGATACTGAAATAACCAGCCCTTGGATCAAACTTGCGTGGTTTATAATCGGCATCGGGCAATTGCACAAAAGAATGATGCTCGCGCACCGTAACAATGGAAGGTGTTGGTGTTACGCTCCGGATAAATCCACCTGTGGGCTGACCTGTAAAAGTAAGTGTGACTTCAAACTCTGAGTTTTGTGGAAAACTTTTGGTTCTTGGTAAATAAAAAGCGGAGCGGGTCTTATCCAATGTGTAATTACCTTGTTGTGTGCTCCGAAGGGTACCTATTACATCATGGGCATCTTGTAGCAGAAAATCAGAAGCATCCACCAAGACACGTCCACCCTCTTCGGCTATAACTGTAAAGCCCCAAAGAACCGATTGAGCAAAAGCCTCCTCCACTGCTTTCTTCTCGGCTGCGTTGTTGGAAATAGCCCGATAAGAATAATTCAACTCAGTTAGCAAAACTTTAGGTCCCCTTCGGTCAAATTTCACAACCCGTTCGCGTCCTAATTGATTGCGGTCTAATCCGATATCATTGGATCCAACGCCAGCGGTCAACGACTCGACATATAATAATTCAGTATTAAACTTATCAATGATTAGAAAAACTTTATCCTGCTTCTCATCATAATAAAATTCAATGTAGCCTGCAAATTTTTTCATGCCTGCCACTTTAGCCTCAATCGTTGTAGCTGCCTGTGTGGGTTGCGGTGATGGAACTTGTTGGGATTGATCCTTTTTCTTTTGAGCCACTGTTGCAACACTTAGAAAAAGTAAAATGAGAACAATACTATTTTTCATGTATATAGAATTTTAGCAATGGGTGAAAGCTAACCAATAATAAAAGTGATTGCAAGACTGCCTGTATTCAATAGGTAGCATATTACTTTAACGGCCAAATGACCCAACACCCGACTTGTGACTTTCCTAAAACCTTTGCATTATTAAGAAGTAATCGGTTGACTTAACAAAAACCGCATGACGGAAGATGAAATCCGTAAGGAAAAGGCAATCATAGAGCGATCCAAAAAAGACCCGCAAGCTTTTGGTGAGTTGTATGAAAAATACTTTGATCGGATCTTCAACTACATTTTCAGGCAGACAGACGATGAAGGGCTTACCGATGACCTCTGCTCACAAACTTTCGTAAATGCACTAAATAATTTAGATAAGTATGAATTTAGAGGGTTCCCGTTTTCAGCCTGGCTTTATAAAATTGCGGGCAACGAAGTAAACAAACACTATCGGAAAAATAAAGGCAAGAAGATTTTCAGCATTGAAGAACTGAAAGTCCGTGAACTCGTTGAACAGACTGCAGATGACTGGGATGAGGAATTGATCAAACGGTTAGTTCACTATATGAATGAATTGCCCACTGATATGATACAGGTTTTGGAATTGCGCTTTTTCGAAGACAAGGATTTTAAAGAAATTGCCTTCATTCTTGATATGACAGAAAGTGGGGCTAAGATGCGCACCTATCGGGCATTGGATAAATTGAGAACCAATTTTAATCTTAAGGTAAGGTACAATGGGTAAACACGAAATCCGGCTGCGAAGACAACGCCTGACTGCCCGCGGCATCGAACGGTTCCGGAATTATGGTGCCGTATTGAAACAATATGGTGAGGAGAGACGCATGAAAATCATTACCCGCATCTTTACGTTTATCTTCCTGATCCTTGCGCTCGTTCTTGTCTTTATCGTTGTTTCAAGATGGGAAAAGAAACAAGCTGTTCCGGAGAAAAAGACTTCGCAAACAGAGCTAGGATCCTGAAAGGCAGTAGCGTAGCAATAAATTTAGAATCACGATTCTATTTCAATTTTAAGTTTGTTTGAGGCCCGGCTCAGGTTTTGGCGCTAAAGACAATTTTTTGGTGAAAATCATTATTTAATTACCTTTGCAGACCTTTTTGGGCCCGTAGCTTAACTGAATAGAGCATCTGACTACGGATCAGAAGGTTGGGGGTTTGAATCCCTCCGGGCCCACTTTTAAATCCTAACTCAATATTGAATGGGTTAGGTTTTTTATTTCAGATAGAAATATTAACCAGTTTTTAACCGTTATTAATATAAAACCGGTCGAATGAAAAAAATCGTAAGTTTTGTCTTCTTTCTGTTGTTTGTATCTTTTGCTTACGGTCAGTACGATGCCGTAAAAAAAACTGCCCGACCCAATATACCGGGAACATTCCTACTTGATTTAGGTGTCAACCAGGCAATTAATCCTCCCAATACCTGGAAGCAGGGATGGTGGGGCTCACGAACCGTCAATTTCTATTATCAATATTCCTTTCGGTTTGGGCGCTCCAAGTTCAGTCTTAACCCGGGAATAGGCCTAAGCATGGAGCGGTGGAAGTTCACAGATGGCGCTACCTTGATTGATACCGTTGAATTGGATAGTTATCCGAATGGGCCTGCTTCGCTGCAACAAGTTGATCAATACAATCTACTAAGCCCCACCCGAATGTATCCCGCACTGGCAGATAAATCGATGCTTATAGCTAATTATATAGAAATGCCTATTGAAATTAGATTTGATACAAAGCCAGAAGATATTGCCAGAAGTTTTAACATAGCCATCGGGGGTCGTATAGGGTATCTCTATGATGCCTTTACAAAAGTCAAATTTGAACATAATAGAGAAACGATGAAAGACAAATACAAGTCAGATCACGGACTCAATTCACTTCGGTATGGAGTTTATACCCGCATAGGAATAGGGAGTTTTACCCTATTTTCATTCTACAATATTTCTGACTTGTTTGAGAAAGGGAAGGGCCCACTAGGAGCTAGCTTTAACACCTTCACATACGGGGTTTCTATCAATGGGTTTTGATTACTGTCCCTTAAAAGCTGGCTTTCTTTTTTCGAGAAAAGCAGTTACACCCTCTTTATAATCGTGAGATGTTCCTGCTATCTCCTGGCAATAGGCTTCATACTCCAGCATTTCATCTAAACCGGCAGTGCCTGCTTTGCCAAGCATTTTCTTAATGAGTCCAATCGATTTAGTAGGAGCCTTGGCAAAATATTCTGTGTACTCTTTAACCACCGCGTCCAATTGATCAGGCGATGTTACTCGGTTAACAAGACCTAGTTGCAACGCTTCAGCTGCTTTAACCTTGCTGCCCATGGCACACAACTCAAACGCTTTCGCCATGCCAACCAGGCGTGGTAAAAAATAAGCTGACCCGGAATCCGGAACCAACCCAATATTGATAAACACTTCAATGAGAGTTGCCTCCTCTGAAGCGATAATCATGTCTGATGCAAGTGCCAATGAACAGCCTGCACCGGCTGCCACACCATTCAATCGACAGATGATGGGTTTTGGCAACAAACGCATGGCCCGGATAATAGGATTATATCTTTTCTGAAGCGATTCCATAAACGATCGCTTCTCCTGACCAGACACTGCTTTCAAATCCTGACCTGAGCAAAAGGCTTTGCCTGCACCCGTTAGTACAACAACGCGAACCTTGTCATCCTTTGCCACTGCTTTCAATGCATCCTGAAGTTCATATGTAATTCCATCATTGAGCGCATTATAAACTTCGGGTCGGTTAAGAGTTATAGTCGCTACACCGTGGGCCGCTTCATATTTTATAAATTGAAAGTCCATACGAATAAGAGTTATTGATCTTTAGAATAAAATGATGGTTCCAAAAAAGCCGATAGCAAAACCAGCCAGGCCTCCAATCAAAATTTGCCTTGGCGTGTGTGCATTGAGGTATAATCGTGAAGACATGACAGCACCAGCGCCTATAATGGCCAATGCCGTTGGCCATAATAGAAATGATTGTTCAAGTGCCTTATTTAATGGCAACATTATTCCAATGCCACCCCAAATGGCTAAGCTGTGTACACTTACCTTTTGAAAAAACGTTAGAACTGTTGAAACGACAACGAGCAATGTCACAATCAAAATCATATTATTGAAATTCTGAGAGAAGGGTAATTTATAATAGAACAAAAAAGTCATGACTATATAGATCAACGAAATTGCTACGAAGGGAATAATTCTCTCCCTGCGCGAAACCAAAGTATAGTTTGAAATCGTTCCGAAATATTTAAACATGAGCAAATTGACTGCCGGTAAGATAAATGTAAAGCAAAACACAAACGCCAGGATGATTTTTAGATTTTGAGGAGCAATCATGATCATGGAAGGAAAATAGACGGCCAACAGCAACACCAGATAAGTCGTGAGCAACAAGGGATGCAATAAAATTGAGATAATATTGGCTGCTACTTTCACCGCATTTCTTTTCTTAAGCGGGCCACAGGAATATTCAATTGCTCCCTGTATTTAGCTACCGTGCGCCTGGCAATGTTATAGCCTTTCTCGTTAAGCAAATCTTCCAGTTTGTCGTCTGACAGTGGTTTCTTCTTGTCTTCCGATACAATCAGGTCTTTGATAATTTGTTTAACCTCCCTACTGCTAACCTCTTCACCCGAATCAGTGGCAATGCCCTCGGAGAAAAAATACTTGAGCGGAAATACTCCAAAATCCGTTTGCACTGTTTTACTGCTGGCTACCCTGCTTACGGTAGAGATGTCCATATTAATCATCTGGGCAATGTCTTTCAGGATCATCGGCCTCAGCTTTGTCTCATCGCCTTCCAGAAAATAATCATATTGAAAATCAACAATGGCGCGCATGGTTCGCAACAAGGTGTGTTGTCGCTGCTTGATGGCATCGATAAACCATTTAGCAGCATCCAACTTCTGTTTGACAAACGAAACGGCTTCTTTCAGTTTCTTATCTTTCTTATCGCCTTTGTCGTAAGCTTTGAACATCTCGGAGTAGGAACGACTTATCCGTAACTCCGGGGCATTACGGGAATTCAATGCCAGCTCAAGCTTTCCATTGTTGTTCGAAAGAATAAAATCCGGAATTACATACTGATTCTTGGCGATACCCGTATTCAACTCACCCCCGGGCTTGGGATTTAGTCGCACAATTAATTCAATTGCATCCTTAATATAATCTTCATCATCCAGATCAAGCTTCTTGAGAATCTTAGGGTAATGCTTCTTGGTAAATTCTTCGTAACACTCGTGAATAACGCGTTTGGCCACAATCACATCTACATCCTGACCATCGTCCATGCGATCAAGCTGAAGGAGCAAACACTCCTGTAAGTTTCGGGCGGCAATTCCTGCCGGATCAAAGGCTTGAATTCGTTTAAGCAATTCTTCTACCTCTTCAAGGCTTGTGTCAAGGCCTTGAGAAAAGGCAAGATCATTCACAATGGAATCAAGTTCCCTTCTGATATATCCATCACCCTCAATGCTTCCAATCAATTGCTTTCCTATGGTTAACTGTCGATCATTTAGGCCAAGAAATCCTAATTGAGTAATCAGGGTTTCGTGCAGCGAGGTTCCCATAGGTATGGGCATCTCACGGTCTTCATCATCTTCACCATCACCCTCCGACTGGGTCTTGTAGCTGTTATAGTCGTCATCTCGCAGGTAATCCTTAATATCGATGTCCTCACTGGATGAGATCTGCTCAGGCTGTTCCTCGGCTGTGGGTTCATCAGCCGGATTATTGGTATCCTCTTCCTCTTGTTCATCAGCCCCCTCTTCCAAAACAGGGTTCAACTCGAGTTCCTCCTCGATCCGGTTCTCTAACTCAGCTGTAGGCACCTGCAGCAATTTTATGAATTGAATCTGCTGCGGTGACAGCTTTTGTTGAAGACTTTGATTTAAACTTAATTTTTGCATGACTTTCGTGGGTAAAGCTACCAATTCAGCCTGTCAGTAAAAAGTAGAATACCGGTCTGCAAGGGTGTTTTTATGATATTGACATTGTAATGTAATAAGCGATCCCGGTTTCCTTTTTGAGGATTTTGATTAAAAATTCAAAATGACGTTTTTTGCGGTCCGAAATTCAGTAGCGATTTATGAAACGAACTAAGATTAAAACTCTGTTGGCCATGAGTCCAACAGGGCAACCCGTAAAGGT
>JBEBJH010000170.1:0-11021 GCA_040079965.1 Cyclobacteriaceae bacterium
TCAGGTAAATGGAAACAGTGGCAGTTGTTTATGGCTGGCTTCCTATTCATTTTCAAAAACAGGCCGCAAGGTAAACAACCGGATACAAGCGGCTGTTACCTTTAAGGATGGGCTGATTTTTGACCACCGCGATGATTTTGACCTTTGGCGCTGGAGCAGAATGGCTTTAGGAACGCCCGGGTTATTGCTTGGCTGGTCGTCCTTTCTCAAGAACAAAATCCACCAAAACGCCCGTAAAAGCCTCAAAAAGTTCATGAAAGAGAACCCCTAAAAAGGCTAGAAAATGACCCTTATGTATTAAAAACTTGGTTTAAAGCCTCATTTTAAGGATAATTGAAAAAAACTATTACCTTTGATTTGTTAATGATATAATTCCCACCTGAAGTACTCCACAAATCGTGTTTATTATCGGCAGGCCTTATTGAGTTAGCAAGAACATTTTTCACTTAATTTCAAAAACAAAAATGAACATTTATGTAGCCAACATTCCCTGGAAGGCATCCGAGGAACAATTGAAGCAGTTATTTGCCGAGTACGGTGAAGTAAGCTCTGCGAAAATCATCATGGACAAAGTAACACAGCGTAGCCGTGGCTTTGGATTTATTGAAATGGCAGACGATACAGCAGGTCGTAATGCAATTAATGAATTGAACGGATTCGATTTCATGGGAAAAAACTTAGTTGTGAACGAAGCTCGCCCACGTGAAGAAGGTGGTGGCGGTGGCCGTGGTGGCAACCGTGGTGGTGGCGGTGGCTTCCGCAGAGGTGATTTCAACAAAGATTATTAATCGTATTGAAATAAGAATTTGTAATGCCCTCGCTTAGGTGAGGGCATTTTTGTTTGCAGTTAATACAGATTAGTTAGCGCTAAATTATTTCAGGATCTTTTAGCGATAAAAATTCTTGTGACTTAAGCTTCACTTTTTAAAACCCATCATCCTCTTCTTTCTTTGCCGGGTCAGATTTCTTTTTTGGATCTGCAGAATCCACTTTGTTTTTCTTTTTAAACAAACCCCCTAAGCCTTTCTTTTTAGGCTTTGCTTGAGTAGAATCTGAGATTGACGCGACTGCTTTAGGTTCTACCGTCAGCGAATCTTTCTTATTCTTTTTCTTAAACAGGTTCTTAAAGAGTCCACCTTTCGCTTTTTTATCGGCCTTCTTTGTTGATGCTCTTACTTCTCCTTCCTCCATCATGGCAGCCCGCACATCCGGTAACACCAGTACATCCCGGAAATACCACATGTAACTATCCTGGTCCATGTTATACTTCTCTTTGGTCTTGGTAATTGTATAGACACTATCCTCGGTTGTAGCCTTTGTCGATGATTGAGCAGTTAATGTATCGGTTAAACTTCGGGCCGCACTATCCAAGTCGCTTTTGAGATCCAATGAATCCACTTTCTTAGGATAAACCGGCTTCATCTCAACAGTTCTTAGTGCCTTAAGCGCCTTTTTATAAGTCTTTTCCGGCAGTAAAAGATAGCGGTCTTTCTTTACGCGTCTTACATGAGGCAAGGCCGGACCAGGAAGCGCATCGCTCTTCATCCATGAGGAATCCCGGGGAGGTAAGGTGATTGTTTTGCTATTGGAGGCAAATACATCTCGGGGCTGCGTGGTGCTCTCATTGTAGTAGACAAATTTCTCCTTTTGAGTAGGCTTGTCGAAAATAAAAGAACTCTGATAAGCAGGGCAAACCAGGCGCTGGGTACATGAACCCAGTACAAGAAGTAATACTACACTTGAAAATAAAGCCTTGGTCATTCCAAACGGATTGATCACAATCAACAAAAATAAATAATTAACCTAAGTAATCCGATAGATACACAAAATCTAAAGGCACCCTAATCTACTGATAACCAGGCTAAATGCGCTTTAATTCAAGTTGTAGTTGCTTACTCAGACTAGCTGCCACCAGATTGTACGAATCATCAATCCATGTTTTAATCAGCTTATCCGGGATACTTCCATCCATTAATACCGTGTTCCAATGCTTCTTATTCATATGATATCCTGGAAGTACCGCTGGAAATTCTTCCCTGAGTTGAGCGGCTTTTTCAGGATCGCATTTAAGATTCACACTTTCAAAATTCTCTAAATCGGTGAGCGCATACATTTTGCCAATCACCTTAAATACAAGGGTATTTTCGTCAAAGGGAAATTCTTCTGTAACCCCTTTCTTCCCCAGGCAATAACTGCGGAAAAACTCGATATTCAAAGCAAACGTTTAAGTACCAGATATAGTACGGCCACGAGGAAAATGGCAATAGAAATTTTGTTGATGCCATGCATCATCCTGATGTTGATGTTAGATGGCCTATTAGGATCTTTCTTTCGAAAGAAGTAGCCCCCTACTTCACCCAAGGATAAAAATTCCCGAAAGGATAATTTTTTTTTCTCACCTGCTCCTGTCTGATTTTCCATAACATTAATGATTTATAGCCTGAGGCTCAATCCAGTTTTTGTCTTCACGAATAAGATCAATCAACGCATCCACGGCCTGGGGTGCTGGCACATTTCTCTTCACAACTTCCTTTCCCCGATACAATGTAATTCTACCCGGACCAGAGCCCACATAGCCATAATCGGCATCTGCCATCTCTCCCGGACCATTTACAATACATCCCATAATACCAATCTTAATGCCTTTCAAATGGCTTGTGCGGGATCTTATTTTCGCAGTAGTCTCCTGTAAATCAAAAAGCGTTCTGCCACAAGAAGGACATGAGATATACTCCGTCTTTGAGATGCGGGTGCGCGTAGCCTGCAATATTCCAAAGGCCGTTTCATTCACCATCTTGTCCGATCCGCAATGTTCGGCTGTTATGAAAACCCCATCACCCAATCCATCAATCAACAATCCGCCCAGGTCAGTAGCCGCATACAATTGCAATTGATCTGCGCTCAGGTCAGCATAGGCTCTTCCAAGAATTACGGGAACCTGACAATCCCGATTGATTAACTCAACAAACAATCTGCGTTGCTCTGCAAGACCATGATAATTATAAGTATCAATCAATAAAACTGCAGTAAGGTCACCGTTTAGTTTCTCAACGAGTTCATCCGAAATATCCTTCAACTGGGTATAAATAAAATTCAATTGGGAAGAGGTTTCCACTCCAGACAAGTAGTCTTTGGGATTAACGAATGGATAACTACGGGATTTATTTCTTTGACTTAACCATGTAGCATGGTTGTAAATTAAACCCAAGGTGCCGGGAATTTCAAAGTCAATGATTTTATCACCCAGAAAAATATAATCGCAGGCCATGTCAGTAATGTTCCATTTGTCAAGTGGAACGGAATACTGATACCCCAAAGCAAAAAGAGAGGCTGCTGTTATTTTTTCCTTTATTGAAAAGTCAGCCACTACCCTTGGTACCTGATGCCCGCCTATATTCAATACCTCATGGGTGTGTCTTCGTGAATAGGCAAATGGATCAATGGGGTAATGCTTTATATCAGGAATCGGATAAGAGTTTTTTCTGGTGACATAACGGTTTGCCAATTCTTTGGCAACGGGTACTTCCGCTTCGGGCTCTTCGGTTAGTGAAACACGGATGGTATCTCCAAGTCCATCTTCCAATAGGGTACCAATACCTACTGATGATTTTATGCGACCATCTTCCCCATCTCCTGCTTCGGTAACTCCGAGATGTAAGGGATACGGTTGAAAATTTTCTTCATCTAATTTCTGAACCAACAGACGATAGGCCTGCACCATCACCTGCGGGTTACTCGCCTTCATGGACAGAACAATATCGTAGTAGTTGAGGTCTTCACAGATACGCAAAAACTCCAGGGCAGATTCAACCATTCCCAGCGGAGTATCGCCATAGCGGCTCATGATGCGATCCGAAAGTGATCCATGGTTGGTGCCAATGCGCATTGCAGTGCCGTACTCCTTACAAATCTTTACAAGGGGAGTGAATTTTTCGCGAATACGATTCAGCTCTTCCTGATACGTTGCATCGGTATATTCAATTTCCTCAAACCTCTTTTTATCGGCATAGTTTCCAGGATTAACCCGTACCTTCTCTACGATACGCGCAGCCAGCTCAGCAGCATTTGGTGTAAAATGAATATCAGCTATGAGCGGTACTGAATATCCGCGGGCACGCAATTCCTTTTTAATCACCTCGAGGTTTTGCGCTTCCTTAATGCTGGGGGCTGTTATTCGCACATATTCACAACCAGCCTCTACCATTCGAATAGTTTGCTCTACCGATCCCTGAGTGTCCATTGTGTCCACCGTAGTCATTGACTGAATCCTAATTGGATTATCCCCACCCATGGGTACACCTCCAATATTAACCACCCGGGTTTTTCTTCGGCTGTAGCTTACCAGACTGTTGCAGTACTGCTTTAATTGAAGGATTTGAATGCTCACGAAGCAAAAATTTATAACAAAAATAACCCATTGCCCGGCACTTTTGTTCGAACCGGTAAAAACTTAAATATCACCCAATTGGGGCCTGATCAGAAGTTCTTCAACCACGCTATGCGGTGAAAGAGAATACGCTGAAAAAACGGCCTCCGCAACATCTTCTGGTTTCATAAATCGGCTGTCGGGCAGCGTGCTGCCAGCCCAACTTGCTGTTTTAGTTGCACCGGGTAAAACAGCCGTAACCCGAATGCCAAATTCCTTTAATTCCTCGCGTAACACTTTGGAGAAACCCAATAGCGCAAATTTAGAAATGGCATAGGACCCACCGTTGGGATAAGCCATTATACTGGCAATGGAACACATGTTAAAGATGTGGCCTGACTTATTAGATTTCATGGGACCAATCAACCCACGAGTTGCGTAATAAGCACTGTATACATTGGCTTCAATCATGCTTTCAAGTGTTCCGTTTGGCTCTTCCATAACCTGACCAGGCACAAAGTGGCCGGCATTATTGATCAGTACATCGACCGGGCGACCTACCTTATATATGAAGTCAGTAAATACCTTTACCTGATTCTTATCTGACATATCTGCCGTTTGGATAGAGACTTTTACCGGGTATTTTTTTTCAACATCCTCCTTTAATTGAATAAGATCAGGTTGTTTACGGGCACATGTTGCCACATCGAAGCCAGCAGAAGCAAATCGTTCTAAAATAGCCCGCCCAATGCCCTTGGTACCCCCGGTAACCACCAACAACTTGTTCATGAGAAATTATTTTATCTTTGAGCAATATAGCATTTGAACTTTACTGCATGAAAGGTTTTGGCCGGTACATGATTTTTTTAGGCTCGCTGGTAGTAAGACGCGAAACATTCAAAACCTATTACAAACTTACCCTGGAAGAGTGTATTCAGATTGGCGTTAAATCAATCTTACTGTTTATGCTTGTGTCCACCTTTATGGGTGCAGTAACCACGATTCAAACAGCCGCCAACTTAGTAAGTCCGTTTGTTCCGCGCTTCGTGATTTCGCAAGTAGTGCGGGAAATGACCGTGTTGGAATTAGCCCCTACCATTATGGCTATAATTTATGCCGGTAAGGTGGGTTCCAGTATGTCTGGCGGGTTGGGCACTATGCGTATTACTGAACAAATTGATGCCCTCGAAGTAATGGGAATAAACTCTGCATCTTATCTTGTACTTCCTAAAATCGTTGCTTCTATAATGATGTATCCGCTCTTGGTAATTGTATCAGCCGTTTGTGCGATCATGGGGGGGTACCTTGTAGGGAGTTTAACTGGGGCACTAACTGCCACAGAGTACATCTATGGAATTCGATATGCTTTCAATGAATACTTCATCACCTTTGCCCTGATAAAGTCCTTCGTTTTTGCATTCCTGATCAGCTCTATTTCTTCCTTTAAGGGATACTACACACAAGGCGGAGCCTTGGAGGTTGGTATCTCGAGCACGAATGCAGTAACCACAAGCATCATTGCCGTATTATTAGCCGACTATTTTCTGGCCTACCTGCTATTGTAAAATCATGATTAAGATTAACAATATCTCAAAGTCATTCTCCGACAAAGTGATCCTGAGTGGAATTTCAGGACAATTCGATAAGGGAAAAACGAATTTGATTATAGGTTCAAGTGGTACGGGTAAAAGTGTACTCCTTAAATGTATCGTAGGCCTTCTACAGCCCGATACCGGAACTGTGTTTTACGACCTGCGCAATTTCACTGAGGCCGACAAAGACATGAAATCCGAAATTCGGAGAGAAATCGGGATGCTCTTTCAGGGTGGAGCACTATTTGACTCCAAAAATGTAGAGGAGAATGTGATGTTTCCTTTGGAAATTCTTACTACGATGCATCCAGACGAAAAGATTGAAAGAGTTAATTTCTGTTTGAAACGCGTAGGGCTGGAGGGGGTGAATAAAAAAATGCCTTCTGAAATCAGTGGTGGAATGAAAAAGCGGGTTGGCATTGCCCGTGCGATTGTAAATAATCCAAATTATCTCTTCTGTGATGAACCCAATTCTGGGTTGGATCCACAAACGTCCATTTTGATTGATGAACTCATCATGGAAATCACTCATGAATTTGACATTACTACCATTGTGGTGACCCACGACATGAATTCAGTAATGGGTATTGGAGAAAAGATTATGTTCATGTATAAAGGTGACAAGCTTTGGGAAGGCTCTAATACTGACATAATGGATTCCGGGGTTAAAGAACTCGATGATTTTGTTTTTACGAACAAAATCATGAAAAATCTAAAACACAAGTAATCTACTATTCAATCGAAGCGAGCCGAATATAAAAAGTTGTACCTCCACCTGGGTTGGATTCAAACCAGATTTCGCCTCCACTCTGTTCAATTCCCTGTTTAGCAATTGCCAGGCCTAGTCCTGAACCAGACTTCTTAGTAGAAAAATAGGGGGCAAATATTTTATCCTTTAAATCCTGATCAATACCAATACCATTATCCTGGAAGCTAATTAACACCTGATTCGGTCCGCGCTTCAATCTTATCTCAACATGAACTTTGTGCTCCACCCCTGACTGCAAAGCGTTCAAAATAATATTAGAAAAAATCCTATTTAATAATTGTTCATCACCCATTACAAACACAGGTGATCCACCATCCTGAAAGGTAACTGTTCCCCCTTCGTAATTAGCATACAGATCTGCACTCTTTTTTATCAATGCCACCAACTCGATCTTTTGGAGTATAGGTGCCGGCATTCGGGCAAATGCACTAAAGGAAGATGCAATCTCATTCAAAATATCAACCTGAGTGAGTATCGTTTTAATGGATTGCTTTGTCTTTTCTTTTTCCAACTCACCACGAAGAATTGAGAGCTCCATTTGTTGCAAGGTTAGCTTCATGGGCGTCAACGGATTTTTGATTTCATGAGCAACCTGTTTTGCAATTTCGCGCCATGCACTTTCCTTCTGGCTGCGCGCTAATTCTACCTTACTCTGTTCAAGGTTTTCCAACATTCGATTATATTCCGTTACCATCAACCCTATTTCGTCCTTTGAATTCCACTCAAGAGGTTTATTTGTACCTGTCAGAGTTGTTCGGCTAAGAGTTCGGGTTATAAATCGCAGTGGAAAGGTTAAAGCATTCACCACAAAGAATGATAGTACAGAGAAGATTATAAAGATAACGGTGAATACAGTAAGAATATTAGCCAATACATTTATCTGAGTAGTTTCCAACGACAAAGCTGACTCGAAAAACGGAACACTCAGGACACCAATCAAAAAACCGGATTCCGGAGATTTAAGTCCGAAATAGGAATTGTTAAATTTCAGTGATCCGATCTGTTCATTCAGGATCAAAGCATTATCTCCTCTTTTATAAATTCTCTCCCAGGCATAGCGATTCATCAGGCCTGAAGTAAGTTGGTTTTCCAAAATACCTGGCTGACTTGAAGCTAACACCATGCCCGATGGGTCATAGATTGATACATCAACGTTTGAAAATTTGGATACAATCACCAATTGATTCTCCAATTCGCTGCGCATATTATCAGGATCCTTTAAGAAGGATACAAGTACAGGTTCCAGATTCTCTCCCAACAATTTTGATTTAGTCTGAAAATCCTGATTCAACTGATTTTCTGCAGACTTAGTTACCCGGTTTAGCGTTGTGATAGTTACGATCACCAAAGGAATTGCAAAAGCCATATAAATATATAGCTGAATACGAGCAGCATAATTTATTATGCCTCCTTTTAACCAAATAATCAATCCATAAAAGATAAGGCCAAAGGCCAATACCCAGATACCTACAACAAAAAAGAAAGAAAAATTTGTAAGCAGAAAAAAGGTAGGGTACACCATGGAAGTCACAACTGCAACCCTACCGGATTCATCTTCAATACCCGCATGAATAAACCCATTTTTTTTAACTCCTATCCGATAAAAATCCGGATTATCCAACAATGCAAAATCAAAATCCCGTTCATAATTAAAATTTCCAAAGCTGCTTACTATACTTTTTGAGGATAGGGAGGCAAAACTCTTATCTCGATTTTCAAAATATTCATTGAACCGACTATCTACGAGCAACTCCGGGTAAACATTCTGAGGAATAATTCTTTTGAGAGAAAGATCCAGTACCACATATCCAATCACCTGTTCAAACCTCGTAATTGGAATAGATGTAAAATATCGCTTGCCAGCTTGTATGCCCTGTGACTTGATGAAATAAATCCCTTGATACTCAGTGGCATTTACAGGTTTTATCAACTCCTGCTCCAGTGCCCCTAAATCCAGAAATGTCTGGTCATCAAATCGTTCTTTGGATGCGTTGTACAAATAGATACGAACATCATAGCGATCAAAATAAGAGTTAAGATACACCTGCTTCACTTTTTGGCGAATCGGGGACTTACTTAAAAATGGGCTTGCTAGCCTTGTCTGAATAAATATATCATTGGGAATTCTTTTTACACTTTCGTTCAAGATGTATTCAGCGAGCACATCCCGATCAAGCAAATAACTGTTCGCAAACCTAAATTGAGATTCCACACGTTCCTCCTCTACAAAGCGCCTGATACTCAACGCGCTTTGTATGCCAAATACAGTAACTACCAGAAAGAAATAGAGAAAAGTGACATACGTTACCCGGGTGAGCGAAGAATTTAGATTTGAAAAGTAAAGGACTACTATATAAGGAACCACAACTATCAACGTAACCCAGTAATCCCTCGACTCTACCATAAAATAAGTAACAAAAAGTACACTGGCTGCTAACAAAGCCATTGTATATTTCCAAAACGAATCGGAAAGTATTTTCGATAGTTGCACAAAAATATGAGTGAAGAAAAAAGCACTGATCGTTCCAATAATCAGCGAAACAAAGGAGAGCAATCTCAAGAAGTCAAAAGAAAGAGTTTGAGTTATATCAAGAGAAATAGAAGAATTATTAAAGATTACTTCTATGAAAAGAAAGGGATAAAGAAAAGAAAAGGTAGCCATTAACAAAAAAAGCAAACACCATCCCCATCGGATCCCACCTCTTGTGTTGAGTAACTTCCTGATCAGCGGCCATCGGGAATACGTAAAAAAAACGTACCAACAGATAAATAATATCCCCACGGAGTTCAAGAATAGGTCACCAATAGATGCATTATAGGAAGACGATGCAAATTCCTGTGGACTAAAGACTTTTGCGGTATACCATCTTCCTGGAAAATTAGCCTGCACCATTAGAGTTCGCACAAACACAAAGGCCAGGACAGCTACCACAAAAACACGTTGATACTCTCTTTTCTGATGCCATTTCTTCAGAAACAAAATTAATGCGACTAGTAAAGTCAGCAGTGATACTATGGCAACGAAAAGTGACAGTTGATTTTGCTGCACAGATACCTCAGGTAAGATGATTTTAAATACAACTTTACCATTAAGATATATATCCATTCCTGTTGAAAATCCGGATTCAACTATCCGTCCGGAGTATTCACCAAACACAGACTGATTCCAGTGTGGAGATAAATACCTATTGATGATTGGATATTTCTGGTATAAAGGCAAAACAGAAACAAGAAACCGGGATTGACTGATCCCCAATTTTCTAATCAAAAAATCGCCCCCGGAAACCTGCAATAACTTTACCTTAAAAGAATCCTGAAGCATTCTAACATCTGGCGAAAACTCATGTTTACTCCAGGCTAAAATATTGAGACTGTCCAATAAAAAATGAGATCCTTTCAACGTGGACCAATTAACTTCCTGTTGAGAACTTAATATCTGATTGGCCTCAACCTCCAATGAATTAAAGGCCTTCTCAAGGTTTGATGAAATTTTACTGGCTGTTGCTTCGTGCGTATAATCATTGGCATACTCCCAACCTATGCTTATCAAAGCACCAACGATCGAGAATATCAATAATGCAGTTAGTTTTGCCTTACTCATGATCTATGACAATACTTAAAAGTAAGAAAATCCCTACTAAGATTACTTACTTTGAAGTCCGCCAAACCAATGGAGAAATAAGATTCGGGAGTATCTAAAACTGAATGGAATGAACAGGAAAGAAGCTACCACGAGAGAAACTCCATAAACCCATTCTGGCGGGCTAATGAAAAAATACAAGATAACGGAGACCATCACCATCAGGGCAACATTGAAAGCATAACTCACAAACAACGCCCCATAATAAAAGCCAGGCTCAGGAGTAAATGGTGCGGAACAATGCGGACAGGTGGCATTCATTTCAGAAAATTTTGAAATGCGGCTGAATGGGTATTTGAAAATATCACCCTGTTTACAACGCGGGCATTTACCTTGCCATACTGCGCTTGACTTCATTGCGGCTATTACTTTTACTGGTTCGATACCAAAAGAAGGCAATCAAGGCAATCACTGTATAAGGTGCAGCAAACAAATACAGAATACCAAAGTTTATTCCTGCCGCAATCCCGATATTACCATTACTAACATTATTTTCAAGGGATGCTCTGCACATAGCACATTGTGCGGAGGCACCAAAAGAAAGGAGCAAGAGCCCCACACTTACCATTAGAAACTTAAGTCTACCTCGTCTCATACTCAACATTATTTAAGTGAGTATGAGACGAGGTAGACTTAAGTTTCTAATGGTAAGTG
>JBEBJH010000171.1:0-10992 GCA_040079965.1 Cyclobacteriaceae bacterium
TCATTGCACCGCGCGAGGTACGGGCGTTGAATGAGAATTCAAAAATGCGCTTATGTAAACTTGCCTTCAGTGCCATAATAAAAAAGAGTTATTGGCGATCAACCTGTGAAGATCATTATTTAAAACAAACTTAACACATGGCAATCAATCACCTGACTTAATACCTTTGAGCAAAATGCAATCACTTATGGACAAATCCATTCTTATAAAGGACTATTGGTATGATTTGCCCCCTGACCGGATTGCGCAATATCCCCTACCCGAGCGAGACCAATCCCGGCTCTTGGTATATAAGGATGGAACCATTGACCATAAACAGTTTACTCAGATCAACGACTTCCTCCCGCCACAAAGCACTTTATTCTTTAATGATACCAAAGTGATTCCGGCCCGGCTTTTTTTTCAAAAAGAAACCGGGGCTATCATTGAAATATTTTTATTGAACCCAATCTCTCCCTCCTCGTTGGTTCAGCAAGCCATGGAAACCTCCCACAGGTCACAGTGGGAATGCACGATAGGTAATTTGAAACGTTGGCCAGAAAACGCTACGCTAATTAAAAGAACTGAAGGGTTAACAATTAGTGCAACTTTAATCAACCGGGAGCAAGGCATTGTTGAGTTTTCGTGGCATCCGGAATCAAAAACCTTTGCTGAAGTTATCACGCTAACTGGATTCACTCCCTTACCCCCGTATCTTAATCGTGAAGCGGAAGAACGAGATCGCGAAACTTACCAAACGATTTATTCTCACCATGAAGGGGCAGTAGCCGCCCCCACAGCCGGACTTCACTTTACCAAACAAATATTGGATAACCTTCATGCCAAAGGACACTCAACAGAATTCCTGACGTTACATGTAAGTGCAGGTACCTTTCAGCCTGTAAAAGTTAAGAATGCGATAGAGCACAGCATGCACATGGAGCAGGTAATTGTTACCCGGAAAAATATTGAAGCCCTCCTTTCAGGCAGGTCAATTGTAGCGGTTGGTACAACTTCCATGCGCACCCTCGAAAGCCTGTATTGGTATGGTGTTAAATTAGAAACCCATCCCGAGGCCCCTTTTCAAATCACTCAACATGATCCATATATATTACAAAGGGATCTTAAGAAAGAGGAAGCATTCAGGAATATCCTTAACCTTCTAGATAAGAAAGACGCGGACACCATAACCGGAGAAACCTCTATATATATAGTGCCCGGCTACTCCTTTAAGGTAGTTGAGGCTCTGATCACTAACTTCCACCAACCTGGCTCGACCCTTATTTTATTGGTAGCAGCCTTTATTGGTCCGGTTTGGAAGAAAGTATACCAGGAAGCCCTTAGTCATGACTATCGCTTCCTGAGCTATGGGGACAGTTCGATCCTTTATCTAAGTAATGTGTAGGAAACTCCGACTCAGACCTCATCAGATTAACTTAATCTGAAGTTTTAATACCCAACTCGCTTACCTAATAATGGCGCGAGGTAATTCACACCATTGGTAATTTTCGGCAGATTGAAAGTGAATTTTCGGGGAATTCTCAGCAACTAACTACTAATCAAGAGTTAACTATTACAAAATGAACTCTTAATTGAATAGGATTTTCCGATGAATTGTGTAAAATTTAACAGCTAAACCCCCTAGTATGCTCTCAAGGCTTTGGAATCTGTTGGATGTTGAGCCTGAAGAAACAGGCCCGGTATCCCTTCTGCTCCTCATCAGCTTTCTAATGGGATTGTTTCTGGCCTCTGTGGCTGTGGCCTCACAATCCTTGTTTTTGCAGCATTTTGATGAAAAAACCCAACTGCCTGTCGCTCTGGCCATTTCTGGATCCTTGGGGATGGTGATTACCATATTCTACAATTTTTTGCAGGGTCGCATTCCTTTCACAGCCCTGGCTATTTTTAACCTTTTGTTAGTTATCATTTTTACTGCTTTTATTGAATTTGGTGAGCAATACGTGCAGGATACCGATTACCTGTATTATTTCGGTTTTACCCTCATTCTGCCGTTCACATTTGTTACTCAGTTAGTTTTCTGGGGTGCTTTTAATCGGATGTTTAACGTGCGTGTATCGAAACGCATTATTGGTAGTGTCGATTTAGGAACCACCATCGCCCAAATCCTTGCCTTTTTTGCCATCCCCATAATGCTGAGTTCCGGAGTGGACATCAGATCACTATATACAATCGGGCTGGTAAGTGTAGTGGGTTATTTAGCCCTCTTTATAATTCTGGCCAATCGGTACCTGATTAAGGGGCGGTCGGTTATCAAATCTGAAACCGATATTAAGAAACTTTCGGTGGGCCAGTTTCTGGGCAATCGCTATATCATGACGTTGTCCCTCTTTATTATAGTCTCCATGGTGGCCTTACGATTCGTTGACTACTCATTTTATAACGCGACTTCCAATCAGTTTAAACAAAATGACCTCCCCTACTTTCTTAGTTATTTTGAGGCAACTGTAGTTATCTTCAGTTTCCTCTTCTCAACATTTGCCACGGATCGAATCAATCAGGATTATGGATTGCGAATATCCCTGCTGATTAACCCGCTACTGCTAATTCTTTTCACAGGCGCTGCATTTGCCCTTGGCTCGTTCTTCGGATACGATCTAAATACAGGCGAAGGGAGCACGATAATCTTCTTCTTTATCGCGGTGGCGATGAGTAAACTCTTTATAAACTCTATGAGGGACGCGCTGGATACCCCAACCTTCAAGTTCTATTATGTACCCATCGATCGGGCAATCAGTATTGATGTGCAAACAAAAATTGAAGGCTTTGTTACTGCCTTGGCCAGTACTGTGGCTGGGGGAATTATAGTACTGATTAATCAGTTTCAGGTGTTCACCGTGTTATCAATCACCTTCTTTACACTACCTGTTCTCGCAATTTGGTACTGGGTTTCAAATCGCATGTATCATGGGTATCGCGAAACGTTGCAGGGCTCTCTTATTAAGAATAAGTCGGCCGTAAAAAAGAACCTGGTTAAAGAATACACCTTGGATAGTGTATTGGAAAAAGAAGTGCGAAGTTCTGCCGAAGAAAAAATCATCTACGGCCTTAAGTTGATGGAGAAACTTGAACCCGCACTCTTCGAATCTTCGCTGGTTCAATTGGCCGACAGCAAGTCAAGAAAAGTATCACAGTTTGCTCAGAAAAAAATCCAGGACCTCGGCCTTAATTCAGGGGATAATGAGATTCGGGGATTAGCTACTCAAGCTGCCGGGATGGCTGAAGATAGCGACCTGCTCTCCATACCTATGGAGAAACTAATGAAACTTAGTAAGTCGGTAAAGCAAGCCGATCGTTTGCTGGCAGCTAAGCTCATGCGCAAATTAACCAATCAGAAAACCATCTTTATTTTGCTGGAGTTAATGCGCGATGCAGATCCAAAAGTAAGAACTGAGGCCCTGCTTACAGCGCGTAAAGTTAAAAGACCTGAAACCTGGAATGTTCTCATTGAATTACTCTCTTCACCCATGTATGCCCATCAGGCAGCTTCAGCACTGAAGGAAGCGGGAGAACCCGTACTTCAGATTCTCGAAACTGCTTTTCATAAATCCGGACAGAATGATCTGATCATGCTGAAGTTAATTCAGATCATGGGTCATATTCCCGATAAGGAGAGTTTGCAATTACTATGGAAAAAAATTGACTATCCGGATAAGCGAATTGTAAAACAAATTTTATACTCGCTCAGGTATATTAATTATCGGGCAACCGGTCGTGAGGCAATGGCTGTAAAAGATCTGCTTGATACAGAAATGAGCAAAACTCTCTGGAACCTGGCAGCCTTGCATGAACTTACTGATGAACCTCATTATGCATATTTAAAAGAAGCCCTGCGCGAAGAGATCCGCGACAACTATGATCATATTGGATTACTCTTATCGCTCCTCTATGATCCTGAATCTGTCCAATTGGTAAAGGAAAACGTTGAAGTAGGAACCCCCGACAGTGTTCAATATGCGTTGGAGCTTTTAGATCTTTTCGTAGACCAGGACCTGAAACCAAAACTTATCCCATTACTGGATGACTCCACTACCCCCCAAAAACTGGAGAAGCTTCAAACATTCTTTCCGCGCGAGAGCTATAACCCTATCCAGGTAATTAACTACATTTTGAACAGGGATTTCAATTTCAATAATCGCTGGACAAAAGTATGTGCAGTGTATGCAACTGCCTACATTCCAAATTTCAGAATTAGTCGCGGGCTGATCAGCCAGATGTTTAACAATGATAAATTGTTGCAGGAAACTACCGCGTGGGTTGTTTACAATAAAGACAAAGCAGCCTACCAGGCCGTTACAGACAGACTTCCTTATAAGGACAAGAAATTTCTTGACTCATCGATTGAAAGCAACCAATTGTTGGATGGATTGGATGACGGGTTCTTCCTTTATATAGAAATGATCATGCTGATCAAAAAGATTCCGGTTTTCGAGCATATTCAGGGAAAAGTGTTAAGTGATTTATCTGATAAGATTATGCCAATAACACTGAAGCCCAATGAGAAATTGACTATCACTGAAACGCAGGATATGCCAATCCTGATTATGGCCCACGGTGAGGTTACTCTGAAAAACAAAGATCAGGAAGTGATGCACATGAAACCTGGCAACGTATTTGGCGATTTGTTTCAGGAGGGCCCTACTCCAAGTATTACCGAAGTAGTAGCTAGTGAACGATCTGTTCTTCTGAAAATAAATCTCATCGACTTTTATTTCGTTCTGGCCAATCATCACGAATTAGCGCAGGGTCTCATTCATAATATAACTGAGAAAGAAACCAAACAACTCGATAACCTAACTTTTTAAACTCATGGCTTTTGAAATTGATGTACTAATAACTTTTGCAGAGAAAGACAATGAAACAGCTCAAAAAAGCGAGCAGGGTTGGGTTTCTCAATTCAAAAAATTTCTCGAGCTGATGCTGTTACAAGTGCTGGGCTCAAAGCCGAACATTGTCCTCAAATCAGAATTTGATACAGCTACAGCCCCAGCGCTTAATAATGCTGCTATTTTGGTTGCTGTACTCACCAAAGAATTTGTGCAATCAGGCCGTTGCCTCGATAATGTAGAGACTTTTTATAAAAACACCTCTTCTTCCAAAATCAATCGCGTATTCAAGGTATTGAAGGCCCCGCTTACCTTGCAGGAGCAACCGCCCCGGCTTCGCGATTTAATCGGGTACGAAATGTATCAGTTGGATTCCGAAACCGGGCTTCAGAAAGAGTACTCTGACTTCTTCAGCCAGGAAGCTGAAAAGCAGTATTGGATGAAATTGGTTGATCTTGCCTATGACATTCATGATGCGTTGATGATCCTTAATGAAGGTGACATCAAATCAGAAATAAAAAACATTTACAAACGCAAATCCATTTACCTCGCAGAAACTGGCCACGATCTTTCTGTGCAGCGCAATATCATTAAGCGCGAACTTCAACGCCACGGGTACATTGTGTTACCTAAAAACACATTACCCACTCAATTGAACGAAGTGGAACGCGAAATAAGAAGAGATCTGGACGAATGTAGCTTATCCATTCACCTGATCGGAAGTGCTTATGGAGAAATCCCTGAAGGTACAGATCGTTCCATTGTAGACATTCAGAACCGACTGGCTGCCGAAACAGCGCTTTCAAAAAAACAAACCAAGCAGGAGTTTTCGCGGCTTATCTGGATTTCACAAAATCTTAAGAACGCCAGCGACAAACAAAAATCATTTATCGACACGATTAAGCGCGATACCGAAGCCCAGGAAGGTGCTGAGATTCTTCAAAATCCATTAGAGGACTTCAAGAATATTATGCGTGAAGAATTACTCGAATCACAAGAGCGAAAGACCTTAGATGAGAGCGCAGGAAAATCTATCTACCTCGTGCACGATAAAATTGATGTTAGTGAAGTAAAACCTTTTCGCGAAGCAATTGAGAAATCCGGATTCAAAGTTTTAACACCTGCCTTTGAAGGCGAGTTGCTCGAAGTGCGTAAGCAACATATCGACAACTTAAGAAATTTTGATGGTGCTATAATCTTTAAAGGAAAGGTGAACGATCAGTGGGTGCGGATGAAGGTGCTTGATTTGCTGAAAGCACCTGGGTTTGGTAGAAATAAACCCATTCAGGGCAAAGCAATCGTGGGTGGCGGCAACACCAGCCTCGACAACTTTAAAAATCAGAACATGACTCTCATTTCCGGAGACACTAACCGATCGCTGGAAACATTGAAAAACTTTTTACAAGAAATTAACCCGTAAGTTATGAGCCAGATCGTAGACGAACAGGGAACACTGGTTGGCACAGCCAACCCCTTTCCGGGACTCCGACCCTTTAAGATTGAAGAAAGTCACTTGTTCTTTGGCCGCGAAGGTCAAAGTGACGAGGTTCTTCTCAAACTTTCCAAGAGCCGGTTTGTTGGAGTCATTGGTCCTTCAGGAAGTGGTAAGTCTTCGTTTATCTATTGCGGAGTACTTCCTATTTTATATGGAGGTTTTCTTACGGATGCCAGCCCCAACTGGGAAGTAATTGTTACTCGCCCAGGTGCAGGCCCAATTGATAACCTCGCGGAGTCTTTACTTAAAACTGTTAAAGACTACAATTTCGCTGATGTTGAAGACAAGAAAATCAAACGCACCATTGTCTCTACACTCTTGCGAAGCAGTTCACTGGGTTTGGTGGAAGCCATTCAGCAATCCAGACGAAAAGATGACATCAACTACCTGATTCTGGTTGACCAGTTTGAGGAACTATTCCGGTTTAAAGATAGTACGGATGCTAACTCCGTAAACGAGTCGCTCGCCTTTATCAATTTATTGATGGAAGCAGTCAACTACGAAGATTCTCCAATCTACGTGGCCATCACCATGCGTTCGGATTTTATTGGAGACTGTGCGCAGTTTCCTGAATTAACGCGCAAGATCAATGATAGCCACTACCTGATTCCTCAAATGACGCGCGATCAGAAACGCAGAGCGATCGAAGGCCCAGTAGCCGTGGGCAATGCAAAAATTACTCCGCGCCTGGTGCAACAACTATTAAATGATTTGGGCGACAATCCGGATCAGCTTCCAATTCTTCAGCACGCGCTAATGCGTACATGGAGTTATTGGGCTAAATATAAAGATTACGATGATGAACCCGTTGACCTGAAACATTACGAGGCCATTGGTACCATGTCGGAGGCGTTGTCGCAACACGCGAATGAAGCCTATGACGAACTCGATGAAGACCAGCAGCGGATTTGCGAAATCATGTTCAAGGCTATTACCGAAAAGCGTGGGGAAAACTTTGGTATTCGCAGACCAACCCGACTGAATGAAATTGCTTCGATAGCCGATGTATCGGAAGCAGATGTGGTAGCCGTAATTGAAAAATTCCGCGAGCAAGGTCGCTCCCTCCTCACTCCTGCTTATGGTATTGAGTTGGGTTCCAAATCCATGATCGATATCTCGCACGAGAGTTTGATGCGGATTTGGGTGCGATTGAAAAACTGGGTGGATGATGAAAGTGAAGCCGTGCAAATGTATTTGCGCCTTGCCGAAGCTGCAGGCCAATACCAGGTAGGCAAGGCCGGCTTGTGGCGACCACCCGATTTACAATTGGCACTTAACTGGCAGGCGAAACACAAGCCTACCCTGGTGTGGGGCCAACGATACCATCCGGCTTTTGAACGCACACTCATCTTCCTCGAATATTCCAAGAAGGAATTCGATACCGAGCAGCGGATTAAAGAACTTGAACAAAAACGAAAACTTCAACGCGCCCGGGTTACAGCCATTGTATTTGGTACACTGGCCGGTATTGCCCTGATTGCATTTGTGTATGCCTTCGTACAACAGGCGGAAGCAAAGAGGCAACAGGTAAGAGCTGAAGAACTCGCTATTGAGGCACAAAAAAATGCTGATGAGGCAATTGCTCAGAGAAAGGAAGCTGAAACAGCAAGGGATATCGCAAAAGCTGCAGAATTAAGGGCTTTAGCTGCTAAAGAAGCTGAGGCTGCTCAACGTGCAGAAGCCGAAAAAAGAAGACAGCAAGCTGAACTGGCAGAAGCGGAGGCCAAAAAGCAAAGAGCCGAAGCTGAGAAGAATGCAATTGCTGCCCGGAAAGCTGAAGGAGAGGCTACTGTAAATGCCGAGCGTGCCAATGCGAACGCAGCAATTGCGCAGCGTGAACGCTATTTAGCAACGGCTTCTAAAATGGCTATTAAATCCAAAGAGTTGAGTAATGATCCGGAGCAAGAAGCACTTGTAGCTCAACAAGCTTACATGTTTAATAAGAAGTTCAACGGCTATCCGTATAACAGTGATATCTATAGCGGACTCTATTACGCGCTTAAAAATAATGGTGATCCGTTAACCAAGAGTCTGGAGGCGCATAAAAACGGGGCAGCAAGGGCTTTGGAAACACATGGCAAAGGAAATCATATCTACTCGGGTGGTAGTGATGGTCAAATCATTCGCTGGAATTATGCAGACAGCCAATGGAATGCTGAAGTCATTATGGATGAAACCAAGCGTAAAGAACCTTACCTGGTCTTCTCCATGGATACAAGTCCAGATGGAAATCTGCTTGCGGCTGGCGGGCTATACCCTATCAACCGTGATGCTAACTACATTGAATTGTACGATTTAAAAAACATAGGGAGTGCACCGAAAAAGATAACCGGTTTTGTTTCTGATGTGGAGAATGTTCATTTTACTCCGGACGGGTCAGGGCTGTATGCCCGCGACAACTCCGGGTTTAGCATCAAGTACTCCGATTTATCCTCTGCTAAAGAAGTGATTAACTCAAAAGAAAAAATCACGTCTCTGGATCTCAATCAAAACGGAACTATGCTGGCAGGCGCTGGTGCCAACGGAAATCTTTACCTGTGGGACATCGCCAAGAACTATGCTGTCACCATCATAAAAATGTCCAAAGGTTTATCTGCTGTTAAGTTTGCTCCTGATGGTCGGCAACTTATCGTGGGTGATCTTAGTGGAGTGTTATATGTAGTTAGCAATGGTTTGGTCATTCGTACCCTGGCCGGTCACTCCTCACAGATTGAAGACATTGACTTTAACCATGCCGGCACATTTATGGCTTCGGCCAGCAAAGATCACACAGTGCGGCTTTGGAATTTCAATGAGCTTAATCAACAACCTATTTTATTAAGCGACCACGACTGGGCCTGGACAGTAGCTTTTACACCTGACGATTCACAATTGATGGTAGGTATCAACACCGTACGCCAAACGGCTACCGGAGTTGATCAAACGATTCATGCCTACCCTACCAATATTGATGTAATGAAGGATATCCTGTGTAGTAAAGTTAGTCGAAATATGACTCAGGAAGAATGGGCAATATTTGTCGCTAAAGATTTGGAATATGAGAAGACCTGCGTAAACTATCCTGGCGCTCGCCTCAATAATCAAAATACAACCAAAAAAGGCGGAAAATAAATTATGAAGAGAATTCTAATCCCGATCTGCTTTACTGTTTTAAGTATACAGGCTTTTGCCCAAGCCACAAACTGTGCCCAAACTCTGAGGCTCGCTCAATCGGTGTATGATCAGGGTCGATTGCATGAGTTGGAAGATATTATTACAAAAGGTTTGGGCGGTGGAGATTGTGATAAGCAAACGAAAGTGAACTTGTATAAGCTCCTTACACTCTCCTACATCTATCTGGAAGAACCTCAGAAGGCCGATGACTCCATGCTAAAACTTTTGCAAACTGATCATTACTTCGAAATCAATGAAGCGGTGGATCCTGCAGAGTTTGTCGCGTTATACAATACTTTCCGAACCCGCGAAATTTATCGGGTGGGTGCCAAGTTAGGGGTTAATGCAAGCCAACCTAATGTTGTTAACACAGTGACGGCTGTCGAATTATCCCCTGATAGTAAATACAGCTATGGTATCGCTATTCTTTTCGGTGGGGTAGCTGATGTACCCATAAATGATAAAATGACGTTGCATGGAGAGTTACTCTATCTTCAAAAAAAGTTTCAGATTTATGAGAAATCAGAAAGGCAAAGCAATACCGCAGGCAAACCTTTGAGCAATGAGTTGGAAGGTGTTGAAACTCAAAACTGGTTATCGTTACCACTCAGCTTTGAATACAAGTTCGCTGAGAAAAAATATAATCCCTATGTAGCAGGAGGCGTTTCGATAGATTATTTACTAAATGCTCAATTGAAAGCTCAACGAATCCGAACCGATGTAACGTCTGTTCAGGAAACCACCTTTGACTTTAATCCGCAAAGGAATAAAATAAACATTAGTCTGCTGGCGGCCGCAGGAGTAAAACTTAAAATGGGTAGCGGTTATTTTGTTGCCGAACTCCGGTACCTGTATGGAATTACAAATGTAAATTCTGCTGAAACTTCGTATGCAAATGAGCAGGCGGCCTGGGAACAAGGCTACGCTGATCCTGTTTTTAAGGTATCCTCACTCGTGGTGAGCGGCTCTTACCTATTGAATATATTCGAACCTAAGAAAAAGAAGATTAAGATTAGCCAATGAAAAAGTCAGTCCTCTACATTATTATCGCATCCTTCCTGGCTATTACTTGCAACAATCTGGATGTTACCGATTTAGCACCCCGTAATACTTTCTTAAAGTTTTATGAAGGACCCTACAGTATTACAGCCTCTTCTTTAGAGATTATTCCTGATGGATATGTCATGGTTGGAAATATGTTAGTTGAAGATGCAATTAATGATACAACCTACTATGAAACGGTAATTATTAGAACTGACAAAAATGGGAATCGCAATTCTGAGCTTAGTCGGATTCCTGGCGGAACAGGAAAAACCATAAAGCCAATATTAAATGGTGGATCTGTGGCGGGTTACGTTGTGGTGGGCGATAGTATTCACATCGACCCTCTGGCAGAACAAGCGGCTAACGTGGGTATATCATCACTTCGGGCATTGTATCTTAATAATAACCTGGAACTTGTGAAAAACGGTAGCATAAGTGATACTGTAAAAGCAAATCAAATCAAGGAAGATTTTACAG
>JBEBJH010000388.1:0-2372 GCA_040079965.1 Cyclobacteriaceae bacterium
AAGACAAGTGGGGTCTTCCTTTACTGGACATTGATTGTGAATTCAAGGAGAATGAAATGGCCATGCGCAAGGATATGATGAACAGCGCTGCCGAGATGCTTGAAAGCGCAGGCATGAAAAACATTTCAACGTTCGATGACGATAAAGCGTATCCGGGTTTGTGCATTCATGAGATGGGCACTGCGCGCATGGGCAAAGATCCAAAGTCGTCCGTTCTGAATAAGTGGAATCAATTGCATGAAGTGAAGAATGTATTTGTCACCGATGGCGCGTGCATGACTTCATCTGCGTGTCAAAATCCATCAATCACCTATATGGCCCTTACGGCACGCGCTACAGACTATGCAGTTACGGAACTGAAGAAGGGAAATCTTTAGGAAGGAATTTCGAGTGACGAATTCCAAATCTTGATTTGAGAATCTTCGAGTGTCCGCGTTTCTGGCTGAAACCAAAGCAACCAGCTAGTTAATTGAACTTTTTTCACCTTTGTTAAAATAATCCGACCCCATGCCCCGTCTATGCAGATGTAATAACAATGCGGTGGGATGGACCTGGCAATGCAAGAGTTAAAACAAAATACATTCCTGAAGGAGAAAGACAAGCTGTTGGGGTTTATCCGCAGCCGCGTGTCTACGGTGGAAGAGGCGGAGGATATCCTTCAGGATGTTTTTTATCAGTTTATTGAAGGGTTCAATTCCATTCAATCGCTCGACCGTGTTACTTCGTGGCTATACAGCGTTGCCCGAAATAAAATCATAGATCGCTACCGCAGAGATGCAAGCCGTCCGAAGCGCACCGACTTTGAGTTGCTTTCCGGTAAAGATGATGATGCCCCACTAACTCTTCAGGAGATTTTGCCTGACCTTGATAACACACCCGAGGCAACGTTACTACGAGAAGCAATTTGGGATGAAGTAACCGATGCCCTGGCAGAGTTACCAGCCGATCAACGCGAGATCTTCATCCTCAATGAACTTGAAGAAAAGAGTTTTCGGGAGATCGCAGAGGAGACCGGGATCTCCATCAATACCTTGTTATCGCGCAAGCGCTATGCTATCATGGCGTTGCGTAAAAGGTTACAGAATTTTTATGATGATGTGGTTGGGTAAAAGTAGAAAACGTCAGACCGCTTAGAGCGGTCTGACACCTGGAAAGAGATAATTAAGAAACTTAAAATAATAAGAGTATGAAACGTGGAATGTGGGTTGGAAAAATTTTAATGGTCGCCCTGATAGGGATCAGCATTGCTTTTGGCTTTGTGATAGGGACCATGTATTTGTGGAATTGGCTTGTGCCCGAGTTGTTTAGTGGCCCTGTCATCAACTTCTGGCAAACCCTTGGTTTGCTTGTATTATCCAAGATCTTCTTTTGGAGTTTTGGAGGAAGAAGCCATTGTAATCAGGGTCATGCTGCCGGCCCATGGAAATATTATTGGAAAGAAAAGTGGGGAAGCATGCCAGCTGAAGACCGCGAGCGGTTTAAGCAGAAGATGAAAGAAAAATGGTGCTATAGAGAAGAAGGCAGCCCAGCTGCAAATTCAGGCACTTCAAACGGTTGAGGAAACACTTCGCAAAATATCCTTAAACTTTTTTGTAAAAACATCGAACAAATACCCAAAAAGGGCGTTGAAGGAAACTGTGGAAACTTTGGTAAAGTAAATAGTTTCCATAGTTTTGCGCCCGCTTATGGAAGAAATAGAGACACGTGAGAAAATTTTGGAAGGCACAGAGGCGCTTTTCATGAAGTATGGGATACGCAGCGTAACCATGGACGACATAGCAAGGCACTTGTCGGTTTCGAAAAAGACCCTGTATCAGCATTTTGCCGACAAAGATGAACTGGTTTACAAAATGTCGGAGATGTACCTCGAGCGTAGTTTCCGGCAGTATGAGCAAATCGCGCAGAGCTCAAAAAACTCCATTGAAGAGCTGAGCAAAATCTCTGTGTGTATGAAACACGATCTGGAGAATCTGAATCCTTCCATGCTATATGACTTGCAGAAGTACCATACTAAAGCCTGGGCTCTTTATACGGAGCATAAAGTCAAAATCATTAGCCAGTCGGTAGTACGTAATATCCGTCAAGGCATTGATGACGGTTTTTACCGACCAGAAATCAATGCTGAGATTATGGCGATCACCCGGTTGATTTTAATTGAGGCAGCCTTTAATCCGGAGTTATTTCCTAAAGACCGTTTCAATTTTGTAGAAGTCCAGACTCAGCTCTTTGAACTGTTCGTACATGGCATGTGTACTGAAAAAGGAAAAAAATTATATCAGAAATATAAAGAAGTAACAACCCCCGTTTAAACCACCCAAATCAATGAAACAATATTTTAAACTATCCGTGTTGATGTTGGGTCTGCTTATAGC
>JBEBJH010000172.1:0-10859 GCA_040079965.1 Cyclobacteriaceae bacterium
CAGGGTAATAGGCCATTAAGCATACCCATAACAAAAACAGGTGCAACTCCCTTTCGTTGCAACCAAAAGTTAAACATACTCTTCAGGCGGGAAGTAAATCTGTTTAATCCTTCAGTCAAATAAGGAATCCGCACTCCGGAAATAGCACCTATGCCCATGAGAAGAAAAACAGCTCCTATTGAAAAGGATAGTAAACTTTGGTAAGAAGTAAGCATGAACAGACTTCCAAAACCTGCCGCTAATGCACCCAGTAAGCCATACATAAGTATCCTTCCGGTATTATAGACGATCTTGTAGCGGAGAAAAGGTTTTTTTGATGTTATGGCCATAGCCAACGGGCTGCACATGCCTGCACAATGTAAACTCCCTGCTAAACCCATGATTACGGCCGTCCACATACGCTATAACACCATCAATTTTTCAAAGTAATATTCCTTACCTTCCATAGTCAAGGTCAGGCTAACGCGATATAATCCCTTTTCCCATACCTTCAATTCAAAGGACTGACTGTCGCCACCCCCGGCCGTGATTTCAAACTGCTGATCCAGGCGTTCATCCGATGGGCGTTGCACTTTTAGTGCCCCGGATTCGATCGATGAGAAAAGTGGATAAACAATCTTAATGGAGTTATTTTCAAAGGTCATATGGGGTTGTTCTGAAAGCTGACTGGCGTTTACTTGCCTTGCCATCTTCTCACTATGCTTCAATTCATCCTGGTAATAATCTTTCGAAACCAGGCCAATATCCTGTCGCATGCTGATAACCACCAAGGTGCCTATAAATAAGGCGAAGAAGACAAATGCGGTAACAACCCATTTCATAACAAGTTCAAATTTAAGAGTGAATTAAATTAGTCTTTATCATCATCATCGATTTTTTCTTTATCATGATCTTCCGTCTTTTTACGGATTATCGGACCAATAAATTTTGCCCTGGCAGTTTCTACCTTTTCTCCATTTTGATAAATACCTAATTCGATCACGGTTTTCATTGAGGTAATTGCTTCCTCAGGCAATTTAACCATGATCATGCCTTTAAGAATACCCCCTTTTGGTACAACAATATTCTGATCGCCAATTTTCATGAAGGTTGCCTGTGAGGGAGATTCCACTTTTACCTGAAGTGAAATGTCATCAAACGTCTTATTCACAAACTCTATGCTGTACAAATTAGTTATCTGGCCATCATCTGTTTTTGTATATAACGTACCAGGCACTTTCAGTACTGTGGTTTCGATATCAGCCCGTGTAAAAATAAAATAGCTTAATAAACTAATTAGAGCGGTAAGTACAACTGCATAACCTGCGATACGGGGAGTAAATAGACGTTGGGTTCCCTCCTTAATAGCCGTGTAGGAAGAATAGCGAATTAGTCCTTTAGGCTTGTGGATCTTATCCATTACATCATCACATACATCCATGCAGGCCGTGCAATTCACGCACTCAAGCTGAGTTCCATTGCGAATATCAATGCCTGTGGGGCATACATGTACACATAATTTGCAATCGATGCAATCACCTTGCTTTTCAGTTATGGTTGCCTGGTGTTTCTTCAACTTGCCGCGTGGTTCCCCACGAAGCCAATCATAGGCTACTACAATAGAATCCTTTACAAGCAGAACCCCTTGCAACCGTCCATAAGGACAAACAGCGATACAGGCTTGCTCCCTGAAATAGGCAAAGACTCCATAAAAGATTCCGGTAAATACTACAAGGCCGATGAAACCAGCCATGTGTTCTGAGGGCGATTGAGTTACAATCTCCTTCACCTGATCTATGCCAATCAGGTAAGCCATGGTGGTATGGGAGATTATAACTGAGATTAAAACGAAGATGAGTTGCTTGTTTGATTTCTTAAATACCTTTTCATTATTCCACGGTCCATTATTAAGTCGCCTTTGTGAATTGGCATCGCCTTCAATCCAATATTCAATTTTTCTGAAAACCATTTCCATGAAGAGTGTTTGAGGGCAGGCCCATCCACACCATAAGCGACCAAAGGCTACCGTAAACAGTATTACAAAAACGAATAGCGTGATTAAGGTAAGGGCTAACAGAAAGAAATCCTGCGGCCAGAAAACCTGCCCAAATAAAATAAACTTTCGTTCAAAAATATTGAAGAGCATGAACGGCCGGCCGTTCATCTGAATAAATGGTGTTACAAAAAAAAGCGAAAGCAAAATGACAGTGACAATAATCCGGTTGCGATGATAGTGGCCTGATGGTTTCTTTGGATAAATCCAAACCCTCTTTCCTTTCTCATCTACGGTAGCAAGGGTATCCCGAAATTCCTCTTCGTACTCATACAGATTATGCTGGCTAACTTCCTTCATGACATTTTATTTCGACTTAATAACAAAAGACATCTCTAAAACATTTCCACTTTCATCACAATTCACCATCAATGTTTCAGAGATGTCTCTATTTTATAAACTAGCCTGCACTTTCGTTGTATCGGAAGCAGTTTCCTGTTTAGGAGTATAAATCGTACCCTCAGGCTTCTTGGGATTTTCCGGATTTGATCCTTTTATTGAAAGAATATAGCTGGTCACATTCTGCATTTTTTCCGGACTGATAAACCCTTCCCATGCAATCATATTTGTTCCCTGTACACCGTGTCGTACTACCGTGAAAATATTTTGTACCGATCCACCGTGTTTCCAGTATTCATCTGTAAGGTTAGGACCAATATCTCCACCTCCATCTTTACGGTGGCAGGAAGCGCAATTGGTTAGAAAGGTTGTCTTGCCATCAGCTAGCGCTACCGCATCTGTAACAATTTTAACATTAGTTTCGTCAATAGCTGCTGTAGGACTAGATGCTTTTAACTTGCGCGCCTGTTCATCAGCCACAGCTAATTCCTTTTCATATTCCTTAAGGGGTAAGGGCAATGTGTCGGACAAGTGATAGAAAGCAATATAAACTACCGCAAAAACAATTGTTAAATAAAACAAACCGGTCCACCAGGGTGGCAGGTGATTGTCTAACTCCCGAATACCATCGTAATTGTGGTCGAGCATAATATCAGCCTCCTTTTCCATGGGAACAAAATCATTTGACTTAGTCCATAATTTCGACCAGAAAGAGGGCTCTTCTTTGTAAGCTATACCCAATCGTTCGGAACGCTCGCGTGTAGCTTGTTTTACCATAAAGTTGAGCACCTGCAACATGTACAGGGCTACCAGCAGAACCAGTACCACGACAACAAAAATGAAACCTACCACGATATAAAAAGTGATCATGGGATCGTCCCAAAGAGAAGTAGCCGTTGCGGTCTCGGCCGTAGTCTGTCCGAAGCCCATTGTAGCCAGGCCAAACAGGGCAGTGAGAAATGCAATAATTCTTTTCATAATACTTATAGATTTAAGGGTTCTGCGTCATGGTTTAGTTCTGATCCATCTTGAAGTGGCTTTTGACTCATTTCATTTATGAATGCTTTGTCGGCTGTGAATACCCACCAGAGCAACACAATAAAGAAGACAAAGAAGATACCAAAGGAGATCAAAGGCCAGATAGCTACATGATCAATACCTGGAAGAATGTTTTTATACATAGCTGTGCAGATTATTGGTTAGTGGCTACTTTCTCCAACTTAATATCCGTTCCTAAGCGCTGCAGATAAGCAATCAAGGCAACAATCTCTGCATCACTACTTGTTTCAAGTCCTTCCAATTGAAGTCCTTCTACAATCCGGTTTGCTTGTTTATCCAGATCTTCATTGGCCCTGTCTTCGTAACCTTCTTCATAAGGTACACCCACCGTACGCAACGCATTTATCATAGAAGCGGTAATGTCTTTATTAATTTGTTGTTCATACAACCAGGGATAAGCCGGCATAATCGAACCCGTACTTACTTCGCCCGGAGTGAGCATGTGACGGAAGTGCCAGCTATCGGCATACTTACCACCCGTGCGATGCAAATCCGGACCTGTCCGTTTAGATCCCCAGAGGAACGGGTGATCATATACATATTCACCAGCCTTGGAATACTCGCCCCCTTTAGGGTCGTAGCGTTGCACCTCCGAACGGAACGGTCTGATCATCTGGGAGTGGCAACCAACACAACCTTCGCGGATATAAATATCGCGGCCATGCAATTCAAGCGGAGTGTATGGTTTCACGCTCGCTATGGTTGGTATATTTGACTTGATTAAGAACGTGGGTACCAATTCTATTATTCCACCGATTAAAATAGCAACCAATGCAAGCGTTGTAAATAAAATTGGTTTGCGCTCAAGGATGTGGTGCCAATAGCCACCGGTAGAAGTTACTTTGGCCATCGGAGCTACTTCAGCTTCTTCGTTTGCGATGAATTTACCGGTAGCAGCAGTCTTAATTAAATTATACGTCATGATAAAGACGCCTGTCAGATACAATGCTCCACCGGTTGCCCGAAGCATATACATAGGCAAAATCTGGGTAGTTGTTTCCAGGAAGTTTTGATACTTGAGGAACCCATCGGCTGCGAACTCTTTCCACATCAGGCTTTGTACTACACCGCCTATATACATCGGCAGTGCATAGAATACAATCCCGAGGGTACCTATCCAGAAGTGCAGGTTCGCCAATTTTGATGAATAGAGTTTGGTGTTCCACATGCGTGGGATTACCCAGTAGAGCATACCGAAGATCAGGAACCCATTCCAACCCAAACCACCTACGTGCACGTGTGCAACAATCCAGTCAGTATAGTGTGTGATAGCATTTACATTCTTCAATGAAAGCAGTGGCCCTTCCAGCGTTGCCATGCCGTAGGCAGTAACAGCTACTACCATAAACTTAAGCACGGCATCTTCACGCACCCGGTCCCAGGCTCCACGCAAAGTGAACAAGCCATTAAGCATACCACCCCATGAAGGAGCGATGAGCATAATAGAAAACACTACACCCAACGATTGAGCCCAATCTGGCAACGCAGTATATAACAAGTGGTGCGGCCCTGCCCAGATATAAATGAAAATCAAAGACCAAAAGTGAATGATTGATAACCTGTATGAATAAACAGGGCGATTAGCAGCCTTTGGCAGGAAGTAATACATAATACCCAAAAACGGAGTTGTCAAAAAGAAAGCAACCGCATTGTGCCCATACCACCACTGCACCAAAGCATCTTGAACACCCGCATACGCGGAGTAACTTTTAAATAAAGTCACTGGCATCTCGAAAGAGTTAACGATATGCAATACCGCTACCGTAACAAACGTTGCAATGTAAAACCAGATGGCAACATACATGTGTTGCTCTCTTCTTTTAATGATAGTACCAATCATGTTGATACCAAATACTACCCAGATGAGTGCAATGGCAATGTCGACCGGCCACTCAAGTTCTGCATATTCCTTTGAGGTGGTGAGGCCTAATGGGAGCGTGATGGCAGCTGCAAGTATGATCAATTGCCAGCCCCAGAAGTGAATCCAACTGAGCGAATCATTAAACATGCGGGCTTTAAGCAACCGCTGCATGCTGTAATAGACCCCGGCAAACATTGCATTGCCCACAAAGGCAAAGATCACTGCATTGGTGTGTAAAGGCCTGATCCTTCCAAAAGAAGTATACTGCAGATCAAAGTTGGCAACGGGATAGAAAAGTTGGATGGCGGCCAATAAGCCAACCGACATCCCCACAATACCAAAAATGACTGTGGCGATAATAAATGCTTTGACAATTTTGTTGTCGTAGTGGATTTTTTCGAGTTCCATAGATAAGCGCGGGTTTAGGTCTGTTTACAGGGTTTAAAAGTAGAATAGGGCCATTTAGTCAGACATGACTGTAATTAGGGTAAAAGATGACTTTTGTCATAAATGTGTACTATTACTATGATTCAATCGCTAATTCCTTCTTTCAAGAATCAATCAGGAGTAAATTATTAAAAATTGGTTTCAGTAAGAAGAATCTCTTTGTGAAGAATTCGCGAAAGGAAAATGCCCAGGTTCACAATGGCCATAGTAAGTAACTTCAAACAAAGATTGAAGTGCTTCTTACAAAGTTCAGAAAAAGTAGAAGTTACCGGATGTTGATAAGTCGGTTGATAAGTTGTGAGTTTCTTTTATTCAATTTCTTTTGTACGACAACTAACATGAATTACCTTCATATCACTAAGTTGAATTATCGACAAGGGGATCGACCCCGCACCGAAAAACAAAAAGTTATTTTCTTCGGAAAATGATTACAAAAAAGCGGAGTGGATAGATTATGTCAGTCGCAGGCTCTCCTCGGAAAGTATGTATTGACATGAAGTTGAGAACGGTTGTTGTGAAATAACCGGGGCAGATTTTACAAGGTCATAAACAGTTTAGGATTGTGCTTCGACTCCGGTTGGTGTACAATAGAGACGGGGAAAGTCAAGCAATTGATCTTTCCCCGTTTTTTTTATGCCCTCTTGAGCAGCCCTTGCTCTCTATTTTGCGCTAGTGCCAATGACTTTTGCGCCTTTCTTCTAACCATGTCAACATAAGCAATCGCATCAGTCGGTTCTTCGGTAGTTGAGTAAAGTTGTACACCATCCTCCATCGTAGTTACTTGCTGTATCTCGGCCACTTCAATAAACCTCCACTCCACTTTCCGTTGGCACGCATCATCAAAACATCCCTGTTCAAGCCAGCCCAGCACCCGCGCTTTTTCATGAGCCCAGATAACTTCATCAGCTTTTATCAACCGCCACTGCTCATCAAACTGAGGTGTATGGAAGCCCTCGCCACTAATTACCTGAAAGACCAATTTTGCGATGTACCAATTCATGATGCTGTGGATTGTTGAAATTTCTAGTAGCTCTTGATCTCAACACCACCAAACATCACAAACCCGGTTACAATCAATTTCTTTCCAGGAGATGGGTTCTGCGGTGTGTTTCGCTTATCATCAAAGCCCCCTAAAATCGCAGTCACGTCCGATTTCAATTCCCAATTGGAAGGCACAATCAGTTTCACTCCACCAAAGAGTTGGACCACATCAATCACTACGGTACCTTCAATATCAGCCTGAGTTAAATCTATGTCTGTACCACCAAAGATGCAGGTCGTTTCACCACCTTTGAACTTTTTTGAAAACACTTTCTTTTTAGTGCCCCCAAAGACTGTAGTGATATCGAAATAGTCATCGCCCCCTTCATCATTCGTTATAACGCCATCACCCCACAATGTTTTTCTTGCTTCGCGCTGGGTGGAACCCATAATAGAGCGCCCCACTATAAATACTCCTACAATTATCACTCCTACCGGAAAAGCATAGCGATCAATATCATATGGAAAGCCTGGAATATCATCGATCATGAAAAATCCACCGACCAGAATTAATACCAGCCAGCCTATACCTTCAAATTTCTTGTTGATACCAATGATCAGACCCAGTGCGATCAAAAAAGTCTTCCAAGAAAAAAGCCAACCCGGGAAGTACAGGATATCCATCCGGTCAAGAAGTAAAAAACTTCCGATTGCAAGAATGATAGCACCTACCCAGAAGCTGCTGCTCATTTTTTTCTTGTCGTTACTCATAGTGCTTTGTGTTTGTTTACCCAAAATAACGGGGTAATCCCTTACAGGACTATGGCATTTAGGCTATCGACAGACAAAAGTCGGTGAAACCGGAGTTTTTAGGGGGCGAAAATGAAGCTATTCCAATTTGTTTACTAACTCAGTTATCTGAGAAGGTAACTCATTTCTCATGCTGGGTCGGGCGGCAGTACTTTTAAAAATGTTACCTCTCTTATCAATCAATACATAACGAGGGATAGCACCCTGCCAATCGCCAATGGTGTTCCACATGTCGATTATAAACTTGTTATTGGCGCGAAAGTGATACCCCTCCAATTGATTAATCTTAATGCTCTGGCGCCAGCGGTCATCCCATTCAGGTTTGTCAATTGAGATGTAGAGTATCTCCAATAGTAAGCTATCTATGTATGGCTGAATTGAACTTTTGTACTTGAAATCTTCAATGCAAGGATGACACCAGGTAGCCCATATATCAATAAGCACATTTTTTCCCTCAAATCGTCTCAATAAATCATTCAATGAGTTATAATTTGAGTTAATGATTTTACCACCTTTAAACTCATGCTGAGCTGTTTCTAAGTTTATTCTTAATTTTTCCATCTGCGGCCTATAAAAAGCCATGTTGGCAGAATTAGGGTACTTTTTCTGCAAGTCGTAAACAGCATGTAATAAGGCAGGGGAATAAAATAACTGGTCATTCAAAAATCTTTGAAGACCACTGAGTTCGTAAGCAAATCTTGCTTTCTTATCAGAAATCAAAATAGTGTCATATTTAAATAAGCGATCCATCAACATCTCATCCAATGGGTTGGGATTTTGAGGAAAATAATATTGTTTGTATGCGGTAATTGCATATGCCATAGACTCCACAAAATCATTATAGTCAGGGCTGTTTGGCAAAGGCTTTATTTTGGATTTCATTTCATCGGCCAACTTCTCGATTAAGAGTTCCCAGTCGCGGTTGTATACATTGAGGTTCGCAGATGAATCACTTGATATTTGTTCTTTTCGCTTCAAAAACATGGCGTTTAGAAATATGGCGCCATAAAATGCATACACTTCATTAGTTAACATAGCACGCACAGCCTCTTCCTTTTTCTGAATCACCGGATTTTCGCTATTCACTTGCCAGGGCAGTCGATTGATTTGATCTAATTCTAGTTCGGTAAGGGAGTCCAAAACCGACAAAGCCAATGCTGGTGAGGTAGTTTTAAATACTTGTTTTGAATAATAGTTCCCGTCTACCTGCTGAGTGATAGAATATGAGGACCTTATATTTCGATTGTAAAACTTATTAATCGGTTCATAATCTCCACTGATCTTTAGGGTAACCAATTTTTTGAGAGAATCAGCTGTGATAAATACCTTTTCACCGTTCACTCTCTTTGGCCAATCAATCCCCTGATCATTAAACTCAAGATAAATCTCAGAGTTTTCATCATGAAAAAATCTGTACAAAAGCATTTTGTAATTGACTTTTACATTACCCAGTCCTTTATTCTCGAATTCAATTCGAAAGGTACCGTTCGCTAAAGGCTGAACGTTATTCCCATAGGGTGTATAAATACCTTCAATTGTGGGGTGATAATAAATTAAGGACTTTCCATCATAATTCCGGATTTTACCCCGAATAACAACTTTACCATAAGACACAATTGAGATGCATGCCATTAACAGAAATAAAGTAGTTCGCTTTTTCATAAATAAATATAATGAATAGCTATTTCTCATTTAAAATAAAAAAAAGGATGACTTTTCAGCCATCCTTTTTATATAAAATAATACTATTCTTACTCTATAACAGTCACTTCCCCTACCTTGGTAACACTACCCGTAGTTACAACTACTCCGGTAACATCTTGAATAACATACCCAGTGGCCGGAGCAAAGGACAATGTATAGGTTCCAGCCGGCACACCTTTAATCATAAACTTGCCAAGGTCGTTAGCATATGTGGTACCCACCGTATCCTGCTCATGAATTGCATAGACTGCCGGTGTAGACTGCGGGATAGAAACTGTACCTTCAATGGCGCCACTTGTCGCTTCCGTAATCGCCCGGATAACAGGTTTCAGTTTATACTTACCGTTGCCGGTTTTTAAAATAGATCGAGCTACATCAAAATCCAACAGAACAGTATAGGTAATTCCTTCCGTAATGGTCGACTGAAGGTTAAGCTTTAATCCAGACTGTTGGGCACTAGGTGTGCTCAAATCATAGAACTGATCGTTCTCCTTTAAGGTATTATCCGATCCTAGAATTAATCGTATTTGAGAAACCCGGCCAGCTGGTAATTCAGCAGAACCCAAAAGCGTATCCAAACCATTGGTGAAATCGAGCAAATTATAAACACCTTTCTCAATTTCTATCGTTTGCCAACCATTAGTCTGCTCGCCTTCATTAGCATGAATCTGAACTTCCTGAATATCAATGTTCACTTCCTGATAATCGCCCGGTGCATCCGTAAGCCTTACGTCAAGCCTTGCTGGTTGATTATCTTCACTACACGCCAGCCAAATAACAGACAACAATAAAAATCCTGCAATTTTCTTCATAAAGTTATATCATTTAAGTTGTTCCAATAGACAACAAATCTATGGCCAGCTTTTATCCATCCTAAAGAAAAACGTAACTTAAAAATCAACAGTTGAACCCTCAATAACTACCACTTACTGGTAATACCGGAAGTCATTGAATTTGAGAAATGATGGATGGATCCAAGGGTTGTACACTGGAATTGAAAAATGTCACTTGAGTACCATCTTCGCTAACCAGGTACTTAGCAAAATTCCAATCTGGCTTTTTGCCTGTTTTAGCCTCAAGCCATTGATATAAAGGATGTTGATCATTTCCCTTCACAGAAAATTTTTCAAACATTTGAAATTGAACGCCATAATTCTTCTCGCAAAAAGCAGCAATCTCTTCGCTGGTGCCAGGTTCTTGCCATAAAAAGTTATTTGCCGGAAATCCTAACACGGTTACCTTATCTGCAAATTGCTCGTGTAGTTTCTCTAACCCGGCATACTGTGGAGTTTTACCACACTTTGAGGCTGTATTTACAATCAGCAGCTTCTTTCCTTTATACTTCGAGAAATCTATTTCTTTTCCATCAAGGCCCTTGATCTTTAACTCATAAATAGAATTAACTACCTGACCAGAGGGCTTATTGCCTGATAATTTGTTCGCTAAAAATGAAGTAAGTCCCATAAGGATAAGAATTATGAATAGTACTCGTAGTTTCATTTTGGAGTTTATAATTCTCCTGTTATTTGTGAATCCATTGGCTTCACGGAAGATTTAAAGAACTTCACGGTGCTATCAGGCTTTACAAGGTACTTGCAGAAATTCCAGCTCGGCTCCTGCCCTGTC
>JBEBJH010000173.1:0-10815 GCA_040079965.1 Cyclobacteriaceae bacterium
ACGTTTACCTATGATTTTTTGCATACCACATTGGAAGAGTCCCGCGTCATGATGCGGGAAGTGTTCAGGTTTCAACGTTCGGATGGAAAAGCAAAGCGGAGGGAAAGAAAATGGGTACATAACCAAAGCCAAACCACAACCTGACTTTTATCATACTTGTACAGACATTATAAGATTACATTTCAAATTCCTCTATCAAAAACCACTTATTAAAATCAATGTAATTATGAAAAAAACAAAACTCCTCATTCTCCTGCTACTTGGCTTTTTAACTACCCAGGCACAACTGAATACCGAAGAATTATCCCTCACCATAAGCAAAGCTGAAGACGCCAACCTGCAAAAACTTAAATCCTATTTATGGAAGCGAAAATCAGAAGCCTATATGGATGGGCAATTGAAAGCAACAACCTGGACAGAGTTCAGTTTCGATGCAACAGGAAAAGTTCAGGCTAAAGTAATTGATGCCGAAACCTCAGTAAAACAAAAGCCTGGTCTTCGTGGCAATGCACAAAAGAGTGCTATTGAAGCCAAGATGGATTACGTTGAAAAAGCGCTCGGTCTTTCTGTTCAATATGCTTACATGACGAAGGGTCAATTGCTTGATTTCTTTAGCAAGGCAACGGTTTCAAAAAAGGACGATGGAACGCTCGTGGCTGTAGCCGACAATGTTTATGTTCAGGGAGACAAACTTACGGTTCATGTTGATCCCAAAACGAACCTTTTCAAATACAAAGAATTCAAAAGTCTATTGGGTAAAGATCCGATTGATGGAGTGATCAATTATGAAAGCTTTAGTTCTGGCGTTAGCCATGTTTCTGCTACGGTGATGAATATGCCTGCACAAAAGATGAAGATTAATGCCACCAACCAGGATTATTCACAACGGGTAAACTAGAATTTGGCTAACGATTACAAAAATGTATAGTGTGAGAATTTATAAATTATTGACACTCCTCTTTATAACAAGTGTATCTCCATCTTTTGCACAGGTTTATTCTGATAAAATAATAGGTGAAAAAAATGAGGCTAAATTGGATAGCTTAAAAAAGCAGGATTATCCTTACGCATTACCGATTTGGGGACAAGCAGCAACCAAAAAAGGTTTTCAGTTACCCTATTCAGCGGGTGTAAGTATTAATTATTTCTGGCAGCAATCCGATATTATACTCAGCGATCTTTCTGTAGGTTTTAATGGTGGCCCTATGTATGACCTGGACCAGATCGTGCGATTTAAAAATTCTACAGCTACCGCAAGTGCATTAAATTTCAGACCCGATATCTGGCTTTTCCCATTTCTAAATGTGTATGGAATTCTCGCCAAAGCCAACACGTCAACAGCCATTGAGGCCGGTGTTTACATTCCTGATTTCAGAAACAATTGGGTAGAGATAGCGTCCTTCAAGTCAAAGGCCGATTTTGATGCTACCTCATTCGGATTCGGACTCACGCCAACAATAGGTGTAGGTGGTGGCTGGCTGGCCCTGGATATGAATTTTACGTGGACCGATGTGAGTGCTTTAGATAAACCTGTTTTTACTTCTTCCTTTGGTCCACGACTGGGCAAAACATTTAAGTTTAAAAAGCCTGAACGAAATATTGCAGTATGGGTAGGTGGGTTCAGGGTTAATTATACTCCAGCCACTAATGGTTCATTGGCACTATCAGAGGTATTGCCAATAGACGAAATGCAAACGAAGGTTGACGATGGGCTCGTTAAGATAGATGAAAAACAAACGGAAGTTAATGATTGGTGGGGTGGTCTTACTCCGAAAGAAAAAACAGACCCTAGTAATGTCGCAATATATACAGCAGCCAATAAAGCGTTGGAATCCGCCAGCAATATTTTTACCGCACTGGATGGAGCCCTCTCTACCGCAGAAACTTCTACGGTTCAATATTCACTTACCAAACAGCTGAAGGACAAATGGAATTTTATTATAGGATCGCAATTTCAATTTAACCGGCATTTTATGCTTCGTGCCGAGTATGGTTTTCTGGGAAGCCGACAACAATTCCTCACGGGAATTCAATACCGCTTTGGTTTGTAACACTATTAAACTAAAGAAGAATCAGTAAAAAATTAACATGAAAAAATCAACCATCAAAGAATGAAAAAGACTATCGTGTTATGTTATCTTCTTATAAGTGTCTTGTTTGTTCATGCACAAGATTCCACCCCAATAAAAAATAAGTGGAGCTTTTTTGTAGAACCCTATCTTATGTTTCCTTCAATGTCTGGAGATATGGGCTTGGGTAATCTGCCCGATGTGCCGGTTGATGCGAATCCCGGTGATATACTGAGTCATTTGCAAATGGGTGCCATGCTTCATGTAGAAGCCCGCACCAACAAGTGGTCTATCGCATCAGATGTTTTATACATGAAGTTGAAACAGGACGCGACACCTGGCAATGTGATTAATTATGGAAATGCCACCGTACAACAAACAGCCTGGGAGCTGGCGGGTCTGTATAAAATAAATTCATGGTTGGAAGCAGGTGCTGGCGCAAGATTAAACAACATCGGTGCTGACGTGGAAGTAAACCATGTAAAACCAGGAATCGGAGAATCTATTACTGAAACCGCATCGATCACGGAAACATGGGTTGACCCGATTCTGATTACCCGTGTCACGGCTCCGTTAAAAGGAAAATGGCTCCTGCAAGTGCGTGCAGACATGGGCGGATTTGGTGTGGGTTCAAAATTTGCGTGGCAGGTTCAGGCAGATGCCGGATATAAATTTTCGAAATTATTTCAGGCCACTATCGGATACCGATATATGGAGATGAATTATTCAACCGGCAGCGACTCTGACAGGTTCCTTTACGATATGGCAATTTTGGGACCCACCGTCCGGTTCGGATTTAGTTTTTAGAATATGCAAATGTTAAAGAAAATATTCCCCATCAATTTAAATTCAAAAAAGTCATGAAACTTAATTCCAGATTATTCAGCATGCTTGTAGCAATCTCCGTTATGCTCAGCAGTTGCAATTCACAACAACCGAAAACAGAAACTGTAGCGCAGCCAACTACAGAGAAAGCTAAACCAGCAATCGCTGTCGTAAAGAGCGCAGTAGGTAACACAGACTATTCTACTTACGTGGATAAGAGTTTTCCTAACCGGGTTTACTGGGGCGTGGCTCACGTTCATACCGGTTTTTCTTTTGATGCCGGCATGTTCGGAATTACGCTGACACCAGACGATCTGTTTAATGTAGCCACTGGCGGTGAAGTGGTCATGAACAATGGTGTTCGTTATAAGCAAGACAGACCATTGGACTGGGTATCGATCACTGACCATGCCGAATACATGGGCATCTCTGATCAGATTCGTGAAGGCAGTCCTGATCTTCTTGCCAATCCAACTGGCAAGCGCTGGTATGAAATGTCACAGACTAGTCCTGAAGAAGGTGTGAAAGCCGCTATCGAAGCGGTGATGTCGATTGGAACCGGCAAGCCGGTTTTTGATGCGAGTAAACTTACCGCCTCAGCATGGGATCACGCTACCAAATCAGCTGAGAAGTGGAACAACCCTGGTGTTTTCACAACACTACACGGTTTTGAATGGACGTCTGCTCCGGGGGCCAACAACTTGCATCGCACCGTTATTTTCCGCGACAGTTTGGAGCAGGTAAACCAGATCGCTCCCTTCTCTGCATTCGACAGCCAGGATCCGGCTGACCTTTGGAATTACATGGATGCCTACGCAAAGAAGACGGGTGGCCAGGTGCTCGCCATTCCCCATAACGGCAACCTGAGCAACGGTCAGATGTACACAGCAGAGACCTTTGATGGAAAACCGATGGACAGGGCTTATGCGGAAATGCGCGCAAGTCATGAACCACTCCTCGAAGCGACTCAGATCAAAGGTGATGGTGAGACAACACCATTCTTATCACCCAATGATGAGTTTGCCAATTTTGAAAGGTGGGATGTTGATTTCGCTACAAGGGCAGCTACGGACAATAGCAACCTCAAAGCCAATTACGTTCGTTCTGCATTTAAGACTGGTCTGGAACTAAACGCAAAGCTTGGTGCCAACCCATACAAGGCCGGGTTGATTGGTGGTAACGATGCGCACGTGGGTGTCGTGACCACACGTGAAGACAACTTCTTTGGTGAATTTGCCAATGGATTGCCCTCGCCAGACCGTTGGAAGACTCCGCTTGTCATGAGCAAAGACGGTAAACCAGTCGTGTCGGTTTGGAATGAATCAGCTGCCGGACTCGGAGGAGTTTGGGCCCGTGAAAATACGCGTGAAGGAATTTGGGATGCGCTTAAGCGCAAAGAAGTATATGCCACTACCGGTGACCGCGCAACTGTGCGTGTGTTTGCAGGTTGGGATTTTGTTCAAAGCGATGTTAGCAGACCCGATTTTGCTGAGAATGGTTACGCCCATGGAGTGCCGATGGGTAGTGATCTTTTAAATGCACCGGCCAATAAGCAACCTGTATTTTTAGTTGCCGCATTGCGTGATCCGGAAGGTCCAAATCTCGATCGCATTCAAATTGTTAAAGGCTGGCTTGATAAAGATGGCAAATCCCAAGAGCGCATCTTTGATGTGTCAGTTTCAGGAGGACGTAAGATCGGAGCGGATGGCCGTTGTAAGACGCCCGTTGGAAATACAGTAGATATCGCCAACGCAAGCTATACCAACACCATTGGTGCAGCATCGTTGTCTGCTTACTGGAAAGACCCGGAGTTTAACGCAAATCAATTGGCGTTTTATTACGTACGGGTGATTCAAATACCATCACCACGATGGACTGCTTATGATCAGAAGCGGTTCGGCATCAAGATGCCCGATTATGTTCCAATGATTGTTACCGACCGCGCGTATACGTCACCTATCTGGTACACACCAGCAAAGTGATTATACATGGCGAATTTTTTAAATAAGCTTATACGAGAGCCCTTACTTCACTTTGTATTGTTGGGGGCTGTAATCTTTATAGGTTACAGCCTGGTGGCAACACAAACACCTTCACCCGAAAATATCGTTGTCACGAAAGGCGAAATCAATTCAATCCTGACTGGCTTTGTCAACATGCGACAGCGCCAACCTACCCAGCAGGAATTTGATGGCCTTATTCGCGAACGGGTGCGACAAGAAGTGTATCGCAGAGAGGCAGTAGCGCTAGGGCTGGATAAAGACGATATCATCATTCAGCGAAGATTACAGCAGAAGATGGAGTTCATCGTTCATGATAATATCGAAGAGACTAACCCATCCGACTCTGTGCTGCAAGCCTTTCTTTCAACACACTCCGATCAATTCAAAGAAGAACCACGATTTACCTTCAGGCAAGTTTTTCTTGATCCTGAAAAACGGGGCAATTCAATTAAGAAAGATGCCATCCAATTACTCAATCAATTGAACCATGATGGAACAAATTTCACAAAGTATGGAGACCCAACATTGCTTCCTTCTGAAATATCAAATGGCAGGAAAACAGAAATTTCCAATCAGTTTGGAAATGAATTTGTTATTCAATTACCCCTAGAATCGAAGGGGACATGGCGAGGTCCGTTTCAATCAACTTTCGGCTTGCATCTTATTCAAATCACTAACATCGTGGACGGTGGTGTTCCTGCATTGAATGAAGTTCGTGAAGCGGTGAGCCGTGAGTGGAACAATGCACGAATCCGTGAAGCGAATGAAAATTTTTACGAGGAACTCTTAAAGAATTACAACGTGATCATCGAAGATTATATAGCTAAATGAAACGTTCTCTTCTCCTTTTCATTTTATATATCTCCCTCGCGCAGGACGCATGGTCGCACGAGGTACGACCTGCTTATCTTGAAATACGACAAACAAGTGCTGAAACGTATGACGTCCTTTGGAAAGTTCCAGGCTTAGGTGACAACATGCGCTTCGGATTATATTTAGAATTACCGGCCCGTTGTTCGAACCTCACCAATCCACGAGGTATCATGATCAACAATTCGTTCACCGAGCGATGGTCAATGAAATGCGAAAGGGGATTAGACGGAGATACGATTCGAATTGCTGGGTTAAGTGGAACGATGACAGACGTATTGGTGCGTTTGGAGCGCCTCGATGGTTCGATGCAAATCATGCGGTTAACACCTTCCGCTCCGCTATTTGTAGTAGCGGCCCAAGCAAATGCGATGGGTGTTGTTCGCAGTTACACCTTACTGGGCATTGAACACATCCTAACCGGGATTGATCATCTTTTATTTGTACTGGCCTTACTCATTATTACTCATGGCGGATGGAAGCTGGTGAAGACGGTCACTGCTTTTACGGTATCTCATACCCTCTCGCTCTCGCTGGCAACACTCGGTTACGTACATATCCCCTCAAAGCCAGTAGAAGCAATCATCGCACTGAGTATCGTTTTTGTGGCGGCAGAAATTCTTCGGCAGCGGCAAGGTCACCTGGGTATTACTGCGCGTTCGCCCTGGATTGTAGCGCTCATCTTTGGATTGATGCATGGTTTAGGATTTGCCGGAGGACTCAGTGAAGCTGGCTTGCCCGAAGGACATATTCCCACGGCACTTTTGTTTTTCAGTATCGGGGTGGAAACCGGGCATTTCCTTTTCATCGGTTTGGTATTGATGCTGATGGCTACGATAGGTTGGGTGACAAAGAAATTGATTCCGCTCTCAGAACAACGATTATCACTTGCCCAGCTTATACCGCCTTATATTATTGGCAGTCTGGCTATGTTCTGGGTGATCGAACGTATTGTTGCGTTTTAAATCACCTTCATTTTGATAAGGGAGATCGTGGTTGAATGAATAAATAAAGTGTAATGGACCACCTGAGCATCAAACAGAGATTTCACAAAAAGATTTTCACTGCAGGATTATTTGTTACTGACATTGGTTTCTTATTGTGGAACGTTCCTGGAATAATAGGAGTATTTAGGGATAAAAGAATTACCAGAGTCTTTGTCGAAAAAATTATGACGGTTACCACTGCGGTAAACGGATGTGATTATTGTTCCTGGTTTCATGCAAAACAGGCCATCGCCAGTGGTATTAGTGAAGAAGAAGTTAAAAGCATGATGAATCTTCAATTTCGAGCTGATGCTAATGATTTTGAGTTGTTAGCATTGTTATATGCTCAACATTTTGCAGAAACAAATCGGAAGCCTGAACCTGAGATGAGTGAAAAGTTAATTGATCATTATGGAGAAAAAACCGCTAAACAGATAGCTCTTGTAATCAGGATGATATTCTTTGGTAATCTTTATGGCAATACATGGGATGCAGTATTGAGTAGATTTAACGGTAACCCAGCTAAAAACAGCAACATTATATTTGAATTCGTCTACTTTCTTATGAGTTTTTGGGTAATGGTACCCGCCATGCTTTTAATCAAAAGAGATAAGAGACTATTAGAACTTTGACTGACACCTGGTACTGAAAAACGAAGTTTGTGCTACCTTATAAAATCGGCAGGGTGGCCATCTTCTTGGTGATCTAACGAATTTCTGCTTTTTGACATTATGGATCACTCAAAAAAGTTATTTTAAAAATTAATATCATGAGCAAAAAACTTATCAACCATTTTCAATCAAAGCAATTAAGTATAGAGGAGCGCATGGAGGCAGGCAAAGCCTTGCGCAAAAAGTTTCCCCGTGTTAATCAGGGGGACTACAAGATTTCGTCCAGGCGCGCTGATCCTGTCTCCATTCTGGAAGCACAGGGAAAAACCCGCCTCCAGACTTTAGTACCGGTTCGCTATGCAAGGATGCTTACCTCACCCTTTGCATTTCTCCGCGGAGGTGCGGCCATCATGGCAGCAGATTTAGCCGCGCAGGGAAAAACTACCGGCTTGCAAGTGCAGGCTTGTGGCGATATGCACGTAGCCAATTTTGGAATTTTTGCTTCAGCCGAACGAAACCTTGTTTTTGGTATAAATGATTTTGATGAAACAATCCCTGCTCCGTGGGAGTGGGATTTGAAACGACTTGCTGCTAGTGCTGTTGCGGCTGTTAAATTTCTTGGTGGCGATGAAAAGTTATGTAAAGAATCGGTTACTGCAGCCGTCAGATCTTACCGTAAACGGATCCGGGAATATGCCCAAATGGGGAATCTTGAGTTGTGGTATTCCACCCTTACAGGAAGTGAAGTAATGAAAACGATGCTACCTGCTTTACGAAAGAATGCGGAGAAAATTATGGATAAAGCCCGCAGTCGCACGCATGTTCAGGTACTCGAAAAATTAACCGACATTGTTGACGAACAGCACCGACTTAAAGTAAATGCGCCATTCATTGTTCGCGAAACTAAAACCATGCAGGGGCAAACTATAGAAGAGGCGTTGGCCATCTTCCTGGAGCTTTATTTTGAATCACTACCAGAAGACCGAAAGGAACTCTTAAAACATTACAGAATTGTCGATGTGGTACGTAAAGTGGTTGGTGTTGGCAGTGTTGGAACACGATGCTGGGTAATATTCTTAAAAGGAAGTCATGATCAAGACCCATTATTTCTGCAAATTAAAGAAGCACAACCATCCGTCCTGGAACCCTTTGTAGCCAAATCCAAATTCAAAAATCATGGTGAGCGGGTAGTTGCCGGTCAGCGTTTAATACAAGGCTCACCTGATATTTTTCTGGGATGGCTTCAACATGCTGGTTTTCACTTTTACGTTCGCCAATTGCGCGACATGAAAGGCGGATTAGAATTTGATCCCAATAAAATGAAGATTGAAAATTTTCCACGCTATACCGAATTATGTGGCTGGGCGCTTGCGCTGGCACATGCCAAGTCAGGCGATGCCGCTATGATTGCAGGTTATGCAGGTAAAAGTGATGTGCTGGATGAAGCTATGGTTCGCTTTGCTTTTGCTTATGACAAGCAAACAGAAAGTGACTATAAAGCTCTCATGGAAGCAGCCAAGAGCGGAAGAATAAAAGTAGCAAGTGAGTCAGAGTAAAAGAGAGTATTACCTTTTGGTGAAAGTTTGAATTATAGACTAAAATAAAATCATGAAAAATAATCTATTGATAGTTTGGGTACTGGCATTGAGTTTATCAGGTACCCAAGCGTTTTCTCAATCAGAAAGTGATACTACCTTGTTGGGTTTGCCAGGCGATAACCTGAATCTCTATGCTACGTTGGATTTGTTTCAAAAGTCAAAGACGATAGAAGATTTCGAAAAAACATTGAACGAAGAAAAAACCGGGATCAACAACCTGGATTTAAATCTTGATGGCAAAGTCGATTTCATAAAGGTTAAGACAGAACAAAAAGATAAGGATTTCACCTTCATACTCCAGGTTGATGTTAAGGAAAAAGAAACTCAGGATGTTGCTGTGATCCTCATATCAAAAGATAAAAATGATAAAGTAACGATGCAGATGGTAGGAGATAAGGATTTATATGGTAAAGATTATGTTATTGAGCCCAAGTCAGCCGCAGAGCCTGTTACTCCTAATCCAGCATATACCGGAACACAACCGGTTACCAGTTCAGTGGTAGTTGTGGAAACCGTTCCCGTTGTTCAATATGTGTATTCGCCCGTGTATGTGCCGTATTACCCTCCCTATTATTACGGATATTATCCGCCTTATTATGCTCCTTATACGGTGGTATCCGTTCACGTGTATCATTCCAACACCTATTATCACAGTGCCGGTTATTATGGTGGCCATAATAATAATACGGTGATCATCCATAATCAAAACACGTACAATAATTACAATAACAACAGGAGCAGTTCGAATACGGTGAATCAAAACAATGCGAGCGGCAATTATAATAAGAATACTGGTTCAAGTCGACCGTCAACTGGACCTACTACAACCCCAAATTCAAAAGCCGCACCAACAACTAGTCCGTCAAAATCAAACAAAACCTCCACACCCAAGCCAAAGAGAAGCACCCCGCTAAAAAGACATTAGAAAGCAATTAATTACTAAAGAATGGAGTGGGCTTAAAATATGCTTTTATGCTAACATTATATTTGAATGAGGCACACTGACCGCTCTGCATTTTTCTCAGCAGTGTCTCCCGCTTCGGGGACCGTTAAACTTAAATAGGAGTGTAACTCTTTCCCTCTCCGTGTCTGCCAACCGTAGCTACGCGAAGGTTGGCCTGCCAACCGTATCCGCCAGCTGGCGGAGAAGGTTGGGAGAGGGGATAGCTTGCCAACCGAATCCGCCAATGGACGGAGTAGGTAGAGAGTAGGGCCTGCCAGCTGGACAGGCAACCGTAACGCCTCGAACTCGTACTACCGAAAAGTCTCACATACTCGTACTACCGCGACTCAAACTCGCACCGTAACTACATGCATTCCTACCATCGCGGTTCACACTCGTACTATCGCGACTCACACTCGTACCATCGCGGCTCACATTCGTACCGTACCTACATGCACTCCTACCATCGCGACTCACACTCGCACCGTTGCTACATGCACTCCCACCATCGCGGCTCACATTCGTACCGTAACTACTTGAACTCGTACCGTCCCGACACGACCTCGTACCAACGCGACTCAAACTTGCACCGTAACGACCCAAACTCCTACCGTCCAACTCATCCCGCTACCCTTACGATCGCGTCTGTAACTTTTTGAAAATATTTTTTTTGCTTTTAATGAAAAAATGTATAACAAACGTGCCAATGCCTTTTAGGTTGCGTGCTATACAAAATATATAGTTTCATAAATAGTTGAAAAAATCACAACGCGTACCAGGCCATTGCACGTTCAGATCATTAAATCAAAAAATTTATGTCACACATAAAGAACATGCAGAACTTTGACAAGGTCATCGCGGTCTGCACCGGGTTGGGAGGAACCTATAACCCCGGAAAACAAAACCTTCG
>JBEBJH010000174.1:0-10757 GCA_040079965.1 Cyclobacteriaceae bacterium
GGCAACCGCTGTGACCAAGGCAACAACCAAAACCACCCAGGTAAATCTCCGCGCGGCCTGATCAATCATTCGCTTATACTTGCTTTCCTCTGGTTTTTGAAATGCCGCTTCATTCCACAAACTCGTGAGATGACTTTGGGAGGTTCGCTTCTCAACTTTTAGGATAATAGGTTGGCCGATCAGACGACCTCCGGCATATACCCACGCTCCTTTGAATAGATGTACAGGCTTAGATTCACCGGTAACAAAACTATAATCTAAATAAGCCTCCTCACTTTCAAGAATGCAATCGGCCGGTACAATCTCCATATTGCGAATGCGAATCCTATCGCCTGGCATAAGTTCATACACCACTACTGGTTTCCAGATTTCTTCAACTAGCTTATGAACAGCGAGCGGGAAATAGGACTTGTAATCCCGATCAAAGGCCAGGTTTTCATAGGTCTTGCTCTGAAACCAACGACCGATCAGCAAAAAAAAGACAAGGCCTGATAATGAATCAAGATATCCCGGACCAACATGAAACATGATATCATAAACACTTCGAAAAAACAGCGCTAACAATCCCACGGCTATTGGTACATCAATATTTATTTGTCTTTGTGTAAAGCTCTTCCATGCATTAACAAAATACTCCTGGCCGCTGTAAAATGTAACCGGAATGGCAAGAGTTATATTCAAAAATGAAAAAACCCGTTGGAGAGATTCATCACTCTGATTCAACCCCAGGTACTCGGGAAAACTCAGCAACATAATGTTACCAAAAGCAAACCCGGCAAGTGCCAATTTGATTACTAGCGACTTGTTAAACTCAACCGACCTGGGCACTTCTTCCTTCTTCAAATTGATTTTTGGAGTGTATCCCAATGAGGTGAGAAACCTCGCAATTTTACTGAGTGGAATTTCCTGAGGATTGAAATCAATCCTCAAGAACTTTCCTGAAAAGTTCACTTCTGATTTAACTATTCCCTTTTGAAGTCGTTGCAGGTTCTCTAGTAGCCATATGCATGAGATACAATGAATTGCAGGGATATAAAATCGCACCCTAATAAAAGAGCTTGAATCAAATTCAACTACTTTCTTCCGGATAGAGGGTTCATCGAGGTAAGCAAACGATTCATCACTTACGTGGCGTAATGTAACCCCTGGAGTTTTATCGAATGAATAATACTCGCAGAGATCGTTTTCGTTTAAAATTTCGAAAACGGTCTTGCATCCATAACAGCAAAAATTTTTATCCTCGACCTGAAATTTATCTTCTTCACACGGCAAGCCGCAGTGATAACATTTCAAGTCTTCCTGTACCTCCGCCATTAATTATTTGAGTAATAAATAGACATGTGATGATCCGCAACCTGCGTAGCAAGTTCGTTATTATTCAGCAAATTTAAAGCAGCGCGTCCCATCACCAACACTGGTTTATTGAGTTTTGCGGCATAATTAACAAGCTGATTGGCCAGATCTTTATTACTCATTGGCACAATTCCTACATTGGTAAAAATTTTCTGCAGGTAGCTCACAAGATATTTCTCCAAATGAATTTCAGGGGCGTCATCAGGGCTTACCGTCAAAATCGTTACTTTTTTGTCGCTGGATTCTTTACCAAAGAAAGACAGGAATGATTTTAAAGCCGCCAGCCCCGATTGATCGTAATCAAACAGGACCAGTATCTCCTCGTAGGGATGCAGCAAATCATCCGAAAGGAAAATCGGGCAACCTACTTCTTTAAAGAAATTCTCAGGAAAAGATTCAATCAATTGCCCGATGTTTTCGTGTGTGATCGGAGTAATCAAAGCCAGATCAGCAAACCTGCTTTGGTTTAACAGTGTATTGCCATTGGCCTGGCAGCGGATAAAACTAACTTCCAGATTCAATGCCTTAGCTTCTTGCTCAAGCGATGATTGAAGTGCTGACTTATCAGCATCCGGACTACTCACCACTTTATTTTTCGGGTGCTTAACAAAATCCTTCAGGAAGAAGCCTGAAAAACTTTTACTATCCACATGAGAAAACATTTGAGCATAGTCGGCCAAATGTATTTGTGTTGGTTGAAAGTCAACCGGAAAGAGTATGTTCTTTTTCACGATAGTAATGAGTTAACTAATCTTATAAGTCCAAATTGGGCAGGTTAAATGATTCACCACATCCTCAGCTATACTTCCGCTCATCAAGTGGTTAATTCCCCTTCGCCCATGGGTAGACATTGCTACCATATCAGCTTTTGTATCGGCAACAAAATTGCGCAAGCCTTCTTCTTCACTATAATCATTAAAAATTGTGAGTGTATAGTCCTTAAGCATGAACCGCTTGGCAAAGGCCTTCATTTCCTTTTTCACTTCAATATCCCTTCTGAACGTAGAAGGTGTATTTACATACAATACGTGCAGGTTGGCTTTAAAGAAATTCTGAAGTGCTTTTACTTTCAGGGTAAGTTCTTCTTGCTCCAACCCAAATGTATTGGGAAAAACAATATTCTTGATGGATGAAATTTTAACCTGACCCTTAATGGCGATTACAGGAACCTCAGACGTACGAACAATTTTTTCAGTATTGGAGCCTACAAAAAATTCTTTAAGTCCACTTGCCCCATGGGTACCCATTACCATGAGATCTATTTTATTGTCCTTAACAAAATCACGGATCGTTGGAGTAGCTCCACCAAATTCTACAAACGAAGTAACCTTAGGCCCTTCCTTGGCCCACTTGTCTTTCATTTTCGCAAAATTCTTTTCTGCATGAGCTTTCATGTCTTTGATGAAAGCTTCTTCGAAGGAGAGGGTGGGCATCAACACACTTTCGTGCATGACCGGTAACTCTACTACATTCAGCAGGATCACCTCACCTCTGCTTTCCTTAGCGATATCCACGGCAAACTTAAAGGCCTGCACCGCTGGGTCGGAAAAATCGCAGGGAACCAATATCCGTTTCATAATCTTAGTGGTTTATTTATAAACCAAAAGTATTATATACCCTGCCGCATGCTAATGATGGGTATCAACGAAAAAGATGACTTTTGTCAGTTTTGATTAGACATCAAGTGGACTTAACCTTGATAATCAATTCAATAAGAATTTGGATTTACTGGGTGATCAAAAAATCAGGCAATGATCAGGTCGGCCTGCTTGGCTAACTTTCTGGCATCAAGCACACGAATTTTCTTACCCTCAAAGGCAATAAGGCCATCTGTTTTGAATTCGGATAATAATCGAATAACAGTTTCGGTAGCAGTGCCAACAATACTCGCCAGATCTTCACGGGATAATGCCAACTCAATGAGGGTGCTTCCTTCTCCTTCCATACCATACGTCTCCTTGAGCATAAGAAGATTTGCAGCCAATCGCTCGCGCACTGATTTATGAGCTAGTTCAGCAAGCTTTTCTTCCATGATCCCCATCTCATTACAAACAGCCTGAACCACACGTCTCATAAAGACGGGATTCTTTTGAAGCACTTCGAAAAAACTTTCTTTTGGAATAAAGCAAATCTTGGCATCCTCCAGTACAGTAGCAGTAGCTTTATAAAAATCTTCGCTAAGCAGCGCACGGTATCCCAAAAAATCACCAGGCTTAGCAATGTATATGATAAATTCTTTACCCTGAACATTGTTCTTATACACCTTCACCTTTCCACCATTCATGCAATAAAGACCTGTGGGGCGAGTGCCTTCGTAAAAAATATTCTGTCCCTTTTTGTATTGAATGCAGGTTTTGTGATTGTTAATCCTGCTCATGTCCTCAGGATTCAATCCATTGAATAAGGAATCTTTCAGGTGATCGCAGAGCGTGCAAGCAATATTGAATTCTACCTTTGCCATTGGGTCAAAAGTGCTAAAAAAGATGATTTAAATCAAGTTTTCACAGGATTAAGCCTATTCCAAACAAAAGAACAAATAATAAGGTAGAAAGTGCCATTTGTTTGAGGAAAGGATCCAACTCTTCCGATGGTTTGTGATGAATGGACAAGCCATTTTTAACAAATAATGGAACCGTAATCAAAAAAAGAAACTGCCAGAGTGACTCATAATGCAAAATTGTATAACCAATAGCGCATAGAATCCCTCCGATCAACAAAATCCAATGATATCTGGCAGCCTTAACTTTTCCAATCCTTACAGGAATGGAGTATTTACCTGCACTCCGATCGGATTCTATGTCCCGTATGTTGTTAATATTCAATACTGCAATAGAGAATAGGCCGCAACTGAGGGCTGGCAACAATTCCTTCCAGCTAATGGAGTGGGTAAACAGGTAATAAGAGCCCATAACGCCAACCAATCCAAAAAAAATTAATACCGAGATATCGCCTAAACCAATGTAGCCATAAGGTTTTTTCCCCACGGTATATCCAATGGCAGCGGCTATGCTCATCAGGCCTAAACAAAAGAACAGAGCCATGGCACGCCAATTCGTGCCGAAGGAAACCCACAGAAGAAATAACCCGCAGATGAGACTCAAAAATGAAAATACTATTACGGCACTTCGCATTTGAGCAGCTGAAATTACACCCGATTGAACTGCTCTCAACGGGCCTTTACGGCCATCATGATCGGCACCGTTTAAAGAATCACCATAGTCATTCGCTAGATTTGATAGCACTTGTAAAAAAATAGTGGTTAAGCAACAAAGCGTAAAAAGTACAAGATCAAATTTGCCAGCCGCAGCCGCCAGAAACCCAGCCATACCAATACACGCCAACGCGAGTGGCAGTGTGCGTAACCGAAATGCATGAAGCCAGGCTTTAGTTTTCATCTCTTGATTTAACAAAGCAAAATGAAATAAGTTGAATTAGAAAATTTAAAAAGGACTATTGAATTTCCGTTATCACCAAGGTCTGTTTGTTAAAGATGAACTGATCTCCTTTTTGGCGTCCTAATAATATGGCTCCTAATGGCGAAGCCGGTGCCAACGCCACAAACTCTACTCCATTGGAGGTTAGTTTACCCGCGCTGATCGCCAAATAAAAATTACGCGTATCTGTAAAAACTATACTTCCCAGACTTACCCTATCGCTTGCATTAGTCTGACTTACTTTTTCCAGGGCCGACTTAAGTTTCATGGCTTCATTCAGTTGTTCCAGGGCCTTTTCTCTTTCGAGGTGGGCCATGGCCCGTCCAGTTTCATACTTATCTCCGGCACTGCTCTTCTCTTCTGAATTGGCAGATTCCTGAGCATGGCTTAATGCTTGTTTGGCCGTCTCGATTCGTTGCATTACATACTCCATGCATTGTTTATAAAGGATTGCCTTGAGATTCCTGGGTATATCCATCGTTCTTAAAGCCCCAGAATTAATTTAAGCTTACCATACCCCGTTTTGCTAATCGGAATCTGTTGACCATTTCGCAACACAGCCATGTGTGTCTCCTTTTGGTAGGGTTCGATTTTAGTAATCTGACCAATGTGAACCAGGTACGAACGATGGACCCGAACAAACTGCTGCGGATCGAGTGTTTGTTCATAGAAAGACAAAGTCTTATTTTTTAGAAAAGAACCATCAGCTATGAAAATTTTTACAAAGTCATCATCTGCCTCCAGGTAATGAATGTCGTGAACGGGTATGATCTTTACTTTATTTCCTGTCTTCACAACAATGCGGTTGTTCTGTGAAGGAGACTGCGCCATTGTGTCAAGCAACTGAGCAGTTTTGTTTGTTATGCCCGAAGACTTGTCCAAAAACTTTTGTATCGCTTTTTGAAAACGCTCCTCCGAAACTGGTTTGAGTAAATAATCAATGGCATTGGCTTCAAACGCTTTAAGGGCATAATCATCAAACGCGGTGATAAAAATTACAGATGGCATCGGATGAATCAATTCAAGCATTTCAAAGCCATTGATCTTGGGCATTTGAATATCCAGAAACACGAGGTCAGGCTGATGTTGCTGAATAGATTTTACCCCTTCAAACCCGTCATTACATTCATCCACTACCTCAATCAATGAAAACTTATGGAGATAGTTCTTTATTATTTCCCGGCTCAAGGGCTCATCGTCAATCAAAATGATTTTGATCATGATCGGAGGGGAAGTTTAAGGTTAACTGTAAATTTATTATCCAATGCATGGGTTTGAATCAGATCATTGCGGGCATAGATTAGATATAACCTTCTCTGCAAACCAGCAAGACCAAAACCACTACCCGTTGATGGTTGCATATCAGAATCAAATGGATTCGTGATCTCAATTTCCAGCTGACTATCACTTACTCGCGTAGTTACCTCAATAAAAATCCGGCCTGTAGTTCCGTAAAGTCCAAACTTAATTGCATTTTCTAAAAGTGGTTGTAACACCAAGGTTGGTATAGACCAGGTTCGTGCTGATTCCTCAATCTGCAACTTAACTTCCAGTCGGTGACCAAACCGAACTTTTTCAATTGCTAAATAAGTTTCGAGATATTCCAACTCTTGTGCTAAGGATACCCAAGGTTCATCGGCCCGTTTTAAGGTGAGCCTGAGAAAGTCGGACAGTTGTTGCACCATTTGCCGTGCCTGATCAGGCTGCACTAAAATCAATGCATTAATTGAGTTCAAACTATTAAATAAAAAGTGCGGCTGAAGTTGTAATTGTAACTTCTGAAGCTCTGCTTCGCGTGCGAGAGTAGCCATATCAGTTTCACGACTTTGTACCTCCATCAATTCCTTCCATCTCAAATAATAAATCATCCCGATTCCAACTCCGGTAAGAACGATAAATCCCAACGCCCAGCGCAATGGAGTTGACTTTGAGAGGAAATCCAGATAAGCTGTTTCTTCAGGCACGATCCGGATAATAGCCTGATTGAAAATCCATTCGGAAGCAATCGATAACATGAGGCCAAGCCCGATAACAATTTGAAAAATACCCGTCTTCGGCAAGTAATTTAATAGCGCGCCTACCAACAGGGCGGCATTCACTATCAAAAGATTGAAAACGAATGAATCCCATAAAGCTAATCGCCACTCAAAACCAAAATACTGGTGCAGCACCCAGGCATGAAAGCCTGACCAAAGTAAGGCTGCCCCCATCAGTGGTAAACGATTGATTGACGAGGTGGGTGATTTATTCAAGTGAATATTTTAGATAATGAAAACTAAAAACAAATCGAATGCGGCAATTTACTTCAGATTAAGTTATTTTTATAAAAAGAGTCAAAATGAAATCGGATCGCTGGAGCACCGAACTGGATGTGATAACCAAGTCAATTAAAAGTGAATTTGCAGCGCTCACTGCTGATCAACTGAATTGGAAACCCAATGCCAAGCAATGGAGCATTGCCCAGTGCCTCCATCATCTGATCGTTGTCAACGAGAGCTATTATCCCATCGTGGATCAGGTTCGTAACAAAACCTACTATACTCCACGGTATGGACAAATTGGATTCATTACGAAGTTCTTTGGTAAAATCGTACTTGATGCTGTACAACCCGACCGAAGGAAAAAAATGAAAACCTTTCCCATCTGGGAACCGGCAATAAGTTTGGTGCGGAGTGACATTCTGGATCAGTTCGAAAAACATCAACAGGAGTTAAAACATCTGATAGCATCCAGCCAGGACTTAATTGAAAAAGGCACCGTGATTTCATCGCCCGCTAACAGAATGATCGTGTACAAATTAGAAACAGCTTTTGATATTATGGTTGCTCACGAAAAAAGACATCTGGAACAGGCAAGAGAGGTAAATCAACTTAGGGTGAAATCCGTCAGGTAATTGTATCTTTGTTTCGAAATGTTGCGTGTCACAAAATATAACCTCAGAAAAACACTATCACAGTGGTTATTGGTAAGTGCCATCGTGGCTAGTTTTTTTTCAGGATACGCGGGTAATTTTTCTTCTGAATCAAGACACAAAACACAAACTGAGTGGGTTGACTCTGGCAGAAATTTCTTAGCGAAAACATTCAGCGTTAAGTTTACCTATAGACCGTTCCGGGAACAGTCTGAAATTTTCTTTCTTCTTTTTCAAAACAGGCTTACTCAAATAGCCTTTACAACTAATCATAGTCGGCAAAAATCATTTTCGCAGCCTCAGCGCTTCGTTCAGGCAAAACATCCTCAAGTTACTGACGAGGACTCAACCTCGTCCTGATCCCGGGACTCAATCCCCGATAGGGTCCGCCTAACTCACAAATTCATTTTACTTAACACCGACCATTGCATTTGCTATGGCTCATCAATTCCATCTATGAATCGCTTAAAAAAAATTCTAAGAACGATTGGTCTTATCCTGTTGATTATTCTTGCTTTATCCGGTATCGGAATTGTCGGGGGCCCTTTCCTGTCAAGAAACAGACAAGATTATATTGGAAAGGAAGTTACCATCGAATTAGTGGAAGAAAAGAACGAGGACTCTGAAAAAGAAAAGACCTGATAATAAATGTTTCGTAGATTTTTCTATTACAGATTAAACCTTGTGATCGGATCTACGTCTAACCTCGTTAATCAATTACAAGACTTGAAAGTATTTTCATTTTTACCAATGGTGCTATTAAACTTCTTATGTTCGTGAGTCTCTAAGCAACTGAAACAAACTTAACGAGACTATGAAAACGCTAACCATCAAAAATTCACTGAGGTCGATTGGGAAATTTTATTTCCTCATTCTAAGCCTTTCGCTCACGCTGCTGGTATCGTGTAACAACGATGAAACAACTCCGGATTTATCTGCCGAAGAAATTGAAGACGCTAATCTGGATGCCATTGAAGATTCTTATTTCGATGATGGTGATGATCTGGTCACGGAAGCATTTGCCTCAACAGATGCTGATCTTTCTGGGAGAAGAGTCTATTCAGATGAGCGCTTACTTTGCGCTACCCTAACCCGATCTGGGTCCAAGGCCGAGGGAGGCTTACGAGTAGATTTCGGCACGGGTTGCACAGACCCACGCGGCAATGTTAGAACAGGTGCTATTGTTGTTGTTCATCAGGGAAACTGGAATGAAGTTGGCTCGCAGTGGACCCTTTCATTTGAGGACTACTCGATCAATGGGATTCAAGTTGAAGGCTCCCGTAAAATAACTGTCGTTAGCGTAACCGATTCGTTGACTGTTTATGAAGTTGTTCTTACCGGAGGTCAGCTTACCTGGCCTGATGGCCGAGTAGCTACCCGTGAGGTAAACCGCAGACGTGAACATGAACGCAATGAAAATAACCTCCTCGATCGTTTGATCATCTATGGCACAGCACAGGGAACATTCCGCAATGGTCGTGGCTATTCAATTGAGATTCTGGAAAGACTTATTTACCGCAGAGCCTGTGCAGCCGAAGGTGTGATCATTCCGGTAAGTGGTGTTAAATTAATTAAACACGGTGATCGCGAGCTCACCGTTGACTATGGCGATGGCACGTGTGATAACATGGTGACCCTCACAAATAAGAACGGAAGAACTGTCCGTTACGAAGTGAAGAAATAAAGTTTGCCTTTAAAAAAAGAATCCCGTGGCACCCACCACGGGATTACTCTCTTTAGTTTGCAAGCAGAGAGTGAATAACCTCATCCGGCCTTCGGCCACCTTCTCCAAAAGGAGAAGGGAAGCGGCCTGAAGCAATTAATAGCGATAATAATCTGGCTTGAAAGGGCCCTTTGTTTCGACACCAATATACTTGGCCTGTTCAGTGGAAAGCTCCTCCAATTCAACACCAATTTTCTTAAGGTGTAAACGAGCTACTTTCTCATCCAGATGCTTAGGCAACATGTATACCTTGTTTTCATACTTATCAGCATTGAGCCAAAGTTCTAACTGTGCCAGCGTCTGGTTTGTAAATGAATTTGACATTACAAATGATGGGTGGCCCGTTGCACAACCTAAATTCACTAAACGGCCTTCGGCAAGTAAAATCACCTGACGACCATTTTTTAAAGTATACAAATCAACCTGCGGTTTTACCTCATCGCGAGTTGCGTTCTTCTTCAACCAGGCAACATCAATTTCATTATCGAAGTGACCGATGTTACATACAATGGCCTTGTCCTTCATGTTCTCAAAGTGGCGAGACAATACGATACCAAAATTACCAGTAGCAGTAACAACAATGTCCGCTTCCTTAACGGCAACATCCATTTTCTTTACAGCAAATCCATCCATAGCTGCCTGAAGCGCACAGATCGGATCAATCTCAGTTACTATAACCCGGGCACCTGCTCCCCGTAAAGAAGCCGCAGAACCTTTACCTACATCACCATATCCTGCAACCACGGCTACTTTACCAGCCATCATTACATCGGTAGCTCTGCGAATAGCATCTACCAAAGATTCTTTACAGCCATACTTATTATCAAACTTAGACTTGGTAACTGAATCGTTGATGTTAATGGCAGGCAACGGAAGCTTACCACTGTGCTGACGCTCAACTAATCTATGAACACCGGTAGTTGTTTCTTCTGAAATTCCGCGAATACCTTTTACAAGTTCTGGATAACGATCCAACACCATGTTTGTAAGATCTCCGCCATCATCCAAAATCATATTCAATGGCTTACCATCTTTAAAGGCATGTAACGTTTGTTCAATGCACCAGTCAAACTCCTGCTCATTCATTCCTTTCCAGGCAAACACGGGAATACCTGCTTTAGCAATAGCTGCAGCTGCATGATCCTGTGTTGAGAAAATGTTGCAAGATGACCAGGTTACTTCTGCGCCCAGTTCAATAAGGGTTTCAATTAATACAGCAGTCTGGATCGTCATGTGAAGACAACCTGCGATGCGTGCGTCTTTAAGGGGTTTTTTTGCTCCGAACTCCTCGCGAAGTGCCATCAATCCGGGCATTTCCGCTTCGGCCTACCTGATC
>JBEBJH010000175.1:0-10773 GCA_040079965.1 Cyclobacteriaceae bacterium
AGCGGAGCTACGGCAGGTTTTGGTACGAGTATAAATCAAACGTTGACGGCCACGACCAGTTCAGCCGGCACGGCTACGTATACAATCACGCCAAGTGCAGGTGGCTGTACGGGCGCCATGCAAGTTGTAGTGGTGACCGTGAACCCTACGCCTGTAATTACAAATACAGCATTACAATTATTGACTACTGTTTGCAGCGGAGTGGCTCTCAATTTTGTGCCGGTTTCAACCACCGACCCAGCTACTACTTATTCATGGATAACCTCTACGAGCGGAAGTACATTTACAGGAATTACAGCTACAGGTTTTGGCGCAATTACTGACACACCATTAAATACAGGAAGCACGATTGGATTTGTTACCTATACAATTACACCTCAGGTAAGCGGATGTGCTGGAAATCCTGTAAACTATATCGTAACAGTTTTACCTGTTCCGACAGCAGATGGGTTAGATGTAACCATTTGTAGCGGCCAAAATGCAATCATTAACATTAATGCCAATCCGACCAACGTAAGTGGTACAACCTTTAGTTGGGTGGTCACTGCATCAGGAAACGTCCTGGGTGCTTCAAATGGTAATGGTTCTTTGATTAATCAGAATTTGTCATTGACTAACTTTAGTACAGGCACCGTAACCTACCATATCACCCCTGCTGCCAACGGCTGTAATGGACCTGTCAGGAACATTCTTGTAACTATCAATCCACTCCCCACAGTGAATGCGGGTGCAGACTACTTGGTTTGTGAACCCACAACTATTCCTTTGAGCGGAAACATTGGAGGAGCAGCCACGTCTGGAACATGGATTGTTGTAACGGGTGCTGGAAGTATCTCAGCAAGCACCGTTGCAGGAAATCTGGTAACAGCCACTTACACAGTTGCACCAGCAGATATTTCTACCTCGGTAGTATTCAGATTAGAAACCAATGATCCCGACTTGGCAGGACCATGTGTCTTGGCTTCGGATTTACTCAATGTGCAGATTAACAGGAGACCGACTGTAACAGTACCTGCTGATTTTGTAGTCTGCGAACCATCAAATTTATTATTATCTCCGGTAAGCCTGAGTGGAACTATAGGCGGTAGTGCAACCACCGGCCTATGGAGTGTTATTTCCGGATCAGGTACTCTTAGCGCATCTAATCTGGTAGGCTCAGTTGTAAGTTCGCAGTACACAATAAGTGCATCAGATGTCGGTGCAACAATTACCCTCAGACTTACTGCGAATGATCCCGATGGACCGAGTGGTCCTTGTACTGAAGAATTTGAGGAGATTAGTATCACCATCAACCAGGCGGCAGTTGTTTCTGCTGGTTCTGATTTGCAATTGTGTCGCGATATTCCTTCGATCTTGCTTCAGGGATCACAGGCTGGTGCGCCAACTACAGTCGCCTGGAGTGGTGGACTTGGTTCTTTCTCGAATCCTACCATATTACAGCCTGACTATTCCTTCAGCGACCCTGCAGAGGTAAATACTATGGTTGTTCTAACGATAACGGCACTTGATCCGGATGGTGCAGGACCTTGCACAGCAGTTTCGGATCAAATGAATTTGAAGATTAATCCGCTTCCAGTTGTAGTGTTCACAGGATTGCCTCCAGGCGCTCCGTCTTCACTGGCGGAGAATGGACCGCCCATTACATTAACAGGTAACTTAGCGGGCGGAGTATTCACGATTACTCCCGTAACCTCTGTAATTGGCAGTACATTCATCAACGTTGTCGACCGCGCTGTATTTGATCCAAGCGCAGCAGATTTGGGTTCAAACTTTATCAGATATACTTATACTGATGGGAACGGTTGTACGAACTTTGATGAACAAGAAGCTTTCATCAATCCGGTAACGACCATTGATTTTGCAATTCAGGGAGCTCTTGTAAACCCGAGCGGGGAATTTGAACTATGTGCGGACCTGGGTTTAATAAAGTTATTGGGCTTCCCTGTACCGTCCGATGGATTCCCCCCAGAAACTCAGTTTACCTCAGAAGGACCTAATGCTGCTGATATGACAATCGTAAAGATCGGTCCGGATTATTTTATTGATACCGATGGGCTTCCTTCGAATTCATATAGAGTACGGTACACATTTAAGAATCAGTTTAATGCGATTACATTCAGAGAGAGAACGGTAAACTTCTTTGCAAGCCCGGTTTCAATATTCTCTTCAGCTAATAATTGTATTGTAAGCGATGTAGTATTTACGGATAACTCGACCATCAATGCAACACCATTCCCCGCAACTATTGCTGGCTGGGTTTGGTCGGACCAGCAAGGAACTTTTAGCACTACGCAGGCAGCGTCTAAACGCTATACAACATCAGGCACCTATAATGTATCTCTTAAGGTGACGACAAGTCAGGGGTGCACTGATCTTAGTTCGCCATTTGTATTACGAGTAGGTGATGTGCCTGAGGTTGATTTCAACTGGTCAGCTATTTGCAATAATGATAATACCAATTTCCTTGATAAGACTACGAAGGTGGTTGGGGCGATTCCTCCAGGAATAAGTGTGGTAACTGGATATACCTGGGATTTTGGAGATGGAGATATATTGCCTGCAGGGGTTGGCACAATTCCGGGTGGAACACATGGAGGCAGAACTTTTGGTACTTATAAAGATCCGCAGCACAAATACGTGGCCAATGGTACTTATAGTACAACTCTGCTAGTTGATACAAATGACGGATGTTCAAATTCTAAGACTCAGAATGTATTCATTCTACCCTACAATACAGTAGCACCTGTTGCAGGTGCTGAATACCTGGAGCCTTTTGAAGCAGATGATGGAGGCTGGATTGCCGAGGCATTTAATGCTACCAATTCAGTACCTACCAACATTATCAAGAGTGATACAAGTTGGATTTGGGGTACACCTGCCGGAACATCAATTAATACAACAATTGGTGGAGCAAAAGCATGGTGGACGGGTAAGAACACAAATACGTATTACTCAAATGAGAACTCAGCTGTCAATGGACCATGCTTCGATTTGACTCAATTGAAGCGACCTATGATTGCACTGGATTATTTCTCAGATGCCGAGAAGAATCTGGATGGTGCTGTATTACAATACTCAATCAATGGCGGGCTTACCTGGCGAATTGTTGGCCCTCCTGAAGGTCAGTCTAACAGAGATGAGGGAGTCAACTGGTTTAATGGAGTAGGTATTTTGTCAAATCCGGGCTCTCAATCAATTGGTAACTATGGCTGGACCGAAAAGCTGGTCGAATGGAAGAATGCCCGATTTAACCTGGATATGGTGCCAGTGACTAATCGATCTCAAGTTAGATTAAGGATTGCTTTTAGCAGTAATGATGGTAATGCGCCTGGTAATTTCGATGGTTTTGCTTTCGATAACTTCTTTGTTGGTGAAAAAGCCAGAAATGTGTTGGTTGAACACTTCACAACATCCACTTTAAATGCAAGCGTAAGCGCAGATGCTTACCTCAATGGCTTGTATCAGCAACAGATTACGGATCGGGGCACATCTGATTTTCAGGATATTCAGTATCACGTTAGTTTCTCAGGAACAGATCCGCTTAACAAAGATAATCCAACCGATCCTGCAGCCCGTGCTCTTTATTTTGGAGCCTCGCAGCCTCCTTATACAATCATGGATGGTATTCTTATTCCAGGCAAGTTTACAGGAGTAACCAATGAGTTGAATAAAGTAGAACTTGATCGTAGAGCCTTAGTGGATCCTCCTTTTAATTTAACTCTGAAGGACACAACATCCGCAGATAATAAAAAGATCAGTGTGAAAATGGTAATCACAGCGAAGGAGGACTTTACTTCTCCGCTGATCATGAACGTGGCTCTGATTGAGAAAGATGTTAATGGATTCAAGAACGTCCTGCGTAAAAATCTGTTTGGCAGCGATGGCGAGACCATAAACCTGACCTGGGTGAAGGGACAACAACTGATCAAACTTAAGTTTGATGTGCCGATTGATGTACCTATAAGCAACCCGAATCAGTTGATGCTGGTTGGGTATGTACAGGATAAGAACACAAAAGAAATCTATCAGTCGATTGCGATTGCCGGACCTGTAAAACTCGGTGACCCTGTTGTAGGTATAGAGGATCAGACACCAGTACTTGCAAGCTTAACTAGTATTCAAATGTTCCCGAATCCGGCCAATAAGGAATTTACTTTTGGCTTACCAGCGACTGTACATCCGGCCAGTCAATGGGCAATTATTGATCAGCGCGGTGTAACTGTGTTGGAAGGTAACTTTGAGAACACAGTGAATGGAATAAAACAGGTCAATATTTCTGAACTAGCCAATGCTGTTTACTTTGTAGTAATAACCGGGCCCGAAGGGGCAACCGTTCGCAAGAAGCTCGTGGTAATGAATAGAAATTAAACTTCCCGGAGAGATTTAATTGCCCGGGATAAAAACAGACTTACTTCTTCAGCCAGTTCCTGAATTGTATTTTCGTTTTGACCATTTTTTGATTCTTGTTCCAATAGAACAATCTTATCTTTTAAGTGGTGAATGCCCATCAATGTAATGGTGGGTTTAATTTTATGAACCACCCTTGACAATTGTTCCCAATTTTTCTGGGCTAGCTGAGTCTTAATTTCCTCAACTGTATTTGGCATAGATTCAAGAAAGGACGCAACAATTTCCTGGATAAACTGTCCATTGTTATTTGAAACTTTCTTAAGATAGCTAAGATCAATGACCGGTAAATCTTTTGTTTTAGACAGCTCTGCCACTGCCCGTTGTTTAACGGTAAGTTTACGGCCAAGGTACTTGGTCAATGCTTGAAAAAGATCTTCCTGGGTAAAAGGTTTCGTGATGCAATCATTCATGCCAGCGGTAATGCAATTCTCAAAATCTTTTTGAGTTGCATTGGCAGTCAATGCAATAATGGGCACCTTGTTTTTCTTAGGGTCACCTTGACGAATGGCTTTGGTGGTTTCAAAGCCGTCCATCACAGGCATTTGTATATCCATAAGAACTACATCAAAATCATTATTTCTGATTTTTTCAAGGGCCACTACTCCGTTTTCTGCAGTTTCGAAATGGCAACCCCACATTTTCAAAATACTACTTGCATACAATCTATTAATATCATTGTCCTCAACCAAAAGAACAGAAGCGTTCTTTAATTGACTGTTGTTTTTCGGTTTGTAAAGCTTAGTCTCGTCAAAGAATTCAGTTTTCCCTAACTGGTAAGCGATTGTGAAGGAGAAAGTTGATCCCTCATTCTCTTTGCTTTTAACCTGGATAGTGCCGTTTTGCAATTCAACCAATTGCTTAACAATTGTTAAGCCTAGTCCTGTTCCACCGTATTTTCGGGTTACACTTGCATCTGCCTGGCTGAAACTTTCGAAAATGGTTTGTAGCTTATCGTTAGGTATTCCAATGCCTGTATCTGAAATGTCGAAACGCAGGCGATAGATTTTGCCCTTTATCTTTTCAGTCTTCACTGAAACCCGGATATAGCCGGCATGGGTAAACTTAATGGCATTGCTGATCAGGTTAATCAGAATCTGATTTAATCGTACAGGGTCACCTATAAAGACCTTGTTGGCCTCTTTCTCTAATGTGTATGAAAGTTCAATTCCCTTTTCGGAAGCCTGAACACCAAATGTATCGATGAGAGAGTGCAATAAATCGTTTAGATTGAATCCAATTTTTTCAAATTGAAGTTTACCAGACTCTATAGAAGCCAGATCGAGGATATCATTGATAATCACTTTTAGGTTATCAGCTGCGCTCTTGATAGCATTCAGGTAGGTCTGACGTTCCTCTTTTGTTGGATTTTGATTTAACAGGGCAGCCATTCCCGAAATTCCATTGATCGGTGTCCGGATTTCGTGACTTATGTTGGCTAGAAATTGTTCTTTTGCTTTTTGTGCGCGAAGAAGTTCTTCGGCATCTTTTTTTCGTTGGCTGATATCGCGGCAATCCAGAATTAATCCATCAATTCCTTCCTTCTGCTTTAAGTTTACGGAATTGAATTCAAGGTATTTATAGGATTTATCTCTACAGATAAACTGAAATTCAATCGACTTATTAAATGCCCGTTTGGTGCTTTTATTAAATTCTTTTTTGAAGAAGGGGAGGAGGTTTGGCGGCAAGTATTCAAAAAAGTTTTTGCCCACCAGACTGCCCGTTTTATACCCCAACGTTTCCTTTACGGAATGATTATGATATAGAATAATACCCTCGTAATCCACAATAAAGATTATATCAGAACCGTCTTCAACAACGGATTTATAGAACAATCCTTTTTTAACGTAAGAGGATAGTGACTTCATATTAAATTCCGTTTGATTCCATTTCTTTCAGGTATCGGTAAATAGAAGATTTACCAATATCAAGTTTTTTGGCCACCTCCAATACGTTGTTGTCGTATTTGTTAAGGTAGCCTCTTATAATCCGATAAGTATACTCCTGCAAGCTCATTTCCTTGGTAAGAAGGGCATCTTCCCTGATCGGTGTTGTGAACGTAATATCCTTTGCCTGAATTTCATTATCCGTGCACATTACTGCGGCAAGTTCTATTACAGACTTAAGTTCCCTTACATTGCCAGGAAATGAATAGTGTAGAAGTTTTTCCTGGGCATCGGCATTGATTTTTAATTTCTTTAGATCATTTTCCTTCGCAAAATGATCGGCAAAGTGCTTGGCCAAAAGGAGAATGTCTTTGCTACGTTCCCGTAAGGGAGGCAGATGGATGGGCAACCCAAGCAAACGGTAATACAAATCTTCACGAAATCGTCCACCTCTTACTTCTTCCTGTAAATTCCGATGAGTAGCAACAATCACTCGTACATCCAATTTGATTACTTGATTACCACCAATTCTACTCAATTCTTTTTCCTGAAGAACCCTTAACAATTTAGATTGAAGGCTTAAGTCCATTTCGCCAATCTCATCTAGAAAAATAGTGCCCCCCTCTGCTTCTTCAAACTTACCGATCCTGCGATTGGCAGCACCCGTAAAGGCGCCCTTTTCATAACCAAAGAGTTCGCTTTCAATCAGATCTTTTGGAATGGCAGCAACATTGACTGCCACCAGGGATTTGCTTTTCCTTTTTGAATTATAGTGAATAGCCTTTGCAATTAATTCTTTCCCTGTTCCGGTTTCGCCTGTAATGGAAACGGTGATTTGAGTTTTTACTGCTTTCTCAATCAGATCATAGATTTTCTTGATGGCATCGCTTGATCCGATGATACTCTTTTCAAATTCGTATTTGGTTGTTATCTCATGTTTGAGCCGGTCTATTTCGCGAATCAGCGAAGTTTTATTCAAAGCATTTTTTATAGAGTTCAGAATTCGTTCTTTGGCCTCTTCATCTTTACTGATATAATCAAAAGCCCCGCCCTTGAGAAGGCCTACGGCTGTTCCAATTTTTTCCTGGGCTGAAACTATGATCACACTAATATCCGGATCAAATTCCCGGATTGATTTTAAAACTTTCTCGCCCTCCATGTCGGGCAAGGAATAATCGAGGGTAATAATATCGGGTTTCTTATGAAGTTGATCAATGCATGCCTTACCGGTGGAAAAGAATTCCGGCTCAAAATCAGGGTTCAGGCTCAGTACGTATTTCAGAAATTTGGAATAGGCTGGATCATCCTCCACAACAAATATTCGTACTTGATCTTTTTCGTACATCCGTTGGCTCTTTGGTTAATACTCTGTAAGTTGATAGCTCAAATTGTCTTAAATTATTTGAAATTTACGTTAATTCCACCGAGTTAGTAATGGGTCCTGAACTTTTTAAGAAAATTAAGTATGATTCCAGAATTTGATAAACTTTCGCACTCGGAGATTGAGTTAATGCATAAGGCACCCATGCTGGTTTGCATTTTAATAGCCGGAGCCGATGATCACATCGACAATAAAGAAATAAGGAAGGCTATTACGCTTACCGAGAAGAAACAGAAACGGGCTAAATCTCACTTGTTGGAATTTTATAAGGAAGTAGGTGAAGACTTTGAAGATAAGCTAAAAATTGTCATTCAGGGTTTCCCGGTTGATGTTGAAAAGAGAACTCCTTTAGTGATTAAATCATTGGAACAGATTGATGGGGTTCTGAAAAAAGTTGATCGAAATTTTGCGATTGAATTCTATAGAAGTTTACGGGAGATAGCTAAAGAAATTGCCAACTCATCGGGAGGTGTACTCGGACTCAAATCAGTGGGGGATGAGGAAGAGATACTCATGGCCTTGCCGATGGTAAAAGATCCAGCGTCTTACTAATCACATATGCCATCGAGGGAAGGAAGGTTCTTTGGCAGTTCAGTGGTGCCTTTCAGGTTGGTGTTTATCATGTGGCTGACTTTTAGCATAGAGTTTTTTAATGGCATTGACCTGGGTTTTCTGGGCATCAAGCCGAGAACTTTTTCAGGCCTTATCGGTGTGTTCACGGCCCCCATGATTCATGGTAACTACATGCATTTACTTTCCAATACCTTTCCACTGCTTTTCCTGGGGTCGATTCTATACTTCTTTTATGAACGCATTGGTGGGATAGTTTTTTTTCGGTGCTACTTTATTACAAATATTCTGGTTTGGATGTTTAGTCCGCGGTTATCCTATCATATTGGTGCCAGCGGATTGATTTATGGTTTGGCTGCATTTTTAATCTGTTATGGCCTGCTAAAGCAGGATTTTGTTTCATTGGTTGTTTCAGCTTTTGTTCTTTTTGTTTATGGAGGTGTTTTTTTAGCAGGTGTGCTGCCTACGGATCCAAGGATTTCCTGGGAATCTCATTTAGCCGGTGCTTTGGTTGGCGCGGTTACAGCCTTTAACTTGGCGCAAAAAAGAAGGTGATGGATGCCGGAGCAAAGAAAATTTTAGATCGGATCACAGCAGGAAAGTATGATCTGGTATATGTATTACAAGGTGAAGAGACTTATTATATTGATTTGATTTCCAATTATATAGAGGCTAATGCTCTAAGTGATTCTGAAAAGGGATTTAACCAGGTTGTCCTATACGGAAAGGATGTGACTGTTGCTACTTTACTAACACATGCAAAGCGGTTCCCCATGATGGCCGAAAGGCAAGTGGTTATTGTAAAAGAGGCGCAGGAGATACAAGACATGCAAAAAGATACGGGTGCAAAGCTGCTTTTGGATTACATCAGTCGCCCCCTTTCTTCTACGGTTCTCGTGCTATGTCATAAACACAAAACGTTTGATAAGAGGCGTGAATTGGGAAAAAAGATAGATCAACTCACGGTATCAGCAACGTTTAAAAAACCATACGATAATCAGCTTGGCGAGTTTATTCTGGAGTACACGAAAAATAAAGGTTATAAGTTTGAGGATAATGCCGTGCGTGTACTTGCGGAATACGTTGGAAATGATCTGAACCGGTTAGCAAATGAAATAGATAAGGTTCTAATTGGAGCTCCAGCTATCGAAATCATTACGGCCGAGAAGGTGATGGCTCAGGTAGGCATCAGCAAAGAGTATAATATTTTCGAACTCCAAAAGGCATTGATCAGGAAAGATCTGCTACAGGTTTCTAAAATTGTTAACTACTTTGAAAGCAATACGCGTAAGAATCCGGTAATTCCTTTGGTTGCATTTTTGTATTCATTCTTCAGTAAGTTATTAGTAGCACATTCAACTCCTGATCGAAGTGAAAAGGGACTTGTTACTGCTCTAAAAATCAGCCCATTTGCTGTTAAAGATTATAGTGCTGCTTTACAATATTATTCACTTAATAAAGTGGTGGATGGGATCACGCTTTTAAAGCAAGCTGATCTGAAATTAAAAGGTGTTGATTCAGGTAGCGAGGGCGAAGGACAAATATTAAAAGAGTTGGTTTTTCGTCTGATGATGTAGAAGGGATTCTTTTTCAGATCTTAAGTTACCGGAGAAATTCTTGTTGGTACTTCATCATTCTAATATGATTATAATGAAGTTCTCAGTGAGAATTACTAGCTTTGAGTCCATGCAATCCATTTTTTTGACTTATGCATGGACTGTATTTTTTAAACTTAAGTCTGCAATATTTTCTGACTTTGTCAGTTTTACGAAAAAATCTTTGATGAAGAGGATCCTTATATTCCTGTGTGTCTGGTTGGTTTCGTTTTTTTCCTATTCTCAAGATCTCCTTTCTCAACAAAAGGCAGAGCGGCTTTTTACCACTGGACTAGACCTGATTGATCACATCCAATACGGTGCTGCGCGAGAAGTATTTTCCGAATACTTAGGCGCACCGGCAACTTCAGATGCCAGGCGGGCAGATGCAGAATATTACAAAGCTTTCTGTGCACTTAATCTGTATCATACGGATTCAGAAAAGCAGATTGAAGATTTTATAAAAGAGAACCCTACTCACCCCAAAGCCATTACGGCCAACTACGATCTTGGTAACTTCTACTATGCTGAGAAGAATTTTAAGAAAGCATCCCTGTTCTATAAGAAAGTTGATTTCTCAGGGTTAAGTCAGGAGCAACAACGCATTGGTCGTTTTCGGTGGGGGTATAGCTTGTTCAACCAAAAATCTTTGAAAGAAGCTCTTGATCAATTCAACTTCAATAAAACTATTGGTGGCGAGTATGGACCTGCCTCAAGTTACTATGCTGGTTTCATTGAGTACAGTCAGGGCGATTTCACCAATGCCCTGACTGACTTAAAACGTGCCGAGCAAAATGAAGCCTACTCGAAAATTGTTCCTTATTTGATTGCCAATGTTTACTACCGCCAAAAAAATTATGACGAGTTGTTATCCTATGCTGCAAAGGTAAATGCCATAGAAGGGGTTAGTAACAAAGAGGAGATCGCTCTGCTA
>JBEBJH010000389.1:0-2346 GCA_040079965.1 Cyclobacteriaceae bacterium
GGCCCGAGTTGGCCCGTACAAATGTAAACCCACCTGGCTGTAAAATAACTTCCAGCGAAAGTAAATTGTCTTCCCGGTCGTCCACCAACAAAATTTTGGGCTCTATTTGCATACTTATTGTTTACAAAACCATAAACGCATCAACGAAAGCAACTGGTCAGTCTTAACAGGTTTGGTTATATAGTCAGACGCACCGGCCTCCAGGCATTTCTCACGATCACGCTTCATTGCTTTGGCGGTAACGGCTATAATCGGAAGTGTGCTGTTCTTATGTTGTTGCCGGATTATCCGGGTGGCTTCATACCCGTCCATACCAGGCATCATGATATCCATCAGCACCATTTCAATCTTCGGATCTCCAAGTAGCAGGCTGATCGCTTCTTTACCACTGTCTGCGGTATTCACAGTCATGTTGAAGCGCTCAAACACGGTTGTCATAGCAAAAAGATTACGCACATCATCATCAACCACCAGAATATTTTTACCATTAAGAAGATCCCTCCGGTTACGAATGCTTTCAATGATTTTCCGCTTAGCGGGGGCAAGGTTCTTATGATTGATGTGCAGTTGCGAAACGGTCTCCGTGATAAGATTTTCAATTGAATTCACCTCCTTCATAATATGAGCATTCGAATTATTAATCACGTTGCTCATCTCAATGCTGGAGAAGTCTTTTACCGAATATACGATCACAGGCGTAAATAATTTTTTTGCCTTGCTTACCGCGTTAATAAGATCATTACCCGAGATATCGGGTAATGTATAGTCCAGAATAATACAATCGTAATCTTCTTTCGCTATGCATTCAAGGGCATACATACTCGTTGCGGCAATGGTAATCGAAATCTTGTTATCGGCCAGCATTTTAGCAATCTGCGAGGCATCAATTTCATTATCTTCTACAATCAGTATACTCCGGGTTTCCTTTTTACTGAATGAAATCATGTCTTTAAAAAGCTGGTTGAGTAAACCGTTTTCCAAAGGCTTGAGCAGGAAACTGCGAGCTCCTTGCCGTAACGCCTGAAGGCGATTCTCTTCACCCGAAATAACATGAACAGGAATATGGCTATACAGCAGATCGCTTCGCAACATTTGAATGATTTTCCAGCCACTCGTGTCGGGCATATTTACGTCCAGGGTAATAGCTATAGGATTGAACCGGGTAAGGAACTCAAAAACTTCCTGATACGAGGTTGCCACAAGTGCCTTCAAGCCATTCCCATGCGCTTTTTCAATCATGATCATAGCAAAACGCAGGTCATGCTCTATCACCATTATTACCTTATCACTGCCCGCAATACGGCTGCGGTCATCATCCGTTTCGTTGATTGCCTCCGTAACAAGTTCTAAAGGCTCACTCTCCTGGGCATGGATAGTTCGCGAAATACCAGAGAGATAATTTTGTTCCGCAGCCCGTTGCAATACCGGTTGAATAACTTTTGTTCTTTGCGATGCTACCCGCTGTACAATGTTTGGAGTGGTTTGCAGGGGCAGGTAAAGTGTAAACGTGCTACCCTGTCCATCATGGCTTTCTAACTCAATAGTACCCCCCAATAATTCAACCAGACCCCGACTAATGGATAACCCTAACCCCGTGCCACCATACTTACGGCTTGTAGAACCTTCTGCCTGCTGAAAAGCTTCGAAAATAACGAGCTGTTTTTCCCTGGGTATTCCTATCCCGGTATCGGTAATGGAAAAGGAGACTACTTGTTTTGCCTGATCAAGCGTGGGGAAGCCGGGTTTCCAGCCCTTGGCCACCGCAATTTTGAGCGATACTTCACCTTGTTCCGTAAACTTGAACGCATTGGAAAGAAGGTTTTTCAGAATCTGATTTACACGCTGTATATCCGTGTCCATAGAAGCCGGGAGATCATTATCCAATTCAATACTGAATTTGAGATTCCTGGCTTCAGAAATAGGTTTATAGGTAGTCTCAATGTACGAGGCTATTTCAGCGATGCGCACGGTAGCGATGTTCGCTGATATAATGCCCGACTCGATTTTAGACAGATCAAGAATATCGTTGATCAATTGAATCAAATCATCCCCACAGGCGTGAATCGTTTTTGCGTACCGGATCTGTTTATCACTCAGGTTGCCTTCTGCATTCTCATACAATTGCTGGGCAAGAATGAGCAAGCTATTCAAAGGTGACCGTAACTCGTGCGACATGTTAGCCAAAAACTCTGACTTGTATTTGGATGTCAGCGCCAGTTGCTCGGCTTTTCGTTCCAACGACTTTCTGGAGTCCTCCACTTCTTTGTTGGCAACAATTAACTCGGCCGCACGCTTTTCTTTCTCATCATTTTGAAAAGCAAGCTCCTTGTTGGCAATGCTTAACTC
>JBEBJH010000390.1:0-2342 GCA_040079965.1 Cyclobacteriaceae bacterium
ATGCTTCCGCTCATCATATCATGACCTCGGGGTTCAAACATCAAGCCTTTGCGTATCCAGTCAAACTCGCGCAAAAAATGCTGACGCTTCTCGCTCATATTTTTACCTTCCAACTGAGGTCCTCCACCCGCCACAACGCGAACGGGATTGCCACAGGTGTGGGCATCAATGCAAAAAAATGTTTTATTCATAGTTTATAAATTATTGAGTAGGCAGTTGACAAGAACAGTAGGAAAAATGCTCCATTGCCTACAACATGTTGCTTATTGCCTACTTCTTACCCCACTCATTATTTCTCAATCTCCAAATCTTCAATGGATTTAATTCCTGCAACTCCTGTGGCAAAATTGAATCAGGGAAATTCTGGAAAGCTACAGGACGTGAAAATCGTTTAATGGCATCCGTGCCAACAGCAGAGAAACGCGAGTCAGTTGTTGCCGGAAATGGTCCGCCATGTTGCATGGAAGGACAAACCTCAACACCAGTTGGAACTCCATTCACCACCAAACGACCTGCCTTCTCAACCAACATATTGAGTAGACTGGAATACTTTGCCAGCTCGAATTCATCCGCTACGATAGTAGAAGTTAACTGGCCGCGCGAGTGATTGACTACTGAATGCAATTCATCGGTGTTCTTACAGCGCACGATCAACGAAAACGGACCAAACACCTCTTCTGCCAGCATTGGATTTTTCATAAACTCATCCGCTGATACTGAAGCAACGTGTGGTCTGCCCTGAGAATAATTTGATTCAGATGAAGATTGACCTTCTACCTTCACACCTTTTTGTGCCAAAGCCTGCGTTAACTTTTTAGAATAATTATCAGCAATACCCTGATGCAACATGGTACCAGGCATTATTTTTTGAATCTCTGCTGATAAAGTTTTAACGAAGCGATCTAAGCCTTCTCCCTCTACGGCTATGATCAACCCAGGGTTAGTACAAAATTGTCCCACGCCAAGTGTTATTGAACCCGCTAAACCAGCGGCCGTTTTTTCGGCATCTCTATTTAATGTTTCTGGCAATAGAATAACGGGATTGATACTACTCATCTCAGCAAATACCGGAATTGGTTCGGGACGTTTATTAGCCAAATCAAACAATGCCTTCCCCCCAGCCAACGAACCCGTGAATCCTACTGCTTTAGTAAACGGATGTTTCACTAATGCTTGTCCTACTTCAAAGCTTGCACCATGCACATGTTGGAATACACCTTGGGGCATTCCAGTTTTTTCCATTGCTTTAGAAATGGCACTTGCCACAAGCGCAGATGATTCGGCATGAGCCGGATGAGCTTTTACAATCACCGTACAGCCAGCTGCAAGTGCAGAGGCAGTATCACCACCAGCCGTTGAATAGGCCAGTGGAAAATTAGCCGCCCCGAAAACCACAACAGGGCCGATTGGAACCAGCATCTTTCTGAGATCCGGCTTCGGAGCAGGCATCCGATTTGGAATAGCAGTGTCAATTCTTGCTTCCACCCACGACCCTTCTTCTACCAAATCAGCAAACATGCGGCAATGACTTGTAGTGCGGCCACGTTCGTTGATGATGCGCGCCTCCGGCAGATTAGTCTCCCGCATGGCCGTGGTCACCAACTGTTGACCCAGGGCTTCAATTTCATCAGCTATCGCACGCAGAAATTCTGCTTTCTTCTTTCCAGGAAAATTTTTATAGGAAAGGAATGCAAGCTGGGCTTCATTCATTACCTGCTCTATTTCCTGAAGGTTTGTGTCTTTTAAGATCATATTACATCCAGTTTTTTAATTGCTCATCAGTCAGATTACTCCCACAAATAATGGCAGCCACCGTTTTATTTCTAAATAAGGTAGGATATTCCATAATCGCAGCAATGGCTATCGCCCCTGATGGTTCGCATACAAGGCCGGCAACGCGATACAATAGTTTCATCGCCTTCAAAATAAAGTCCTCACTCACGAGTAATCCTTCATCAATTACTTCCTTCATATCAGCAAGTGCCTCTGGTACCGGGATGCGGACTCCAATTCCATCCGCAATGGTATTTATGGCTGGGTAACAAATTATGCTATTGCTTTTCCAGGATTCAATCATGGCGGGAGCACCACTTGCCTGTACTCCAATAACCGTTGTATTAGGATTATTTGCCTTAAATGCCTTACCGACTCCGTTTATTAGGGCTCCATTTCCAACTGCCACCAATACACTTTGAATTTCGGCAGGATGTGACAATAGTTCCAAACCGATTGTTCCTGCTCCAATTGCAGTTTCAACATCGGCACTATCTTCAACAAAGCGAAGGTCCTTTTCAATGGCTTCCTTTTTCGCAAAAATCTTCGCGGCATCAAAATCCACTCCA
>JBEBJH010000391.1:0-2335 GCA_040079965.1 Cyclobacteriaceae bacterium
GTTTCCCTGACAATCTTCTGCGTTTCCAGGTTGGCTTGTACCAGCAAATGGAAATGGTTAGGCATAAGACACCAGGCCAATAGATTAGTATGGGGTACTACGTATTGTTCTATTTTATTAAGAAAGAACTTATAATTTCTCTCCTCAAAAAAGATCAACTGCCTATTGTTACCACGATTATAAATGTGATAGAAGCTTCCTTCAACAAATTGCATTTATAAATTTAATGAAAAACGACCTGGTTGATTAACCAAGCTTCGTAGAATCCAAGTCGTCTGACCACTTTAAGTGGTCTTGACGACTTGGCCTTGAGTAGTCCCGGCAGGAATCGAACCTGCATCTTCAGAATCGGAATCTGAAATACTATCCATTGTACTACGGAACCATATTTATTTTAACCAGAGATCCGACCGATCTCCTTTCTATTAAAACCTGCATCTTCAGAATCCCTGCCTGACTGCGTCACGCAGGCAGGGGAATCTGAAATACTATCCCCGCCCGAATGTACCATTCGGTACGGGCGGGCATTGAAATACGGAACCATAAAAACTGTGCAAAGGTAAAGAAAGCCTGCTTTCTGTAAAAACTATTTAATCACTGCAATCGCCTCAATTTCAATCATTATATCGGGATGATACAATGCCTGAACTCCCGCTAAGGTGCTGGCAGGTGGATCCTTTAGTATATACTGAGACCTTACTTGCCGAATAACTACCACATCCGCAGGCCTATAATTTACAACATAGGTATTCATTTTAACCACATCGGCAAAGGTAGCTCCGGCTGCCTTTAGCGCAGTTTGAAGATTTTCATAAACCTGCGTTACCTGCTGCTTAAGGTCGCCCTTACCAACAATTTCGCCAGCCGCATTTACAGGCACCTGACCCGAGATATAAATTGTTTTACCCGGACCATTAACCACCACCACATGAGTATACCCGGGTGGCTTAATACTGAACGGATTAAGATACTGCTTGTCTTGCGCATGAAGCGAAATAGATAACACAGCAAACAGAAGAATGAAGAATGTCTTTTTCATAGCTTGAATTTATCACCAAACAAACGTACCTACAGCCCCTGCTGGCAGTGACGTTGCAGCAAGCATATTATTATACCGAATTGAAAATGCTTTATCAATCTCATTATCATTTACAACAACCAACACTTTTTTCCCCTCCGGAGTGCGAAAGGCAACGTTGTGCAGGTTATCGACAATCGTTGAAGAAATCCGAGCTGAACCCGGAGGCACAAACTTAGATGCATGCGCAATAATGTAGTACGAAACATTACGGGTTACTGTGCTGCCAATAGTAAGCGCCCCCATGCAACTATCACAGCCCCCATCGCCTGTATGCGGGTCAAAATTTTCATCAGCCGCCAGATTCCATTCCAGCACATTACGACTCCAGTTGCGCGAAGCGCCCACAATTAAATTCTTAACATGCCAGCGCAGGTCACCACCAAACTCACCCTTGCTCCACGTCCACTGCTCGGTGAAATAAAGATTCTTGTCCGGATGTGCATCATGTACCTGAGAGAGGGCTGTGATCTCACCCAGATACATGTGAAATGCCGATCCGTCAACAAAAGGTTTGGTTTCGGCATCATTGAGTATGGCTATCGGGTATTCAGGGTTATCACAATTATGATCGAACAAAATAATTTTTGTTTTTATACCCGCAGCGCTGAAAGCCGGACCGAGGTGTTTCTTTATAAATTCACTCTGCTCTGCGGCCGTCATTAGCAAACTGGGGGTATTCTTTGGATTCTCTGGTTCGTTTTGAATGGTTACTGCATCGATGGTGATTCCTGCGTTCGTCATTGCCTGAATATACTTCACAAAATAATTTGCATACACTCCATAATACTCAGGCTTCAGACTTCCGCCCTTCGGGTGGTTGTTGGTTTTCATCCACGCGGGTGGCGACCACGGACTGCCCATAATTTTAATAGTCGGATTAAGCGCAAGAATTTCTTTGAGTACCGGAATCAGGTAGAGGGTATCGTAAGCAAGGTTGAATTTCGAAAGCGTGGGATCAGTTTTACCGCTCGGCATATCATCGTAGGAGAAAACATACTCATCCAGGTCTGAGGCCCCGATGCTTACCCGCAAATAGCTGATCCCGATTCCATTTCCTTCCGTGAGAAAGAGTTCTCTTAGTAATGTAGCGCGCGCTTCATCGGTAAGTTTGGTTTTCAATAACATGGCGCTGCCTCCGGTAAGTGCATAGCCAAAGCCATCCATCGTTTGATAGGTAGTTGCTGAGTCAATCTCAATGATCGAACCCGAACCTTCTCCCTGCGTGAATTGCAAATCTTCACCCCGGGCAAGAAG
>JBEBJH010000176.1:0-10694 GCA_040079965.1 Cyclobacteriaceae bacterium
GTGGGTAGACTGTGCATCGGGGGGCGGGGGTGGATTAGTTAGTTTAGTTAATGAACTCAGTAAGGAGTATCCGAATCTTACCATTACGCTTACGGATTATTATCCCAATCTAAAGGCGTTTGAACGAACGAAAGCCAAGGGGGGTAACCGGTTTAGGGCTGAACCAGAATCCATCAACGCCATGGACATGCCCCTACATTTGCATGGAAAGTTCAGAACCTTGTTTGGATCCTTCCATCATTTCCGACCTGCTGATGCAAGAAAGATTTTACAAAACGCAGTCAACTCAAAATCGCCCATAGCAATCTTTGAGCCTGTGGGCAGGGATGTGATGAGCTTTGTCTCTATGCTTTTTGTGATTCTAAATGTCTTGTTGTTAACACCCTTTATCCGCCCGGTAAGAGTGCAGGTGCTGCCATTCATTTATTTACTTCCGTTGATTCCACTCTATATTATGTGGGATGGGGTCGCATCCATCTTCCGAACGTATTCCAGGGCTGAATTGACCGAACTTATTTCAAGTCTGGATAATACGACCTCGTTTGATTGGGAATTGGGTGAAAAGAAAAGCGGCCCGATGCGCATTTATTATTTGTTGGGCACTCCGAAAGTGAACATATAATTAAATGAAAGAATTAATCAAGAGAAACTTGTCCGCCAAAAAGGTTCTGATACTATTTGTACTGACGAACATCGTATATGTGTTTATGCTCACCGTCACGATCCCGGCCATAATGAGTTATTCCCATGGAATTAAGATTTTGGACATGATGCCGATGGGGTATGATGCTGACTATGTGAATACCTTGCTGAACACCTTGGGCGAAGAAGGTAGACAGACTTACCTGGTTAAACAGATTCCCATAGATTTGATTTACCCTTTTCTTTTTGGGGTTAGTTATTGCCTGGTGATTGCCTACTTCCTCAACAAGATCGGAAAGTTGGAGAGTTTATTCTACCTGTGTTTACTTCCTGTGGTTGCCGGGTTCTTTGACTATCTTGAAAACGTTGGGATCATCGCCTTGTTGAATACTTATCCCGATATCTCTGCGAGGTTGATTCAGGTTACCAGCGTATTCTCTATTGCAAAGAGTACCATTACAACTATTTATTTCATTTTATTAATTGTTGTTTTAATCATGTTTGGAATAAACAAAATGAGATCAGTGAAATAATTTGTTCGATATGACAGTAGAAGAACTCAAGGACGATATCACTCACTGGAGATTTACCCGGGCCCGGGGAATTAACCTTTCTGTTGGATTCATCGCCTTGCTGATCTATGAATTCTTTGCGCGGCCTATCTATCGGCCTTATATCTACTCCCATCACATCAACGATTTTCATATTGCCGATACAATAGGAAATTCACTGGGTACACTAGCCACTATCTTTATCTTTCTTGGCGTGATTGGAAAAACAAGGGCCCAGCACGATTTCCTGATTAAGACAATAACTATCAGTCTGGTGCTCTATGAGGTGGCCCATCCTATGTTGGGCAAACCAATGGATTTCTGGGATGTTATGGCAACGCTGGCTACGGGCTGGTTTTGTTGGGTGCTCTACCGGGTTCTTCACAGGGCAAACGTTAAGGCATAATGGGGATACGCTCTTTATTTTACACCCTCTGGCTTGCTTCACTCCTGATTCAGGCCTACTATGTTGAGCTTCGCGGTGATGAAGCTTATTATTGGAGATATTCAAAAGAATTGGCCTGGGGGTATTTTGATCACCCGCCCGTTACAGCCGTATTAGTAAAAGCAGGCGATCTCCTTTTTCATAATGAATTGGGAGTGCGCTTGTTTTTTGTCTTGTTATGTACAGCTACCATTTGGGTGATGGAGAAAATGATCCAGCCAGCCAATCTCAAACTGTTTTATGCTATTGTTTCATCCATCGCCTTTCTTCAGTTGGGGATGGTGTTTGGTGGGGGCATGTTCGCCATTCCTGATTTCCCATTGCTGTTTCTCACTGCGTTGTTTTTTTATCTGTACAAACAGTATCTGCAGAATTCTTCGTGGACAGTGTTCCTGCTACTGGCGGTTGTTATATGTCTGTTGATGCTCAGCAAGTATCACGGCATCCTGGTCATTGGCTTTACCATAGTATCTAATCTGGCCCTATTGAAAAGGAAATCATTTTGGGGTATTGCACTACTGGCGCTTATTTTATTTATGCCGCATGTGTTGTGGCAGGTGGCCAACGATTTCCCCTCCATGAAGTATCACTTCTATGAGCGTAGTTCCAAAGGCTATTCATTTTCGTTCACGACAGAGTATCTGTTAGCTCAACCCTTTGTGTTGGGTCCGTTTATTGGAGTCGTGCTTATCTACCTGGGTTTTACCTTCAGGCCCAACGATGTGTTTGAACGCAGCTTAAAGTTTATGATCGTTGGCACCTATCTTTTCTTCTTCCTGATGACATTCAAGGGTAGGGTGGAGGGCAACTGGACAATCATCACCTTTGTACCGTTGCTTTATATTGGGTATAACTACATTGAGAAGAGTAAGAAGCTAACGAAGTTTGCCTTCTATTCATTTGCTGGTTCGTTGGTACTCATACTCGTTGTAAGAATTGCGTTGATTACCAATTTCCCTCCAGCTTCTATCGGACTGTCGAACATGTTGGGTGCCAGGCGATGGGTTAAAGAATTAAAGGAAGTAGCGAAAGACAGGCCGGTCGCATTTATGAACTCCTATCAACGGGCTTCGCTGTACGAATTTTATTCAGGGGTACCCTCTTTTTCTTTGAATAACGTGTGGGGTAGAAAGAACCAATATACAATCTGGGATACCGAAGCGAAGTATCAGGGAAGGTCAATCGTATTGGTTGCGAATATTATTGAACCTGGTAAAGACAGCATTCAGTTTTTAAAAGACTACTATACATACACCCTGATTGATAATTTCAGATCCTACTCTAATCTCAGTATTGAATCTGATTTGAAGAGCCCGGTAAAATCAAAACCCTCGGATACCCTACGTCTTAATTTAAAATTCAAGTATTGGAACCCCAGTCAACGCGATTTAGAGGCTAATCCCGAATATCCATCTCAGGTGATATACTCCTTTTTTCAGTATGCCAATTCACAACAAATGCGGGGCTCTGGACTGATACTTAAAAACGAGATGGTGAATAATAACCTCGAGTACCCGTTGTTGATTATCGCTCCGGCAAACCCTGGTCAATATGATTTTTATTTGTCAGTTGGCACCAGTTGGCTACCTCCTTCCATTAGTAGTGATAAGGTTACGTTTATTGTTGAATAATTTTACTTTGTAGTAATCAGACAACTTGTTACCTTAAAAAAGCAATCACAAGTTCATGAGCGATAAGGTCTATAAAGAAGACGAAGAGTTTAGTGGAATCAATTTCAGTGAAACAGTCCTTGACAGAGGTGAGTATGAGCAATGCACGTTTCGTAACTGCAATTTTTCGGGCCTGGATCTTAATGGAATTACTTTTTCCGAGTGTGTCTTCGAAGGCTGTGATCTCAGCATGGCGAAGTTGCTGAACGTGTCTTTTAAGGATGTCCAATTTAGGAATTGTAAGTTACTAGGCCTGCGTTTTGACGAATGCAATAAGCTATTGTTGTCATTCTACTTTGAAGGTTGTGTATTGAACTTCTCCTCTTTCTATAAACTGAAATTGAAATCAATCGTTTTTAAAGACTGTAAACTTCAGGATGTCGAATTTATGGAAGCGGACTTAACCAAGGCCCGGTTTCAGGATTGCGATTTGAGCCGGGCTACATTTGAGAACACAATCCTTGAGTGCGCAGATTTACGAACAGCGTTTAATTACTCAATCAACCCGGAAGTTAACAGGATCAGCAAAGCTAAATTCTCGCTGCCAGGCATTGCCGGATTGCTGGATACGTATAAAATTATCATTGAATAGAACTGAGGATGCCTGTTTCAACAAAGAACCTGAGAACCTGTAGTAACGGACACTCCTATTATAAAAGTAGTTCTTGTCCGGTGTGCCCAATCTGTGAGCAGAACCGTAAACCGGAACAAGATTTTCTTGCTGCATTGGTTGCACCGGCCAGACGAGCCCTGGAACGGGAAGGAATTACCACACTGATTAAATTATCCCGGCAAACCGAAACTGAGATCTTGCAACTCCATGGCGTAGGCCCTAGCACCATTCCCAAACTTCGAAAGGCTTTGAAGGGTGAAGGACTAACATTTAAACAAGGGTAGTCGTACGCTTTGTCGGCACTGAAATTACAGTGTGGGTATTTGATTTAGTTCTTATTTTAATAAATTTACTCACCTCCATTCCACCTCACAGAGTCTTGGATATTTTGAAACGGATTAAACCCGCACTTAATTAACGTCATCATGCAAGGATTCGCCACACTTGACTGGATCGTAATCGGAATTTATTTCGCCCTCATTGCAGCATTGGCTGCCTGGGTAATGACCCGCAGACAGCAAACCACAGAAGACTACTTTCTGGCGGGTCGCAACATTGGATGGTTTGTAGTAGGCGCCTCAATCTTTGCTTCCAACATTGGATCAGAGCATGTAGTGGGCCTGGCTGGTGCCGGTGCCGGTGGAAAAATACCGATGTTAATTTATGAATTACATGCTTGGCTCGTGATTACCCTTGGATGGGTGTTTCTGCCATTCTACATCCGCAGTGGTGTTTTTACAATGCCTGAGTTTTTAGAGAGGCGCTTTAATTCAAGTACCCGGTGGTTCTTAAGTGTATTCTCGCTGATCGCTTACGTACTTACTAAGATTTCGGTTACCGTTTATGCCGGAGGCATTGTTATCTCTTCTATTCTTCATATTGATTTTTGGTTTGGTGCACTCATGACCGTGGTGCTAACCGGTATCTATACCATTCTGGGTGGGATGCGGGCTGTGGTTTATACAGAAGCGTTGCAAACTGTGGTGTTGGTGATTGGTGCGGCAACGCTAACCTTCATCGGTCTTGATTCGGTAGGGGGCTGGAGCGGCATGAAGGAATCCCTGGAACCCGGTTATTTAAATATGTGGCGTCCGGCTACCGATCCGGATTTTCCCTGGCCGAGTTTGGTGATCACCAGTACAGTAGTAGGACTCTGGTATTGGTGCACCGATCAATACATTGTGCAGCGTGTGTTGGCGGCAAAGAATATTAAAGAAGGAAGACGGGGCACTATCTTCGGTGGTTTTTTGAAATTACTTCCGGTGTTTCTTTTTCTTATACCGGGTGTTGTAGCCCTGGCGTTGAAAAACAGAGGTGAACTTTCATGGGATTCACCTGATCAGGCTTTTGCCGCCTTGTTGATGAATAAAATGCCTGCCGGGTTACGAGGTCTTGTGGCTGCAGGTTTGCTGGCAGCGTTGATGAGTTCATTAGCATCTGTGTTTAACTCATGCTCCACATTATTTACGGTAGATGTTTATAAAAAGCTAAAACCGGAAACCCCGGAAAAGGATTTACTGCGCATCGGTCGTATTGCCACTGCAATTGTTGTTGTGTTGGGAATTGCCTGGATTCCGATCATGCAAAATATTTCAGGTGTGTTGTATGAGTATTTGCAATCGGTACAATCCTACATCGCACCGCCCATTACGGCTGTATTTCTGTTAGGAATTTTTTACAGTCGGATCAATAGCAAAGGTGCGTTGATCACTTTAATTGTAGGGATGGCCGTTGCCTTTATCCGGATTGGATTAGAGTTGGCGATCAACTCGCTGGAGCCGGGCAGTTTCTTATATCTTATTGGGAGTACCAACTTTCTTACCTTTGCCGCCTGGTTCTTTTTATTTTGTGTCATTCTTTGTTTGGTGGTGAGTTGGCTCACCCCGGCACCGTCCCCGGAGCAGATTCAGGGGCTTACGTTTAGCACGCTTAGTGCTGAACATAAACTGGCAAACCGGGCCAGCTATAATTTCTGGGATATTGCGTTTTCATTGATCGTCATCGCTATTGTGGCTTATGTCATGATCAGCTTCACAGGCTGACAGTTATTGCTTGAAAGCTTTCCTCGAAATGAATGGAAATAGAATAAGTTGTTTTGCCTTAGTGTTGCTCATGCTCGGATGCAATCCTAAACCAGAACAGGTCAGCCAGCAGAAAAATCAAATCGCAGTTTCCACAGCAAAAGTCCGGGGCGTTATGTATCGCTCATCCGATGGGAGATCCTGGTCTTCATTCGATCAAGGCATTCCCGAAGACGCTACGGTCAGTGGATTCCAGACAAAAGGCAATAAGCTCTTTGCTAGTACTGATTTTCATGGTGTGTTTGTTTCCCTGGCGGGAGTAAATCAATGGCAGCAGGTTAACCTTGGGTTACCCGATCAGGTGGATATTAATGCGATCACTGTATTGAATGATCTGTTGATAATCGGTACCAACAAACATGGTATTTTTATTTCCAGTGATGATGGAAGATTATGGAACCAGTCGAATGAAGGGTTGCCGAATATTCCGATCAGAAGCCTGATCAGTGTAAAAGATAATTTGTATGCGGGTACAGATAAAGGAATTTATGTTTCCGCGGATAAAGGATTGAGTTGGAGACATCGCTTTGCAACTGGACAGGTAAACGGGTTCACGTATTTGAATGAAAAAATTTATGCAGCACTCGTTGATGGTGCAATCTTGTCTGATGATTACGGCAAGAATTGGAAATACATCTATAAACCAAATACCCTGCATGATATTTCGAATGACGGGTTATATATCTATGCCATGACCTTAGGTGCCGGGTTATTAAGAACCAACAATGACGGCCTTACCTGGGAAAAAGCAAATGGTGGATTTCCAGCTTACAATTTTTATACATTTGAAGTCAAGGGGACTAAGGATTTATTTGCAGCCCAATGGCATGGCATTTACCATTCTAAGGATAGAGGAGATCATTGGTCAAGAATAAATACCGGAGTCAATGGTTTGCCGGATTCAACTGCATTTACTACCCTTGAAGTAACTGATTTTGGGGTTCTGGTGGGTACCGGCCTCAGGAATGGGAGAATTAAATAGTTCACGTTGCTTTGATGTAGTAAATGCATTCCTCGCCAGGCATTCCATCAATGTAATAAGCATAGGAAAACTACTGTTTTATGATTTCCTTAGATTCTTATTGTTGAATAAACACTTTCTAACATGAAGCACCTGATTTTATTAATTATTTGTCTTATGTCGCTGACTGCAGGATCTCAACCGAAAGGCAAGAATTTTTATCTGATTGTGGGTACTTATACCAACCGGACTTCGGAGGGTATTTATGTGTATGAATTTAATTCCACTACAGGAGAGTCCAAAGCGATTAGTGTTGCTACCGGACTTAAGAACCCATCCTTTCTCACTATTGCTCCCGATGGAAAGAACGTATATTCGGTTGCCGAGAATGAGCCTGATGGAGGTGTTTACGCTTTCCAATTCGATGCAAAAGCAGGTCAGTTGAAATTGATTAATGAGCAATCTTCCTCAGGAGCCCATCCCTGTTATATTGATATTGATCAGAAGGGAAAGTGGCTGGTGGTGTCAAACTATACAGGCGGCAGTGTCAGCGCCTATCCGGTAAACACAAACAAATCTATCGGAGTTGCTCAGAATGTTCCTCATACAGGCTCAAGTGTTAATCCCGAAAGGCAAACATTACCTCATCCGCACTCAGCCGTATTCGCTCCCGGAAGTAGCGATGTTTTTGTTCCTGATTTAGGCCAGGACAAGATCATTCAGTATCATCTTGATCCGACAATCGGCACAATGAAAGCAACCGGTTCTATTCAGGCAGTAGCAGGCAGCGGACCCCGGCACCTTGTATTTCATCCTAATAAGAAATTTGCATACGTAATCAACGAACTCAATGCAACCATCACCGCTTACCAGTACGGTAAAACACTTACACCGATCCAAACGGTGAAAACACTGCCTGATGATTTTAAAGAGCAGAACTGGTGTGCGGATCTTCACCTCTCACCTGACGGCCGGTTCCTGTACGGCACAAACCGGGGCCACAATAGTATTGTCTCTTACCAGGTAAATGCAACAACGGGCCAACTTACTTTTTTAGAACGGCAGGATGTACACGGAAAGTGGCCCCGCAATTTCATGATTGATCCCACCGGTAATTACCTGCTTGTTGCTAATCAGGAAACAGATAATATTACGATCTTCAGGCGCGACCAAAGAACAGGTAAGCTTCAGTTCACAGGCAATGAAATTAAACTATCGATGCCGGTGTGTCTAAGAATGATTACTCAAAAGTAAAGCACTCAGAAGGAAATCTTGAAATAAGAACTCGTTGCGGGCAGAATATCGATGGCCCAATGGGTGAGTATCAACAAAATTATATTCCGGTGCCGGCTCCAGTGCAGGGCAAAAATAAATCCGACTATAAATACAGGGACACCTGTGTGTAAAATCACCTGGCCCCAATCACCAGCCTGACCTTCTACACCTTTCGAGAGTAAGTACCGGCTTGGCAAATGCCAGGCGGTAAAAAGAAGCGTAGAAAGTAACGCTGCCGAGAACCGATTCCATTTTTTCTCAAGTCTTGTTGTAAGGTAGCCCCGGAAGAATAACTCTTCCGGGAGCGCAGCTGTAAATAATGGCATGACGATCCCTAAGGTGAGGCGAAGGGGAGCATCTGAAAATGTATCCATGGTATTGCCAAGCGGTGTCAGGTGACTGGCATTCAGAAAAAACCCAATCACCACCATGAATGCAGTCGCGAGGAAGGTCTTTAAGGAAGGTCTTAACCCCAGTGTCAAGTCTTTTATCTGATAGTTCCATTGGAAAAAGTAGATGTAGCAAGGAATAATCAACAGCAGGAAGATTTTAAAAACACCTGAATACCAGAGATCCTGATTGAATTGAGCAGCACCGAGTATGGGTATTGGGAAGTTAGCGATGACCAAACCCAGCGCGTAGCCTGCAATAATGTAAAAGAGCGCATAACTAAGCAGAAAGGTAGTCTCCCGGTTGATCGCCTTGAATTCAATCTGGCTGGCCGGCACCCGTTGCCAATAAAGCCACCGGGTGAAAGAGGTAAAGATAGACTTCATGAACCTGTTGACGGATCGCATCAAAAAATGTTACAGAAATTGTGAAAGACTTTGTGCATCAGAGGCACTTTTGAAGTTTTCGCTTGATTAATTCTGCTTCCTGTGACGAGGAGGCTTTTGCTAATGCTTTCTCGAGGAATTCTTTTGCTACGGGAGTGTTACTTTCAAGTAAATGAAAATTACCAAGGGCAGTTAAATAAAGAGAGTGGTTTTGCAAGTCTGTGATCTTTTTCAACTCCTGAATTCCTGCTGCAAAGGAGTGGGCATACCCGGTTGCAATTGCTTTATTAAGGCTCACGATAGGTCCCGGCTTAAGCTCATGCAAGGTTTGATAGAGTGTTAATAGTTTATCCCACTGTGTTTCTTCAAACCGCGAGGCTAGGGAATGAACTGAAGCAATGGCTGCTTCAACATGATACCCGCTCAACGATGAACCTACCGAAGCCTTCTCTAAAAAATCGAGACCTTGTTGAATGAGCGGTTGACTCCATTGACTGCGATCCTGATCTTCCAGTAAAATAATTTCGCCCAATTCGCCAGTGCGGGCATCAAAGCGTGATGATTGCAAGCACATCAGGGCCATGAGTGCCTTTACTTTTGGGAGAGAGGTTGCTTTGTGCATGGCCAACAGATAGGTGAGTCGCATGGCCTCTTCGCATAAGTCTTCGCGAATAATTTTATCGTGGTGACGGGAATGATACCCTTCGTTGAACAACAAATACAAAACCTGAAGCACACTATCCAAACGGTAGGGCAATTCAAACAAACCGGGTGGATCCAGTTTTATATTTTCTTGCCTGATCTTTTCTTTCGCCCTGTAAATCCGTTTGGCAATGGTTTCATCGGAGGTAAGAAAAGCATTTGCAATTTCAGCAACACTCAGTCCGCCCAATGTCTTTAACGTGAGTGCTATTTGCGATTCGGGTGTGATAGCTGGATGACAGCAGGCAAACATCATGCGAAGCACGCTGTCCTGAATTTCGTCTTCGCTAAAGAGTTGATCATTGGACGAGGATAAATCCCAGATCGACTTTATGTTTTCTTGTTGTGCAGAAAGAATTTTTGATTGCCGCTGGCCAGAACGCACCCAATCAATGGCTTTATTGTGAGCCACTTTATATAACCAGGCCGATGGGTTATCCGGAACCCCGCGAAAGCGCCATATTTCAATAGCTTTCAATAGCGTGTCTTGTACCAGATCTTCTGCGATATCTAAATTCTCGGTACCCAACAATCGCGTGAGCACAGCGGCCATCCTTCCCGCCTCATGGCGAAAAAGATGGTCAACCAATTGCTGTACATGTTCCTGTGGCTGTGCCACTCGTGTGTTAGTTTAATTAGTGCTGGCTCGGGTTTGAGTTGGCACCCGATCCCCCATTAGAGGAGATTTACATCTCCATTTTTTGCACAGGCCGCACCTGCACTTTTCCGTTAAAGATAAAGTCTGGATAGTCGGCAGTAAGAGCGACTGCTTCATCCAGATCTTTGGCTTTGACAATGAAATAGCCGCCTACCAACTCTTTACTTTCGGCAAAGGGTCCATCGGTAACTACTCGATTTGGACCGCTTACAAATTTGCCGCGTGGTTCAAGCTGTTCACCACCTTCATAGCGACCTTCTTTTCTCAGTTTTTCTACCCAGGCAAACCACTTCTCCATATGCTTTTGCATAGCGTCAGGG
>JBEBJH010000008.1:0-48641 GCA_040079965.1 Cyclobacteriaceae bacterium
GACAGGGGAAGTATTGGACATTGATGGCGAAACCGGTGGGTTTAATTTTCAATCATCCTGGACAACTGCCTGGGTAGCAGCCAAAAGAATTGCAGAAGTATAGATCGTTAGAAGTAATCAAAAGGAATCATTTGCCTTACTCTGTAAAATGTATACATAGAAATGATCCATAAAAAACCCTCCTGGATGGGAGGGTTTGTGGTGACGGAGGGAATTGAACCCCCGACACAAGGATTTTCAGTCCTTTGCTCTACCAACTGAGCTACGTCACCTTAAAAACAGCCTTTTTTATCAGGCGGGCCACAAAAGTATGGAAATTTCGATTTGCTGCAAACATGGCCTCAATTTTTCGGGTTTTGTTCCAAAATATTGGTTCAACCAATAGCGTAAACTAACTTCCGCCTAAATTTTTCCGCTATGGCTGTATTACAGCAAATTGTTTTCATTATCATATTAGCCGTTGCCGTATTTCTTATCCGAAAGCGCGTGTTACGTATTGTAAATAATATCAGGCTTGGTAAGAATTTCGAAGTCACAGGCGACTCGGGTCAGCGTTTTCAAAACATGATGCTGGTAGCGTTTGGCCAGCGCAAGATGTTCAAGAAATTTATTCCAGCCTTTCTGCACTTTTTCATTTATATCGGGTTTTTGGTTATTAACCTCGAAGTGTTGGAGTTTGTGGTGGATGGCATTCTGGGTACCCACCGGATCTTCGCTCCTTATCTGGGGGGATTCTATAATGTGCTAATGAATGTGTTCGAGTTTCTGGCGGTTTCCGTTCTGTTGGCATGTGTCATTTTTCTAATTCGCAGAAACGTATTGAAGGTTTCCCGATTCCAGGCAGCTGAAATGACCAGGTGGCCACGGCTGGATGCCAATCTGATTCTGATTACAGAGATTGTATTAATGACGGCCATTCTCACCATGAATGCCAGCGATCAGATTTTGCAAACACGCGATGATCACTATGTTGCTACTGGCAACTTATTTTTCAGTTCTTTTTTAATGCCAGCCCTCACAAACTTTAGCACATCAGTGCTTGTATTTATAGAACGTTTTGCCTGGTGGTTTCACATCCTTGGTATTCTCGGCTTTGCATTGTATGTAACGTACTCTAAACACCTGCATATTTTCATGGCTTTCCCGAATACATATTTTGCTAACCTGGAACCGAAAGGCCATATCAACAACATGCCTGTAGTAACCAGCGAAGTGAAGTCAATGCTGGGTCTGTCAACTACATCTCCAACCACACCGACTGAACCCGGACGTTTTGGTGCTAAAGACGTCAACGATCTGGGATGGAATAATTTGATGGCGGCTTATTCCTGTACCGAGTGTGGTCGTTGCACGGCCGAGTGTCCTGCTAACCTTACGGGAAAGAAACTTTCGCCTCGCAAGATCATGATGGATGCCCGCGATCGCATGGAAGAAGTTGGCAAGAGTTTGAAGACAGGTGGGCAGGGATTAAACGATGGAAAAACTTTATTGAACGATTATATTACCAAAGAAGAAATTAATGCCTGTACCAGTTGTAATGCCTGTGTAGAGGCCTGTCCGGTAATGATTAATCCATTGGAAATTATTTTGGAACTGAGGCGTTATGTGGCAATGGAAGAATCCGGTTCACCGGCTCAGTGGAACAGCATGTTTCAAAACATTGAAACAAGTTTTGCGCCCTGGAAATTTTCATCTGCCGATCGCTTTAACTGGGCTAAAGAGCAATAATACCCTTTCAATCAACAACCAACCAATAACGAGTAACTAAAGAAATGAATGTACCAACCATGGCCGAACTGGCCGCTAAAGGCGAATCCCCTGAAATACTTTTTTGGGTAGGTTGTTCCGGATCGTTTGACGATCGCGCCAAGCGTGTGACCAAAGCCTTTGTAAAGATTTTGAATTCCGTAGGAGTAAAGTTTGCCGTGTTGGGCACGGAAGAAAGTTGTACAGGCGACCCGGCTCGAAGAGCCGGCAACGAGTTTCTGTTTCAGATGCAGGCAACGAGCAATATTCAGGTGTTGAATGGATATAATATTAAGAAAATAGTTACGGCTTGTCCCCATTGCTTCAATACAATAAAGAATGAATACCCCGAATTGGGTGGAAGCTACGAAGTGATCCATCACTCCACATTCCTCCAGCAACTAATCAACGATGGAAAAATTAAATTGTCGGAAGTCGGGTCTTTTAAAGGAAAAAAAATAACCTATCACGATTCTTGTTATTTAGGTCGTGCTAATAATATTTACGAAGCTCCGCGCGAAGTACTTCAGGCATTGGATGCCGATCTGGTAGAGATGAAACGATGCCGCACCACGGGTTTGTGTTGTGGGGCGGGCGGAGCCCAAATGTTTAAAGAGCCTGAAAAAGGAAATAAGGATATTAATATTGAACGTGCTGAAGAAGCTTTGTCAACCGGAGCCAGCACCATTGCCGTAGCATGTCCATTTTGCATGACTATGATTACCGATGGTGTGAAGAATAAAGAAAAAGAAGCTGAAGTGAAAGTAAAAGACCTGGCCGAACTTATTGCCGAAGCGCAGGGTTTATAAAGAACTGATTACGACTTGATTCGAAAATTCTAAATTCGTAATCCTAAAATCTAAAATAATGTACATCCCTTTTGATGAATTAAAGGCTGAGAGCCGGGTGTGGATATACCAGGGCAAAAGGGCTATGTCCGCTTCTGAAAAAAGCACCATAGACCAATTGCTCCATTCTTTTTGTTATCAATGGGCTGCGCATGGTCAACCACTCAAGACTTCTTTTAAAATAGAGCTGAACCAGTTTGTCATTATGGCGGTAGATGAAGATTTTCGAAACCCTAGCGGGTGTTCAATCGACAGTTCGGTAGGAGTTTTGAGGCAAATTCAATCTGCTACCGGGATCGATTTTTTAGATCGCTCGTTGGTTCCATTTTATATCAACAACCAGGTGGATCTGATTCCGCTGGCAGAAATCAAATCGGGATTTGTGTCTGGTCGGCTTAGGCCCGACACGATAACGTTCAACACACTAGCTGTTACTAAAGGGGAGTTGGAATCGCGCTGGAAAATTCCCACAGAAAAATCGTGGATGGCGAAATATTTACCAAAAACAACGTTAACCCAATAGCGTTTATTTTTTTGTAATTTTAGAGACTTGTAAGATCATGAGTGTGAGAGTTTTTTTGGTATTTGTTGGGTTAGTGATGCTGGCTTCCTGCAGCCCTGAAAAGAAGGCAATGAAATCTTTTCGCCTGGGCAAATACGAGAGCGTAATCGACTATTATACAGGAGTGGCCCGTAAGCAGCCTGGCAACAGTAAAGCCAATTACTACATTGCTGAGTCCTATCGCTTGTCAAATCGTATCAAAGAAGCTGAACCTTTTTATGCCAAGGCTGGCGGAAAAGGTGTGAATTCTGACTCTGTGAAATTATACTATGCAAAATCTCTCCAAGCCAATGCAAAATATGAAGAAGCCCGGAATGTACTCGAAACCTTAGAGAGCGATACAAAGGATGAGAAAATGAAGGACCGTGCCCGGAAGGAACTGGATGGATTAAACTATCTGGATAAGTTGGCTCAGAAGAAAAGCTATTATAAGATTAAAAATCTTGAAGCCATTAACACTCCGTTTACAGAATATGCTCCGGTGTACTCGAATAACGAATTGTATTTTACTTCGTCACGCAGTAATGCCCGGATTTATGAAGCAACGGGAACTCCCTTTACGGATCTCTACAAAGCTGAAACCAATGGAGCCAATGTAAATGTGAGCACAATAACAGCCTTGCCAAATTTTATTAACGAGTCTAATATTAATGAGGGGTGCGTAACCTTTACGCCTGATGGCAAAACCATGGTATTTGCTAAAGGAAATAATGGTAAGCGCAAAGGAACCAGCGATGTGGATCTATATTTATCACGCTTCCGCAACGGGCAATGGTCTGAACCAACACCGATCAATATTAACCAACCCGATGCCTGGGAATCAACACCCGCAATGAGCCCTGATGGAAGAACACTTTATTTCTCTTCTAACCGCAAAGGTGGCTTTGGTGGATTGGATATTTACTCCGCACAAATGGATGGTCGGGGTCGTTTTGGAAAGGTGAAAAACCTTGGCCCTGAAATCAATACCGTTGGGGCAGAGTTGTTCCCGTATGTTTCTGAGAATGGTAAATTGTACTTCTCTTCAGATGGGCAAGCAGGCTATGGTATGCTGGACATGTTTGTGGTGAACCGGGCCAATGGAAAGACAGTGGTCGAGAATTTAGGACAACCTGTAAACTCTCCGGCCGATGATTTTGGAATCTTCTTGTTTAAAGCTGATCGTGGATTTTTTACTTCTAACCGTGATGGGGGTAAAGGGGATGATGATATCTATACATTTATCAATGAAGACCCCAACCTTAGAGTTGTAAACTATTTTTTACAGGGCATTACGTACATGACGCGTAAAGACAGCACGCGTGAAATTTTGCCAAACACTAAAGTATCCTTACTGGGTCAGGATGGTGAAGTAATGCAGGATTTTGTAACGGGCAATGATGGTAAATTTCTTTTTCGTGTATATGAAAATGAGAACTATTCTTTGTTAGGAGAAACAGATGGATTTATTACCAAACGCCAACCGTATACTACGGTAGGTAAATCTGTTCCGCTGGAGTCGCTGAAGGAGCTTATCACCAACATTACACTTGATACCATTTTGGTGTTAGACCGGAAAGAACGCAACAAGATTTTTGTGTTGGAGAATATCTATTTTGGATACGACTCGGCCGATATCAGAAGGGATGCAGCCCGCGAACTTGATAAATTGGTCGTGCTTCTCAACGATAATACCGACCTTAGAATTGAAATGGGTTCACACACAGATAGTGTCGCATCAGATGCCTATAACATTGAACTTTCCCAACGCAGGGCTGAGTCAACTGTAAATTATCTTATTAGAAAGGGAATTGACCCGGCCCGGCTTGTGGCTAAAGGCTATGGCGAATCGAAACCCATTGCACGCAACACAAATCCAGATGGTACCGATAATCCGGCTGGCCGTCAGCGCAACCGCAGAACCGAATTTAAGATTCTGGAAATTGGTGCGTTAATTAAAAGGACCGATGAGGATGATGATGAAAAGTTCTTCCGAAATGAGTTGAAGAAGAATGATAATGACAATAAGTAGTCCATTCCTGTAACCTAGACGCGGACTAATTTTTCTTCTACGTTTAAATCAGTTTTTAAGATCCTTGTGGAGGCGTCCTTCTTTTGAGAATCAAACTGTCGGGTGGATAATTAATTTTGAGTGAGTCCATCTGTTTCTCAGCCCACGCAACAATCAACTCCCGCTGTTCATTGGTCAACTTGGCTTCAGTATGTAAACCCAGATAGGTATAAGAAGGCAGGGGCATTTCGCCCTCTTTCACCATCTCAATAACCTCTTCCAATTTATGATTTTGAACTGCAATGGGAAGCCTTGTAAAGGTGGACAAGTTAAGGTCCTTTTTTCCATCGGTAACATGTTTATTAAGCCACCAACCCATCGGCTGTATCTCAGCATACCACGGGTAGAGTGTCTTATTGCTGTGGCAATCATTGCAGGCAGATTGGAAAACTGAATTGATAGGCTGAGGGACATAATATTTGGTTGAAATATCCTGAGTACGATCATCTGAAATATTTTTGGCAGGCCGTATAAATTGTATCAGAATTAAAACCCCTAGTAAGGAATAAAGAATTTTCTTTTTCATTTCACAATTAGTTTAGTTACTTAAATTACTTACGATCACTTCGGGGATTACCGTTTTCTTCCTTTGCGATGGAATTCCTGCAATTTCTTCAACTGATCTTCTCGCAAAATCGGCTTTAGCTTTTCTTCAAAAGAGCCTAGTACAGCATGCACGTTTTTATCCGTTTCATTCTGTAAGCTGTCAATACGCGCCATTGTTTCCATCATCAGCGGCTTCATTTGTTTGGCTTGTAATGAATCTGCATTAGCCTCTTTAATAATTCGCTGCATAAATACTTCTTTTCCCTCTTGTCTCCAGGTGGCCGAAGATTTCCCTCCCCTGCGACTTTGCTTGCTCCACAGTCCCATTCCCAGCACGCCTATCAAAATCCCGATAATTAGCGTAGCGCCAATCATCAGCAACGCTCTTTTTCTTTCCGGTGTCATAATCACTTGGTTAAATTTTCATACACATCAATTGAGAAAATACTTTCGGTGGTATCCTGTTCCACCCCGAGAATTCCTTTTACAGTAAGTTGATCTGTCAATAGCATATTAGAGACCAATAATGCCACGAGTACACCCAACAGCACTACCTGGTATTTCTTAAAGAAGAAAAAGATCAGGTAATCAATTTCCTGGGTTCTATGCTTGATCATATTCATAATACGTTCGGCAAAAAATGGTCCGAAGGAATCTGGCTCCGTGCGCAATAACATAGTTCTGATCTTTTGATATTGATCGCTTTGCTGGCGCAAGGCAGGGTTGTTCTGCATAACGCCCGCAAGCGTTTCCCGTTCTCTTGCGGATACTGGAGCGTCCCATGATCTTAACAGTAATTCTTCATGTTCTGAAAAATGATCATTCATGGTCTTAATTTTTTTGTTAATGACAATCTTAGTTTCTGTTGCGCTCGCGCCAATCGCGACAACGCTGTTCCAATGGGTATCTCTAAAATTCCCGCGGTTTCTTCGGTCGAGTAACCTTCTACTAGCCGCAACGTAGCCACCGCTCGAAATTCAGGGTCTAGCGTTTCAAAAGCATATTGAAGGTGCTCTTTCAAATCAAGGGTGTCTTCAATTCCTTTTATACCCTCCGCTGCGTCTATTGAAGTATATCTAGAATTCATTCGCTTCCTTTTTTTCAATTCGTTCAACGACAGGTTGATGGCAATACGCACCAGGTAAGTGCTTAACTTTGATTCACCTCGAAATTTTTTTAGTGAGTCATAAAACCGGATAAATACTTCCTGACCCACATCTTCCGCTTCCGGGGTAGAGCCCAATAAGGATCTAATCACCCCCGCTACCTGACCTTCATGCCTGGTTACAAGCATCTTAAAAGCCGCCATTTCGCCCGCCTTGGATTTCTCTATTAATTCCTCGTCACCGGATTGTTCCATAGGTTATAAGGTATGAAATGGCCATGAATAAAAATTACCCTTATATAAACTAAAGTTCGCCATTCCGTGTGACCTCTAAAAACAATAATTAACGCACGAAATCCAATTGCTGCTTTTTAAGTTAGACAGCGTTGGGAGAAGGAATATTCCCACCCCACTGATTTTCTTTTTAGGATAATCGAGGAAGCCAAAGAATGAATGATTTCAGAATTTCCAAAAAACTTAACTAACATTGCCGTTTCTATGGAGCGATTAATTGTGGATATGGACGATGTACTGGCCGATGCAACGGGGCAGTTCATCAAGTATTACGAAAAAGAGTTTGGTGTTCGGGTGTCGCGTGAATCGATGAATCATAAGGATGAAATGGAGCGGTTTCCGGACAACCATGATGCTGTCTATAATTTCACCTTCCGAAAAGACTTTTTCAGAACGATGGATGTGAACCCACACAGTCAGCAGGTGATGAAAGAGCTCAATGCGCAATATGAGGTATTCATTGTGTCATCCGCAATGGAGTTTCCCAACTCATTACCTGAAAAACTGGAATGGCTGAATGAGCACTTTCCTTTCCTGCACTGGAAGCAATTTGTTTTTTGTGGAAGAAAGACCGTTGTATATGGCGACTACATGATTGACGATCTTCCGCACAATCTCGAGACATTCAATGGTGAGAAGTTACTGTTTTCGGCCCCGCACAATTTGCAATTCAATCATTTTAAACGAATGAATGACTGGCGCGAGGTGTGTGAGTTGCTACTGAAGTAAGAACCTTAAAATAAGACCACAGATTCGCTGATTAAATTCAAACCATTGGGTAGCAGCACCTTTGTTTTAAAGCGTATTAAAATCTTCATTATCTTGCTACTACTTTTTAAAGCTTATGAGCGTGGGCCGACATTTACTGATTCTCCTATTCGCCACCAGCTTTTTTATTCAATCCAATGGCCAGAAGAAGTATGGCACACAGTCAGGTGAAATTAACTTTACTTCTGATGCTGAACTTGAACTGATAAAAGCTTCCTCCAAACAGGTTCGTGGTTTGTTGGATCCTGCTACACATCAGTTTGCATTTACGGTCGATATCCAATCATTTAAAGGCTTTAACAGCGAACTTCAACGCGATCACTTCAATGAAAAATACCTGGAGAGTGAGAAGTTTCCTAAAGCTACCTTTTCGGGTAAAATCATTGAAGAAGTGGATTTCTCAAAAGAAGGCACGTACGATGTGCGGGCGAAAGGGGAGCTGGATATTCATGGACAGAAACAAACGCGTATAATCAAAGGCAGGATAACAGTAAGTAAGGATGCCCTAAAAATTGATGTTATTTTTTTTGTGCCTCTTTCTGATCATAACATTTCAATTCCATTTATTGTAAATCAAAAAATTGCATCTGAAATTGAAGTTAGCTTTGCCGCCCGGTTGGCCCCTCAGTAAATCATGAAGCAATCTATTCTGATAGCGTTTCTGTTGTTCTCGGATTGTGTTTCGGGCGTTAGCCAGTCGCCTTATTTTCAGCAATACTTTTTGCTCAAGCGAAATGATCCGATGCAAATCAATTCCATTTATCAGGATAAAACCGGGTTCATGTGGATTGGTACTTCTACGGGCCTCTTTAAGTTTGATGGTAAAAATCATCAGCAGTTCGGCCTCGCACAAAACTTACCGAACGAGGACATCACGGCTATCACAGAAGATTCGCTTGGAAGAATTTGGGTGGGTGATAGTAAAGGCAGGATTTCTTTTTTTGAAAATAATCATTTTCTCCCTTTCGAGCCAAGAGAAGGAAATGCCGTTGAATCAATCTCGGATATTCTCTTTGATAAAGACGGAAATCTTTGGTTTGGCACCCATAATGACGGCCTTTATTATTTTACAGACAATCGCTTGTATCGTGTAGACGAGCAAGAAGGAATGCCTGACTTGTATGTTTATGATCTTGCTGAAGATGAAGCCGGAAATATTTGGGCAGGAACGGACGGGGGGGCGGCTATTTGTACACTCAATGGCAAGTCAGTTTCCATTAACGTAATTAATTATGGTGATGGATTGCCAGATAATATTATCCGGAAAATTATTCCGGAGCGAGCAGATGCGGTTTGGCTCGCCACCGAAGATGCGGGTGTAATTAAGTTTGATCCTACTAGTGGAAAGTATGAATCTTTGACAAATGATGTCTGGACGTATGGATCTGTGTCTGACTTTATCATGAGGGGCGATAAACTTTGGGTCTCTTGTCCGCAAAGTGGCTTGTTGGTTTATAGCCTTACATCTGGGCAGATTACAATGCACCCACTGGGAATACTAGGGCTGGCTTCAATTCGGGTTTTGGCAATGGATGCTGAAGAAAATATATGGGCTGGATCAAAATATGGTTTGTTACGAACACCAGGTGACAACATTGAATTTCTGGAAAACCCGATTCAATCGGGTAACCCCAACATCCTTGCTGTAACGGTTGATGGGCAACAGAACCTCTGGTATTCCAATGGCGAAGGATTATACAAAAGAAAACTATATGCCACCGAAAGTAAAATTGAAAAGCCACTGGCGCTAACTGCTTATAATAAATATACAGTCATCAGTTTGTATACTGATATAGAAGGATTTGTGTGGGCAGGTTTGTATGGAGAAGGAGTTCTTCGCATAAATACCAGAACCGGAAAAGTAGCGTATTTCAATAAGGAATTGCGGAATGGAAACATTTTGAATATTTCGGGAAGTGGTCAAACGGTTTGGCTTGCAACCTTGGGGGGATGTACAAAAATTACCTTTCAAGGCGAACAATACTCCTTCAGGAACTACAGCAGCTCGGATGGTCTGGTTTCTGATTTTAATTACCAGGTATATCCGGATGGACCCCGGGTGTGGTTCGCTAGTGATGGCAAAGGCTTGGGCATGATGGATGATAAAGGTTTCCATCGGTATGATAAAGGTCTTCCATCCAGAGTTATTTATGGTGTTGTAAAAGATGGTAAGGGTCAACTTTGGGTGAATGTTCAAGACAATGGTTTATACAAATTTGACGGAGAGGGATTTCATCCGGCCGACTCCTCGATGCAATTGCACGATAATGATATTCAAATTCTTACTACCGATAAATCGGGAAACTTATTGGTAATGCATCGGGAAGGACTGGACGTGATTGATGTTAGTAATAATAAGGTGCGTTTTCTAAGTGAGGACGTGGGTCTGCGAAACAAAATTGCCAGTTTGAATGCGGTAGGAAATGATAATGCTGGAAATGTTTTTATTGGTACGAGCGGTGGAGTAATTAAATATGCTGGGGAGACAGACTTTTTAAAGGATCGACCAATTCCGCAAATTGAGACTATTAAAATTTTTGACCAGGTTGTTGATCAAGCAGATTTGCCGCGTCTTGGGTACAGCGATAATAATATTACAATTGGCTATTTAGGCTTCTGGTATCAAAACCCTCAAGGGTTGAATTTTTTCTATCAGCTTGAGAACTATGATCGGGATTGGATTTCGACAAAAAACAATTCGGTGACGTACTCAAGGCTTCCGCCTGGCAAATATACCTTCCGGTTGAAGGCGTCAGAAAACACAAACACGCAAACAGCAAACGAAACGTCTATTTCGTTTACGATTCAACCACCTTTTTGGCAAACGATACCTTTTTATATACTGGCGACAGCAGTTCTTGTAATTGGGGGATATGGATTCATTAAATATCGGGAGCGGAAACTCAGACGTGATAATGAATTACTCGAAGGATTGATCCACCAGCGCACCATTGAAATCAAAAGACAAAGGGATGAGATTGAAGCAAGAAATAAAGAAATCTCGGCCAAGTCTGACGAGATTCACCGCATGAACGAGAATCTTGAGAGTTTAGTGAAAGAAAGAACTGTGGAGTTGGAACGTAAGAATCAGGCTCTTGAAGATTATGCGTTTATCAATGCTCACAAACTCCGGAGTCCCGTTGCCAGTATTCTTGGTCTTGTCCATCTCATCAACAAAACCAAATTAGATGAAGATGGTACGGAGATTTGCAGACGACTTAAATCAACTTCGGATGAGTTAGACAATGTAGTGGGCTCCATTACTCAGGCAATAGAGCGTGGAGATAAACTAATCCCTTAACTAGCTAACAACCCGTTGGCAATACGTCAATATCCCTTTGTGATTCCTTTTTCAATAGCAGGCACGCCTTCTTTCATCCATGGTGCTATGGGTGCACCTTTTAAATAATGATCAAAGAATTGCTTCATTCGGATTTGAAAGTCCATGCGGTTTTCCCGTTTCACCGGCCAATGGGGTTCGCCATTGTAGTTGAGCATCCATACGGGTTTGTTTAGCCTGCGCATGGCCATGTACATTTCGATTCCTTGATACCAGGGAACCGCACCATCGGCATCGTTATGCAACAATAACAAAGGAGTTTTAATCTTGTCGGCAAAGAAGATGGGTGAGTTTTCAATATATAACATTGGCTTCTCCCATAGTGATCCGCCTAAACGTGTTTGAGATTTTTCATACTGAAACATTCGACTCAATCCGCTTTCCCACCGAATACCTCCGTAGGCACTGATCATGTTGGCCACAGGCGCACCAGCCTCAGCGGCTTTGAACATATCCGTGCGCGTAATTAAGTATGCGGTCTGGTAGCCGCCCCAGCTATGCCCCTGAATGCCGATATTTTTTTCGTCTACAAATCCTTTTGAAATCAGTTGAGTGATGCCTGGCATAATGCAATTGTGAGCGCTTTCACCCGGGAAACCAATTTTGTAAATGATATCAGGAACAAAGACTATGTACCCATCACTCACATACGTTGTGCGGTTGATTGCTGAACGCAGTGGATTAGGGGTGATATGTCCATGGAGGTTATCGCTTTCTCTTTCATAGAAGTATACAATCATTGGATACTTCTTTTTAGGATCGAAGTTTTCTGGTTTGTACAACATGCCTGTAAGTGGAATATTGTCGAGCGAAGTCCAGTTTACTAATTCTACACTACCCCAATAGTAATTTTTCATTTGCGGATTGGCGTCACTTATCTTTTTCGGTGCAGCTAAATTCAAATCAGCTGTCCATACATCCGGAAATTCTCGGAAACTTTCGCGCGTGAAAAGAATCTCATTGGTAAGTTTTGCCTTAATAGTTCCTCCAAAGCGGTAATTATCCATTACTAGTTTGGTTAGTTTACCATCCTTCAAAGAAAGTTTGAAATAGCCCGAAGCTTTGGTGACTTCATTAAATGCTGTAAGCAACAATTCTTTTGCCGGATCGATGAAGCGTTCTTCGGCATCCAGTTTTACATAACGGAAAACAATTTTTTCCTGTCGACCCACTTTGGTGATATTAACGGGTGCTTTATTGTTAACGGGGTCAAACGCCCAAAGATCATAGCGATCATAGGCAATAAAAAGTTGGTCATCGTTTGTCCAGCCGGCAGCGCCATATGGACTTGGGTAATCCGGGTGATCATCCTCCTCATCAGCAAACTTCACTTTTGTGCCTTGAGTTAGTTTTAAAGTTTTATCCGCAGCAACAGAGTACGAAAACCAGGCTGTGTCAGCCAAACTAAACCAATATACATACTTTGCTTTTGGTGAAAGACTGGCATTTCCTTTCACTTCTGTAGCGATCTGTTTTTTAGTTTGTGCTTTGGCATCAAATATGTAAAAGTCATTTGTGCCTCCCCCTTCCCATGTTATTTGCTTTCGGTAAGGCAGATTGCTCTCACCCAAAAAGACAGCGGCATTTCCTTCATTTCCCAATTCGATATTCGGAATTTCCTGATCTCCCAGTTGTACAAGCTCTTTGGTGTCTAGATTTATTGAGGCGAGGTAGGAGCGCTTCTTTTCAGTTTCTAACTGCTTGTTTTGTTGCGGGTAAATATAATCATCCTCGCCATGCCAGATTTCAACACTTACAATTTCTTCAGTAAGCAAAGTGGTGTCTTGCACAATTGGTTTGGGGGTAGACCCAAAGAATAATTTTCCTCCGTCTTTGGAGAAAAGAGGTAAATAATGTTCGCTCACAATCCAGTTTTGGGGAATACCCATGGAGGTTTCCACATCCAGTAGTTGGGCCGAAGGGTTTTCGTTTTTCCAATGGTAAAGTTTGAAATACCGAATCAACGCTTTAGTGGTATCAGAATCCAGTAGGAAAGCGGCCTGGGTGCCATCTTCACTGATCGATAACCCTTTGTATTTGTGTTTTGACTTTCCTTCATGAAGCGCTTTGAGTTCCTGCTTTTGCAAATCATACCAATAGACTCCAGCTTTCAGCGTGGAGTCATTGCCAGTAGAGCTGAATAGTAAACTCTGACCATATTTGGCAAAGGCGTAATCTTTTACAAATCCGAATTGCGTTTCCTTGCCATCAAATTTTCTTAGTACAAGTGTATACCCATTATCATCGGAGTTCTTTTTTACCTTCTTAAGTTTTTTATTGGGATCTGGTTTAGCCTCACCGGTTTTAGGCTTTTCTTCTTTTTTCATGTCTAACTGATAAGCCAGCCAGCCGCCTGCTTTTTCAGGAACCTTGAATGACTTTACGTCTGCAATTTTTTCTGTCTTGCGGGAAGAGAATGAAAAAATACCTAGCGAGTCTTTTGGTAAATCTTCTTTCTTTTTTTTCTGTCTGCGAAGTTCTTTTATAATTTTTTGTTGAGGCTTTATTTTAAATAGGGCATATCGGCTGTCAAACGTAATTGCAATATCTGTTGCTCGCTTCACAGAATCCTGAGCATTTGTTTTCAGATTATAGAAAATCACTTTTCCGTCTCCATCCTGTGGATTTACCGTAAAGGCCGCGAAGCTCCCATCCGGAGCCAGGGCCTTATAGTTAATTTCCTTCCAGCTGTAATACACTGTGTGGTCGAGTGGTTTCTTAACAGGCGTTGGGGCAACTGCTTTTTTCTGACTGTATCCCAGGCTGCTGATCAGAATAAGGGAGAGAAGTAATATTGACTTCATAGAAATTCCGTTTTTTGTCAAGATACATACTCGGACAGATTCAGGGATAATAAATTTTATTAATGGCAACGGGCTATCTTTGCCCAGCAAAATCCCTATTTATGGAACTCACCTTGACAACACCCGCATTGCTTTTCCCAACCGTTTCATTGGTTTTATTGGCGTATACTAACCGGTTTCTTGCTGTGGCAGCACTCATCCGAAAACTGGCCAATGATTATAGAAATAAAGAGGATAAACGAGTGGCTGATCAGATACGGAATCTGAAAGTTCGCGTGGTGCTTATTCGCAATATGCAGATGTTTAGTATTGTGGCGCTTTTTCTCAGTGTGCTGTGCATGTTTTCTCTCTTTTACGGGGAAGAGTTAATTGCTAAATTCATTTTTGGTGCTTCACTAATTTCCTTATTAATTTCGTTAGGGATGTCCCTTAGAGAAATACAAATCTCTACGCGAGCACTTTCAATTCAATTGAGTGATATTGCTGATGATGTTAAAATTTGAGCCGAATCTTTAAAGAACTATTCGTACACAAATTCTCCGAGTGGAGTCTTTAGTGTTACTTGCTTTTTTTGGCCCGCCTCAACCCTACCAATAATCTGGGCCTCGATTTCGAAATGCTTCGAGATTGAAATTATTTGGTCCGCAAATTCTTCTGGCAAATAGATCTCCATCCGGTGCCCCATATTGAAGACTTTATACATCTCGATCAAATCGGTGCCTGATGCTTCGTGTATTATTTTGAATAAGGGAGGAATTTCAAACAGATTATCTTTAATCACGTGAAGGGAATCAATGAAGTGCAGTACTTTGGTTTGAGCACCACCGCTGCAATGAACTACACCGTGAATCCTGGATCGAAGACTTTTTAGAATTTCAATCATCACTGGGGCGTAAGTGCGTGTAGGAGAAAGCACCAGTTTGCCCATGTTTAGAGGCGCACCCGGAACTTCATCAGTCACTTTATACGTTCCGGAATACACGAGGTTATCTGGAACAGCTTTGTCGTAACTCTCGGGATATTTGGTTGCGTATTCATGTGCAAACACATCATGACGGGCAGACGTAAGCCCGTTGCTGCCCATGCCGCCATTGTATTCACTCTCATACGTTGCCTTTCCGAACGATGCTAATCCAACAATTACATCTCCCCGTTGAATATTTGTATTATTAATTACGTCACTGCGTTTCATACGCGCAGTTACAGTGCTGTCAACTATAAGGGTACGCACTATGTCACCCACATCTGCGGTTTCGCCACCTGTACTGTAAATTTCCATTCCATATTTTCGGAGCATCGACAGAACCTCTTCAGTTCCATTGATGATAGTGGAAATTACTTCTCCAGGAATCAGGTTTTTATTTCGCCCAATGGTAGAAGAGAGTAAGATGGGACCTGTAGCCCCCACACACAATAAGTCATCCACATTCATGATGATAGCATCCTGTGCAATTCCTTTCCACACAGAAAGATCGCCCGTTTCTTTCCAGTAGATATAAGCCAGTGAGGATTTGGTGCCGGCCCCATCCGCATGCATGACGGTGCAATAGTTAGAATCGCCCACAAGGGAATCAGGAACAATTTTGCAAAATGCTTTTGGAAATAATCCTTTGTCCAGATTTTTTATTGCCTGGTGTACATCTTCTTTACTGGCGGAAACACCGCGTTGGTTATAGCGATCGTTACTCACTTTATTTGGAAATCTTTTGCTGCCAAAGGTGCGAAGAATAATGGATACTGGATGCGAGATACCGGATTTTTGACTCGGAAAATTGATTAAGCGAAATGGGTAGTGCAACTTACCCCGCTTTTTTGCGTCTTATTACAAACCCCTCTTGCACATGCTTAGAAACTATCTTTTGATAGCCACCCGCAGTTTGTATAAAAACCTGGGCTACACATCCATTAACATTTTTGGCCTTGCCATTGGTTTGGCTTGCTGCCTGCTTGTTACCCTGTATGTTCGGTTCGAATTGAGTTACGAGAACTTTCACGCCAATAAAGAATCAATCTACCGTTATATACCACGAGGCGAGCGCGATGGTAAGGTAAGCATGCAAACCATGCTGCCTTCAGGATTTGGCCCGCTGATCGCAGAGAGTTTTCGGGAGGTAGAAATGTTTACCCGCTTTACAGATATTAACGAACGGCCACTGATTCGTAAGGGCGACACCTTTCTGGATTCTAAAACGCTCTCGGTAGCTGATAAGGACTTCTTTAAAATTTTTAGTTTTCGGTTAGTACAAGGGGATGCCAATTCGGTACTCAACCGGCCCGGTACTATCGCCATTGCCAGGTCCGTGGCTGATAAATATTTTCCGGATGGGGATGCTGTGGGACAGGTTATCCGTTATGACAATGCCTATGACTATGAAATAACCGGGGTGTTTGAAGATGTACCGGCCAACTCACATTTGCAATTTACCTACCTCACTACCTTCGAGACTATTGCTAAAATGGTACAAGACCAATATGGGTTGCCAGCCGATCAGTTTTTGAACAGCCTGGATGCCTGGAATTACTCGACTTACTTTTATGTTCCAGAGGAAAAAGACATTGATGGACTTGCAAAACGCATCGACAAAAAATTTACCGAAGCCCGCAAGGAGACATTCAATGATCAGGTGTTGGGCGATTGGTTGCAGCCTTTACCCGAAATTCATTTCACCGAAGGCATCAAAGCGGATACGGCCAATGGAAACATAAACTATGTCTATATTTTTTCAGCCGTTGCCTTGTTAATTCTCATAATCGCTTGTTTCAATTTTATGAATCTTTCTACGGCTCGTGCCATGAAACGTGCGAAGGAAGTTGGGTTGCGCAAAGTGATGGGGGCATTCCGTCATCAATTGATAAAACAATTTCTGGGCGAAACCATTGTGCTGGTTTCTATTTCGTTGGTGATTGGAATTATCCTTCTTGAATTGTTGGTGCCGATGTTTAATTCTTTAGTCGGGCAGCAACTCTCGGTAAATTATCTCGGGGAGAACAGCGTGTTGATTTATATTCTGATAGCTGGGCTTCTTACCGGAATTATAGCGGGTAGCTATCCGGCATTTTACCTAAGTTCCTTTGTACCTGCTCAGGTGTTGAAAGGTAAGATGGGTCCTTCCGGGAATGCAGGTTTACGGAAAGTTCTTACGGTGATGCAGTTTGGTGTGGCGGCCTTTCTAATGATAGGTACATTGATTGTGTATCAACAAATGAATTTCATTCAAAATAAAAATCTGGGGTTTGATAAAGAAAGTATCGTGTACATGAATCCACCCATGGCTTTGTGGGATAAGAAGGATGTATTTAAGGAAAACCTTTTAGCTAATTCAACTATTAAATCTGTTACCTTTTCAAATGGCACCCCAGGGATGGAAAGTTCTACGTGGCAGTATGATTTTCCGGGGTTGGAAATTTCCAAGCGAAGTATGAATACTATGATTGTCGATTATGATTATTTAAAAACGTTTGGACTGGAAGTAGTGGAGGGAAGAAATCTATCCAATGAGTTTGCAACGGATTCAACAGAAGCTTACCTGATAAATGAATCAGCTGTAGAAGACCTGATGTTGGAGAAGCCGATTGGAACTCCTATTCGGGCTCTTGATGGACATGCGGCTGGTCGCATTGTTGGGGTGGTAAAGGATTTTCATTATAGGTCGTTGCATAGAAAAATTGAACCGTTGGTGCTAAGGATCGATCCCCGAAACTTGTGGTGCATGTCTGTAAAGTTTTCTACGGGTAATTTGAAAGATCATTTGGAGGTACTTGAAAAGCAGTGGAAACAATTCGCACCTGATTATCCCTTCTCCTATCAATTTGTAGATGAAACAATTGAACGCCAATATAAAGCTGAACAAAACACAGGAGTCTTGATTGGCTCGTTTGCAGCGCTCGCAATCATTATTGCATGTTTGGGCTTACTTGGCCTTACAGCATTTATGACAGAGCAACGCAAAAAGGAAATAGGGGTTCGTAAGGTATTGGGAGCTTCAGTTTCCGGAATTATTATGTTGTTATCGAAAGACTTTTCCCGCCTGATTCTGATTGCCTTCATTCTAGTGGTACCCCTTGCCTGGTATGCAATGAACCAATGGTTGGCCGATTTTGCTTACCAGGTGAAAATCAGCCCATTTGTTTTTGTCGGGGCCGGGCTGGTCGTTTTGATTATCGCTTTCACCTCGGTTTTCTACCAGGCGCTCAAGGCTGCGGTTATTAATCCCAGCGAGACATTAAGAAATGAATAAACATTCGGAATCCTGATTCATCAAGATTATATAGCACTATCTTTGCCTCAACTTAAATTGATGACAATGAAAAGGTTTGTTTGTTTACTATTGATGATTGTGATTTTCAATGTCGTACAAAGTCAGCCGGTTGCAGGTTCGATTATCACTACTCAAAAGCAAAAATTCATTCTCGAAACAATAACTACGAAACTTAAAAGTCCTTGGGGAATTGCATTTCTACCGGATGGAAGAATTCTTGTGAATGAGAAGGAGGGCGAAATCCGGATCATTAAGGACGGTAAATTGCTTGATGAAGGAATTTCAGGCGTCCCCAAAGTTTATACCAACGGACAAGGTGGATTAATGGACATCCAGCTCCACCCTGATTACTCAAAGAATGGTTGGATTTACTTAACCTACGCAAAACCGGATGGAGACAGCGGTGGTGGTACCGTAATAGCCCGGGCCAAGCTGAAGGGAAATGAACTCACTTCCCTTGAGGAATTATTTAAAGCTATTCCCACATCAACTTCGGGAGCTCACTTTGGATCTCGCATCGTGTTCGATGGAAAGGGATACATTTACTTCTCATCTGGAGAGCGTGGTCAAAAAGAAAACGCACAAGATTTAAGCAATCATCTAGGAAAAATTTTAAGACTCCATGAAGATGGACGTGTGCCCAGAGATAATCCATTTATTAGCAAACCCGGAGCGAAATCAGAAATTTGGTCATACGGTCATCGCAATCCGCAAGGACTATATTATGACAGACATACAAATACGCTTTGGAATCACGAACACGGACCCAAGGGTGGAGACGAATTAAATAAAGTTGAGAAAGGGAAAAATTATGGCTGGCCAGTGATTACATGGGGTATTAATTACGATGGCAAACCGATTTCAGATATCTCTGTGAAGGAAGGAATGGAGCAACCCGTGCATTATTGGGTACCCTCTATTGCACCTTGCGGTATGACAATGGTTACTAGCGATAAGTATCCCAATTGGAAAGACAACTTGCTGGTAGGAGCGCTTGCGTTTCAACTCATTGCCCGGGTGGAATTGAACAATGGAAAGTTTGTGGCCGAGGAACGTATTCTTGAAAAGATTGGCCGGGTACGTGCCGTGGCTCAAAGCCCGGATGGATACATCTATGTTACTACGGAGAATCCCGGAACTGTTTCCAGGTTGGTACCGGTAAAATAGTCCCGACTTCATGGAGGAAATCAGAAGTCCTTCTCTGATTTCTTCCGTTCCTGTAATTTACCCAACACAGGCGGTCACTTTTGCGATTACCTGAATGGACGATCATAAAGTCCGCCATATGAAAAAGATTATTCTCCTTTTTCTGATTGCCCTTACTATCAAGGTGGGCGCCCAAACTCAACCAATTTTAGTTACATCCGAATGGCTGAAGGAGCATCTCAATGACCCGAATTTGGTTTTGGTTCATGTGGGCAATTTGAAATATGATTATGACAAGGAACACATTGCCGGGGCAAGGTATCTATGGCCAGCTTTCCTGGCGCCAGATTCGCCCTATGGTAATTTCAATGCTCCTGAACCTAAAAAGGCAACCGAGATTCTCCGTGGACTGGGAATATCAAACAACTCTCACATTGTGCTCTATCACATTCGAAATGAAGTAAGTGTTACAGCGCGAATGTTTTTGACGCTTGAGTATTTGGGACTTCGTGATAAGGTATCATTTCTCAATGGCGGCATGGAGGCCTGGAAGAAAGCTGACAATATGTTAACCGCTGAGATTCCTCCTGTGAAAAAAGGGAATATTAAAGTAAAATCAAGCGGAGAATTGGTGGACAAAGAGTACGTTTTGAAATCGTTAAAGTCACCAACGGCCGTTGTGGTTGATGCGCGTATGACTCGCTTTTATGATGGAGAACCGACTGGCAATCCTCGTGATGGACACATAACCGGAGCCCAGAATATTCCTTATACAGAAATGGTGGATGCGAATAACATGTTTAAACCCGTGGACCAACTTCAGCCTTATTTTACCCCGGTGGCAGATAAGAGCAAAGAGATTGTTGCGTATTGTTTTATCGGCCAGACAGCTAGTGTCGTATACATGGCCGGACGAATGCTGGGATATAATGTTAAACTCTACGATGCTTCATTACAGGAATGGAGTCGGTTGGATAACCTGCCAATGGAGTCAACAAAGAAGTGACTACTCAGTGAAAGTTTAGTTTCCGGAATATTTCCCACACAACAATCCCCAAACACACGGAGATATTTAGTGAATGCTTGGTGCCAAGTTGAGGAATTTCAAGAGCCAGATCACCAAGCGCGATAGCCTCTTCGCTTACACCATGCACTTCGTTACCAAAAACAAGACAATATTTTTTTCCCTTTTCCGCAAAGAAGGTTTGCAGGGGAAGACTATCCGTAGTTTGTTCGACAATAACAATGGCGTAACCTTCTTCTTTCAGTTTTTGAATGACCAGACCTGTGCTTTCAGAATACTCCCAGACCACTGATTCGGTTGCTCCTAAGGCGGTTTTTTGTATTTCCCGATGTGGGGGGGTTCCAGTAATTCCTGTCAGGTAAATTTTCTCAATGCGAAAGGCATCGGCCGTTCGAAAGGCGGAGCCCACATTATGAAGGCTGCGAATGTTGTCCAACAATAAAGTCACTGGTATCTTTTCAGCTTCTTTGAATTGATCTACTGAGATACGGCCGAGTTCATCCAGAGAAAGCTTTTTCATTGCGCAAAGTTAAAAGGATTCTTTAAGTCAAACCCTTTATGTCAATGTTCTTGTGGGTACGAAAAAAGATACATAGTTTCGGTTCGACAAAATATAGTTGATAGAGGATGAAGGATTTTTCAATTTTCAGGTTGGGTGTTAGCGAAGCTCTGGATGCAGAGACCCGCAGGGTGACCATTTTATCAAATGGTGTTTATATTACCGTTGTTTCATTAATAACTTTTTACTTGCTGGCCTTCATCCCTTTCGATCAGCGAAAAGCGGACTTTAGCGATTTGGTCCCACCCATTATATGGGTGACGGGCATAGTTAGCCTGGTGCTAAACAATAGGAAGTTATACACCTTGTCAAAAGCACTTTTTATGGGCGTTTGGATTTTATTTACAACAGTGCTGCCGGCAATAATTCTGGGGGCACATAGAGAGGCATTTTTGATGCATCCCTTCTATTGTATTATCTCATCGGTAATGGTGCATTTAATGTTCTCGTATCATCGGGAAAGAGTTGTTTATATCTCCTTTTTGATTGCCGTATGGACTCTCATTTTATTTTCGGTCGATTTTATTTCCTATTATCAATTACCCGATCCAAACACAATGCTTTTTCAAAATGGCTTTTTCAAATGGAGAGTAATTACCTTCATGTTCGCTGCTTTTTTTAATATTTCGATAATTTATGTGTTGCAAATCAATCATCGGTTTTATACTGAACTGCAAAAACGAAATGAAACAATCTCTGACCAGAACAGGCTTCTGGAACAACAGAGAAAGACGTTGGAAGAATTTATGATTCAGTTGGAGGATAAAGTGGCGATACGAACTCAGATGCTGGAAAAGCAAAATGAACAGTTAACCGAGTACTCCTTTTTCAATTCGCATATCCTTCGTGCCCCGGTTAGCAGAATTCGTGGACTCCTCAACTTACTATCATTTACTATCGATGTTGAAGAAGAGAAGAAGATTCGACTTTTATTAGTAGAAAGCATGAATGAGTTAGATAAGGCTATTAAATCCATCAATGATAAATTGCAAGAGGAGAAGTTGCCTTAATTTTGCTTTATGTTTTATAAATTTCCATAGTATCACAGTCTTATTAAGGGCATTTTTTTAAGAAAGATTTAACAAATTAAATCAATGCGACTCAGAACAAAGTAGGCAGTGGACCCGTAGTAATGGGAATAAATATATACCAATAAGAACGATCCTAAAACCGAATAGCGCCATGCTGCGATTTACCGCATTATTGGTTCTTCTTTTTTCCGAAGGCCTGTGTGCACAGGATCCTTGGAAAAATGTTTATACCGAGAGCGCCTGGATGGAACGTGATAAATGGCAGAAACCAGATGATCTAATTCGTCAGTTGAATTTGAAATCGGGAAGCAAGGTTGCAGATGTAGGTTGCCACGAAGGGTACATAACAATAAAACTCTCAGCAGTGGTAGGTCAGTCTGGAAAGGTATATGCCGTGGATGTAGAGCAATCGAAACTTGATAAACTTCAAGCTATTTTAACAAAACGAAGTATTACTAATGTTGAACCTATAAAAGGTGATTTCGATAACCCCGGGCTTCGGGTTAATTCCCTCGATGGTGTAATCATTCTGGATACCTACCATGAGATGGACGATCATGATGAAATTCTTCAACATATAAGATCGGCCTTGAAGCCTGAGGGTAGGTTAGTACTGTGTGAAGCAATCGCTAATGAACGAAGGACTTTTTCGCGCGAGGATCAGGAACGAAAACACGAATTGGGTATAAACTATGCCCTCGAAGATTTAAAAAAGGCCGGCTTCATTATACTTAAACAACAAGATCCCTTTGCCAACCGATCGAAAGAAAAGGGAGATAAGATGTGGCTGGTTGTAGCTATAAAAAAATAGATTTTCGTTTGCCAATAGCATTTTCCAAATGGATCGCTAGCGGTTATTGCCGAATAAAATTCCTCCAAGAGTACTGGCAACGGCTTCCTGTCGCATACGATTAAGTTCTTTGTAGAGAACATCATTTATCTTCTCCACTGGTTTTATTGATTCCGCAATTAAAGAGTGCAGGGTAAAAAAATTATTCTCAAGATTTGGAGAATCTAATAGACTATTTTCAGAATGGGTAACTAAATCCTCAGGTAGATCGGTCAGATCATCAAGGAAGAGGAACAAGGGCATAACGGACTCCCAGTGGTTAAAAATAAGATTGTAATTGTTCGGAAATAAAACAGCCGAGTATAAATAAGAATTGGCTCTTCGGAGTGATTTGTAATTGGCGGGAAAGTGCGTGAAAGGCCGACTAACCAGCCGCTCAACCCTTGTTATCTCTTCTATAGATGTTCCATTTCGATAAAGAATTTCTCTACATTCCTGATGATGTTGTAAATAGGTTATGCTGCCGGACTCCTGGCGAGCTGCACTATGCAAGATTTCTTCTATTAACAGAAGGTGCAATTCGGTTAAAACAGCCGCTCCTAAATTGCTTTTCAGAAATAAGTCAAAAAGAATAGGGATGAATAAGTATCCAGGGCTTTGGGAAATGAAGTCTTTTCGACCCTTCCAATATTCATTGTTTTCAGGTGCTTGACGGGTGCAGAGGAATTCAATAGCATTTTTATGAATTCCCAAATCAGTTTCAAGATAGTGTTGGAGTTTTGACATAAAAAGAGCATTTGAGAAACTTCCCTAAGCTCCCCAAATGCCATTTGTAAGTTCCGAAAAGATTTAATTCTTTTCTGCGAAAATATCCCACCAACCAAATTTTACCATGGAAGGTGATGAAACATCCTTAGTGGCATACATTTTTACGATTTCACGAAGGCCATCCATGATCTTACTGCGTTCATCTTCGGGCAATCTGGACAACGTAGCCATAGCCAGGTCTACTTTGGCGATTTCAAATTTCATTTCATTCATAGTTTTACAAGTTTAGCCTGAAATAATGGGACACATAAATCAATTGTTAAGGATCGGATTCTTTTTTTGAAATCGCCTGCACAAATCAGGCATAAACTTACATCGGCATGTAAATTTTATAATTGCTTTCTTTTGTAAGGTCATAAATATTCCTGCAAAGAATAGAAACTACTAGCGAACAAGGGTCTATAGCCATCATTAGGGGCTTTTGTATTGATACTCTGCCCTGTATTATATAGAAGATAAACTGTAACAAGTGAGTAAGCAATTCGAATCTCAAACACAAACACAGACTAAGTCATTAATTGCTCATTGGAAGCGGATTACTGGGATTCTTTCTTCTGAATTTTCCCTTCAGACTTCCTACTTCTGACTTCCCCCGTCTATATTTGTCGGCTATGGCCGGAGCAGCAGCAATGGATACCCCTCTAATGAAACAATACAACGCCATCAAGGCGAAGTATCCAGGTGCGCTTTTACTTTTTCGGGTTGGTGATTTTTACGAAACCTTTGGAGAGGATGCGATTCGTGCGGCTAAGGTGCTCGACATCACACTTACAAAGCGGGGGAATGGCTCCGCTTCAGAAATCGAATTGGCCGGGTTTCCTCATCATGCGCTGGATACTTACTTACCAAAATTGGTGAGGGCCGGAAATCGCGTAGCCATCTGCGATCAACTCGAGGACCCGCGTTTTGTAAAGGGAATTGTGAAGCGGGGTGTTACTGAATTAGTGACACCGGGGGTATCTTTTAATGATCATGTACTTGAACGAAAGCAGAATAATTTTCTGGCTTCGGTGTTTGTTGGAAAGAGTGCCTTTGGCGTTTCGTTTCTCGACATCAGCACGGGCGAATTTTACGCGGCACAAGGTCCTGAGAACTATATCTATAAACTCATCCAAAGTTTTGGTCCAGCAGAAATCCTTTATAGTAAGGCAAGCCGTGAGAAATTCGAAAATCAGTTTGCCGAGGAGTATGCTACTTTTGCCCTCGATGATTGGGTCTATGCTTTCGATTTTACCAGCGAGAAGCTGATTAAACAATTCAAGACTAATTCCCTTAAAGGATTTGGAATTGATGGCATGCAGGAAGCAATCATCGCAGCTGGCTCCATCCTTCATTACCTCGAAGCTACTGAACATAAAGACACACAACATATTTCAGCCATCTCGCGAATAGATGAGGACAAATATGTGTGGCTCGATAAGTTTACCGTGCGTAACCTTGAGATTGTCAGTTCACCTAATGAAGGAGGTGTGCCCTTGTTGCACGTCCTTGATCAAACGGTAACCCCGATGGGCTCGCGCAATTTGCGCAAGTGGATGATTCTACCTCTCAAAGAAAAGCAAAGTATTGATGAGCGACTTCAGGTGGTAGAACGATTCTATACAGATCACGATCTCGCAGAGAAAATCCTGGAACACCTTCGTCACATATCTGATCTGGAGCGATTGATTTCAAAGGTGGCGGTTGGCCGGATAAATCCACGCGAGTTAATTCAACTCAAGCGTTCATTGAATGCAATCATTCCTGTAAAGGAGATACTAGACAAATCGTCATCACCAGAGTTAAAAAAGCTGGGCGACCAACTGAACAAGTGCGAGTTCCTGTTGGAGAAAATTGAGAAGGAGTTAAAAGATGATGCGCCCATGCTTATTCATCAGGGTGGCATTATTAAGGAGGGCGTGAACGCAGAGCTGGATGAGCTGCGGGCCATTGCTTTTTCAGGAAAAGATTATTTGCTGCAAATACAAAAGCGTGAAATTGAGCGCACCGGTATCAATTCGTTAAAAATATCTTATAATAAGGTGTTTGGCTACTACTTAGAAGTAAGCAATGCCAATAAAGACAAAGTGCCTACCGATTGGATTCGCAAGCAAACCCTTGTTAATGCCGAGCGATACATCACAGAGGAGTTGAAGGTGTATGAAGAAAAGATTCTTCACGCAGAAGAAAAATTGCTTGTGATTGAACAACGACTCTTTTTGGAATTGGTACATCATGCCTCGGATTATATTGCTCAGATTCAGCAAAATGCAAGGGTAATTGCCATGGTGGATTGTTTACTCTCATTTGCTGTTATTGCCAGAGCAAACAAATACAACAAACCAGAAATCAGTGAGTCCAAACGGTTAGCCATAAAAGCGGGCCGCCACCCGGTAATTGAGAAACAACTTCCCGTGGGCGAGAGCTACGTGCCCAACGATGTTTATCTCGACAATGAAACTCAACAAATATTGGTGATAACCGGTCCGAACATGGCAGGTAAGTCTGCCTTGTTAAGGCAAACGGCATTGATTGTATTGATGGCGCAAATGGGAAGTTATGTTCCTGCAGAGGCTGCCACGATAGGTATCATCGACAAAGTGTTTACGCGTGTGGGTGCTTCCGATAATTTATCTCGAGGGGAGTCCACCTTCATGGTGGAGATGACAGAGACCGCCAGTATTCTTAACAACCTCAGTGATCGCAGTTTGATTTTAATGGATGAAATTGGACGCGGAACCTCTACCTATGATGGCGTGTCCATAGCCTGGGCGATTGTCGAATACCTGCACAACCATAAAGATTTCAAACCAAAAACATTATTTGCTACACACTACCATGAGCTAAATCAACTTACTGAAGATTTGGTGCGCGTGAAAAATTTTAATGTAAGCGTGAAGGAAGTTGGCGACAAGATCATTTTTATGCGCACGCTAAAAGAAGGTGGCAGTGAACATAGCTTTGGTATTCATGTGGCACAATTGGCTGGCATGCCTAACAAAGTGGTGTTGCGCGCTAATGAAATTCTTCATTTCCTCGAAAAAGACAAGCATAAGAACGAGGCAGGGAGGAAATTTGAGGAACTGCCTAAAGCGACTACCCAAATGAATTTGTTTGAAATGGATCCCAAATCCAAAGCTATTCAGGAAATGCTTGAGAAAATTGACATCAACACAATTAGCCCGGTGGAAGCTTTGTTAAAGTTGAATGAAATATTGAGTGTGCTGAAGAAGTGAGCGTTAAATACTTATTTCTTCTTGATTGTATCACGGGGAACTCATTCACCACGCCAGGTATTGTGCAGTAGGGTATTACCTGCGTTAGCGCTTTAAAAGATTGTTTCCCATAATCCGGTTCATAAAATCGTTCTTAAAGGTTCGACTTATCGGAATCCTACCAGACCCAATAACCAAGATATTCCCATCCAGCGCTTGTATTTTTTCTAACGCAATTATATATGATTTATGCACTTTCATAAATCTATTGGCAGGAAGTTTTTCCTGCATGTGCGTGAGCGTTAGATACGTGATAAGTTTTTTGTCTGGCGTATGAACAATGCAGTAGTTTTGCATGGCCTCGATATACAGAATGTCGGCATAACTAATTTTTTCAAATTGATGGTTTACTTTGATAAAAAAGTAGTCGGGTCTTTTCTCAATACCCTGTTGTTTTAGGAGTTGAAAATCAAAGGCCTTTTGAGTCGCTTTCAAAAAGCGTTCAAATGCAATAGGCTTTAGTAAGTAATCGATAACATCAAGCGAATAACTCTCCAGCGCGTAATCAGGATAAGCGGTCGCAAGAATTACTAGTGGTGGCTCCATTAGCGATTTTAGAAAGTCGATTCCCGAAAGTTTAGGCATACGAATGTCAAGAACTATCAGATCAATCGGATGTTTTGACAGATATGAAGCAGCTTCAACTGCGTTTTCAAAGCTACCCATGTGTTGCAAGTAAGGCACATCCGCTACGTACTCCTCAAGCCCCTTGCGGGCAATAGGTTCGTCATCTATCACAAGGCATCGTAGTTTCATATAAGGGGTATTTGTAGTACAACGATGAAGGTTTCGACTTGTTGATTAATGTGGATTGAGTACTGGTCACCATACAGTAAATCAAGCCTGCGTGTTACATTCTTTAGTCCAATGCCACCCACTTCATTTTTAGGCGCTGTGGCATCGGTTGTATTGCTTGCCGTAAACCGAAGGACGTTGCCGGATTTTGCTAACTTGATTTTAATTTCATTTTGTCTTTCGGTAAAATGCGAAATATGTTTAAATACGTTTTCTACAAATGGAATCAAAAGCAGCGGGGGGATAAAATGTTCTTTAAGTTCATCAGATGTTTTGAACTCTACAGAGTAACGGTTGCCCAACCGAAGTTTTTGTAGAGCCACATAATTCTGCAAGTATTGAATTTCTTTTTCAATAGGAATGGAAGCCCCGCCACATTCATAAAGTTGGTAGCGCAACATTTCAGAAAATTTCTCAAGGGTTTCTCGTGCTGTAGTGTTTTGTTTATCAATCTGGAAGTAGATAGTATTAATCGAATTAAACAGAAAGTGTGGATTGATCTGTGCCCGGAGATAGTTGAGTTCGGTATTCAGTTTTTCCATTTCAATCTGGCGCATTTTTTCGCGTTGCAGGGACCATTGTTTGCTCAGATAAAGAGTACAAGCAAACGCTAAGTAAAAAAGTACAATGGAAAGATTGTAGAATGTGTTGTGGAGGAAGCTAACCCTCGAAGAATCGCCCACCACAAACCCATAGAAGTAAGTATCGTGTGCATTTTTTCCGGCCACATAAATGATAATACCCACTGCCAACCATAGTATTCCAATCCCGATTTTTTTGCTGCTTGTAAAACGCGGAAGAGAGTATCCGATTACGAGATAAATGGCGCATGCAAGCAACCCGTTGCGAACAACCAACTCAAGTATGAACTGGCCTACCCCGGCTTTGTTAATCCAGGGCAACCGGGTATATGCGTGAAACAGGACAGTTAGGGTCCAGAAGAAAATATGATCAAGCCGGTATCTGAAAAAGCGGGTCATACTTAAAAGTACGTGTTTTATTGTTTCTGTAAATCAGAGGGGTTGCAGTTGGTCAAGAAAATGATGCAAGTCGTCAGGTTAATGAACCTCGCTCTGAGAGTACCCGTATTTTAGAGTAAAATTTAAAACCATGGAGTATAAATTGATAGTCGCTTTGCTTGTCATGACTATTTCAGCTTGCGCACAGAACCAATCATTCACCAAAAAACAAATCGGTGGACCGTGCGAAGATTGCCAGATGATGTTTGATGGCATTCCCAATGTACTTGAATCTAAGACCAAGCTTGCTCAAGTTGGTGAGCCAGGTGAGCCAATGATTATTAGCGGGATCATTTTTAAACAGGATGGCAAAACTCCTGCGTCCGGTATAGTGCTGTATGTCTATCAAACGGATAGCAAGGGGTTATATTCCAAAAGCACAAACCAAACGCAAGCCATTCGGCATGGCCACTTGCGTGGATGGGTAAAGACAAATGCAAAAGGTGAGTATGAATTTAAGACCATCCGTCCGGCATCCTACCCCAACAGCAGCAATCCTCAACATATACACCCAATAATTTACGAACCGGGCAAAGGCTATTACTGGATTGATGAGTATATGTTTGATGATGATCCACTTCTTGACTCAAATGAACGCTCACACGTAAATAACCGGGGTGGTTCGGGAATACTTAAACTCGAAAGGAATTCGGCCGGAGAATGGGAAGGCACTCGCAATATCGTACTCGGATTAAATGTGGCTAATTACTAGAGCTACTGTGACTTAGCTTCTTTGCGGCTATCTAATGTCACCCCCCGGTGAATTTATGAATATTGCAATGGTCCACCGCCACTGCAGCGAGCGGATTCAAGAGCGATGGCGTCTTTGAATTTGAGTTTTAAATCATGATTTTTGAATCATGAGAGTAATCCGTTGGGGCATTTTAGGTTGTGGCAAAATTGCGCGAAAGTTTGCAGCCGATCTGAAATGGGTACACGATGTAGAACTTATTGCTATTGGTGCGCGTGAACAAACAACGGCCGATGCTTTCGCTAATGATTTTCCCGCTAAATATGTTCATGGAAGTTATGAAGCATTGGTAAGCAATCCAGAAGTGGATGTGATCTACGTAGCCACTCCGCACGGCCTTCATCACGAGCATGTCATGTTGTGTTTGAAACACAAGAAAGCCGTACTCTGTGAAAAAGCATTTGCGATCAATTATCACCAAGCCAAAGAGATGATCGATTACGCCAAAGCCCAGCAAGTATTTATCATGGAGGCTTTCTGGACTCGCTTTCTGCCTCATTATCTCAAAATGAAAGAACTTCTTGCTCAGGGAAAAGTGGGTAAAATAAAATATCTGAATGCGGAGTTTGGATTCATTCCTACACCACCTTTCCCTGCGCGTTTATATGAACCTTCATTAGGTGGGGGTGCTTTACTCGACATTGGTGTGTATCCTATTTTTCTTGCGTTGGATGTTTTGGGGAAACCCGATCACATTGATGCTGTTATGACTCCTGCATCTACCGGAGTGGATGAACAATGTGCAATTCGTTTTCAATATAACAATGGGGCCATCGCACAGTTGTTTTGCTCTTTCGCTTCCAACCTAGCCACCGGTGCGGATATTGCCGGTAATCAGGGCCGCATCCGACTCACAAATAGATTCCATGGACCAACAACTGTTCTCGAATATTATCCAGGCATTGTAGATACGCGTAAAGTTATTCTGTTTGAGAAAGCATCAGGCAATGGTTATGAATATGAAACCATGCATGTGAACGAATGCTTACGAAAAAATCTTAAGGAGAGTCCCGTACTTACTCATGATCGTACGTTGTTGTTAATGCAAACGTTGGATATGATTCGTGCAAAAGCGGGAATCAATTATCCGGCTGATTAGAAATTATTTCAGTCTGCTTTTTTATGATATAAATCAGCTTTGTTGCTGTTCGAGTGCATTTTGAACGTTCGTTCGCACAAGAAATCACCGATAGTATAAAGCGAATGGAATTATTCCCACCAATTCGCGTTATCTTTGCAAATCCGTAAGTTCAAATAATAAGGTCATGGCAGAAGCTGCAGTTGTTCCTGAGGTACGAAGAAAGCCTCATCTAAAACAAGAGATTGCATTCATCGTAATCCATTTGCTTCCATTGGGAGCTTTGTGGACAGGCGCTACGTTTTTCGATTGGATGGTATGCATCTTCTTATACGTATTCAGAATGTTTTGGGTGACGGGCGGATATCACCGCTACTTTGCTCACAAGTCATATAAAACATCGCGATGGTTTCAGTTTGTAATTGCCTTTATGGCTCAAACCACAGCACAAAAAGGGGCACTCTGGTGGGCTGCACATCACCGTCATCATCATCGCCACAGTGATACCCCAGCCGATCCGCACTCCATGAAAATTTATGGATTCTGGTATTCGCACATAGGTTGGATTGTGGGCCCTGATTTTAAAGAGACCGACTACAAGGTGATCGGTGATTATGCAAAATATCCTGAACTCGTTTGGTTGAACAAACATTACCTGGTGCCGCCTACCATTCTTGCCATTGTTGTGATGGCTCTTGGCGGTTGGGTGAATGGAGGCAGCGTGCTTGCGATGTTTACCACCGCAGGATTCAGCACACTTTTCATCGGATTCTTTTTGAGCACCGTCATTTTATATCACGCAACATTTTCTATCAACTCGATCATGCACAAAGTGGGTACACAGCGCTATGAATCGAATGATGAATCACGCAACAGCCTCTGGTTAGCATTGGTAACATTGGGTGAGGGCTGGCATAACAACCACCATTATTATGAAGTAGCCTCGCGGCAGGGATTTTTCTGGTGGGAGATTGACATCACCTATTATATTCTGCGTGGCCTGGCTGCAGTTGGATTGATTTGGGATTTGAAGGAAGTTCCTAAGCATATACTTCACTCGAAGAATAAAAAGGAAGCGGCAGAATTAAGAAAGAAATACGAAGCGCAGAATCCTCGCGGACCTGTTACGAAAGAAAAAGTAGAGACTGCTGAACCTGCTGAAGTAGAATAGAAGAGTTAAGGTGCCCTGCACTTTTAAAGCGTAGAACACCTTAATTAAGTATGCAGAAATCCAATGACGACATCTTTTTGGAAAGTGCCATTAAGCTCTTTCGTTATTACAAAAAATTAGAGGAAGGTGCCATTGCCCAACTAACAGACGAAGAAGTTCGGCACAAACCCAACGAAGCCACCAACAGTATAGCCTTGATCGTTCATCACCTTAGAGGGAATATGCTTTCGTGAAGCGGAGTTTGAACAATCCTATCCTGATAAAGTATCGATGATGAAAGCCTGGGAAGACGGCTGGAGCTGCTTGTTCGCTGCGCTTGGAAGTTTGCAAGCAAAAGATCTTTCCAGAATTATTTATATCCGCAATGAAGGCCAACCAGTACTTGAAGCCATCCAACGACAACTTGCGCACTATTCTTCACATGTGGGTCAGATTTTGTTTCAGGCTAAATCGATCAAAGGCACTGACTTTAAATCGCTTTCAATTCCTAAGGGCGGATCAGAAGATTTCAACCAGGAGAAGTTTAAACAGGAAAAATCGCGTAAGCATTTTACGGATGGATTAAAGTAGTTCTGTTTGATCCGGGACTCATTCTTCTGAGACATCATTTTTCATGATCTAAGTCATTTTATCACTAGAAATTAATGGTCTCTTTTGTTCTGATAATTATCAGACCATGAGTAAAAAGGCGCGCACACTGGCAGAACCATTCCGAATCAAAATGGTGGAGCCGGTAAGAATAACTACAGAAGATTTTAGAATAGAAACCCTCAGGCAATGCAGCTATAATCCATTTCTGCTTCACTCCAACGATGTCTTTATTGATCTGCTTACAGACAGTGGCACTGGTGCGATGAGCGACCGACAATGGGCCGGCATGATGATGGGCGATGAAAGTTATGCCGGGGCACGAAGTTGGTTGCATTTGGAGGAGGTTGTAAAGAAGCTGACGGGTATGCCGCACATTCTTCCCACTCACCAGGGTCGTGCGGCAGAAAGAATTCTCTATGGAATATTAGGAGGGATGGGAAAAGTGTTTTTCAGCAATACGCACTTTGATACTACGCGAGCCAATATTGAATTCACCGGGGCAACGGCTATTGATATAATGCCTGAGGGTGCTAACGACCCTGAAATTGACTTGCCTTTTAAGGGAAATATTGATACGCAAAAACTACAGGAACTAATCTTGCAATATGGAGCAATGAATGTTGCAGCGGTAATTATGACCGTTACCAACAATTCATCCGGTGGCCAACCCGTAAGCATGGCTAACGTGAAGGAAGTAAGAAAAATTTGTGATGACCATCATCTCATGTTGGTGATTGACGGTTGCCGGATTGCAGAGAACAGTTACTTTATTAAACACCGGGAGCCTGGGTATGAAGTTAAAACCTATGAAGACATTGCGAAAGAAATGCTTCGGTTGGCCGATGCTTTTGTGATGAGTGCCAAAAAAGATGGACTTGTAAATATGGGCGGACTTTTAACCATGAAGGATGATGTATTGAGTCAGAAGTGCACCAACCTGTTAATAATATCAGAAGGATTTGCCACATATGGTGGTTTGTCGGGCCGCGATATGGAAGCGATTGCCATCGGATTGAAAGAAGTGTTTGATCCGGATTATCTCCATTACAGAATTCGAAGCACTGCTTACCTCGGTGAACATTTGAAGGCAAAGGGAATACCAGTGGTTTGGCCGATTGGTGGGCATGCGGTGTATATTGATGCAAAGAAATTGTATCACAACATTCCGGTTGATGAATATCCCGGCCAGGCGTTGGTTTGTGACTTGTACACACAAGGGGGCATTCGGTGTGTTGAGGTAGGAAGTGTGATGTTTGGGAAGTATGATCAAAAGGGAAAACTCTTTCCGGCAAAAAATGAATTGGTACGGTTAGCGATTCCTCGTAGGGTGTACACACAAAGTCACATTGATTATGTAATTGATGTGTTTGATGATATCCTTGAAATGAAAGAACTGAAGCGCGGGTTCAAAATAACCTATGAGCCGCCTTTCTTGAGACATTTCACAGCAAAATTTGAGAAGCTTTAGAAGGTTCTATTTTATATTAAAACTTTAGGAAGCTATCCCTTTAGGGCTTCTTTAATTGACAGTTCGCAATGCACATTGTCAATTGTTCATTGCCAATTGTCAATTTTTTATTCCGATCCCAAACCCTCTTGACTGCCGACCGCGTGCGCTAAAGCTATGGCGCAAGCTCATTCCGAGCGAAGGCTGTTCACCGGGTTCATCATGGCCGCTTTAATGGATTGATAACTGATTGTAAGCAGTGCAATCATTATTGCCGTAAAACCTGTGATCGCAAAAATATCCCAACTGATTTGTGTTTTGTAGGCATAATCTTCCAGCCACTTAGTCATCAGGTACCACGCCACGGGCACGGCAATTACAAACGCCACCACTACGAGTTTTATAAAATTCCAGGTGAGCATTTGAAACACATTGTTCATAGTAGCGCCCAAAATAAGACGAACGCTAATCTCTTTGCTGCGTTGCTCCACCATAAAGGCCGAGAGGGCAAACAATCCAAGACAAGCCACTAAGATGGCGAGTACGGCAAACGAAGTAAATATCCGGCCCATGCGTTGTACATCGGCATACATAGCTGCATAGCGTTCGTCTAAAAAGCTGTAGCGGATGGGTTGATGGGGAGCGAACTTGTTCCACACACCCGTCACTGACTCGATGGTTTCGCTAACACTACCCGGTTGCAATTTAACAGCTAGTATAGAGGCTTCCTGTCCCAACACCATACCCAGCGGTTGAATGTCTTCGCGCAGTGATTCGAAATGAAAGTCCTCCACGACACCTACTACTGTCCATAGGCTTGCATAATTGTAAATTCGTTTGCCAATCATGTTGCCGCCTAATTGTTTGGCCATTTTTTGATTGATGATGATGGCGCTTGAATCGGATGCGAGCTCACGACTGAAGTTACGGCCTTCTACCAGTTTAAGACCAAGTGCGTTTACATAGAACGGATCGATTCTCCAAAACTGACTGCTCACTCCCGGGTCAATATCCTCGCGACCTTCATTCCAAAAATTATTGCCGTTTCGTTTTGATCCGCGAACAGGTAAGTAATCGCCAGTAGTTACTTCCACAACCTGCGGGAGTGCACGTAGTTCTTCTGCGAATGTTACCACCTGGCCACCTAATGTGTTTGTGCCTTGCAGTAACAACACTTGATCTTTGTCATACCCAACTTTTTTATTCAGAATAAAATTCATCTGGCGATAGATCACCAATGTTCCTACAATCAGAATTATAGAGGTGGTAAACTGAAACACCACGAGTGTGCTGCGTAAAGGCGAACTTTTAGCGCCTCGTGTTAAATTTCCTTTCAGCACCTGAATGGGCTTAAAGGCTGACAGATAGAGCGAGGGATAAATTCCTGCAAAAACACCAACAGTAATTGCGAGTACAATCAAAGACGGAACAAACCAAAATGCTGTCCACGGTAATGCGATGGACTTACCGGAAATCATATTAAAGTAAGGCAGCAGTAACCCAGCAATCGACAGGCCGATTAAAAACGAAATCAAGCTGAACATCACAGACTCAAGTAAAAACTGGCTAACGATGTTGGAGCGTAAAGAACCCACTGCTTTTCTCAGGCCAATTTCTTTTGCGCGATTAGCCGACTTGGCTGTGGAGAGATTCACGAAGTTGATTATCGCGATCAGGAGAACGAACATGGCAATTCCACCAAACAACCAAATGATTTTGATATCTCCGTGCACAAGATTATCGTCAATGCCGCTGGAGTAGAGATGAACTTTGCTGAGTGGCTGGAGTTCGAGGTGCGCGTTTTTTTCTTTAAAGATTTTATCAATTTCTGCTGGCGGCATTCCGTCCTTTACCATATTAGGAATAACATATTTTTCGATGATGCCTTTAGAAAGTTTTGCTTCGAGGGCAGCAACATCCACACCCTCCTGTACCTGTATGTAGGTTGCATAATTGCTTGCATTCCAGTCTTTCTGTTCTCCATTCCAGAATTGTAACCCTTCTGTACCGATTAAAAAATCGAACTGAATATGCGAGGTGGTTTTAAAGTCTTCGATTACTCCACCCACCGTATAAGGTTGCGTGGCCTGACTATTTACGATAAGCAACTTACCTACGGGATCTGTATTCGGAAAATACTTATCTGCTTTTCGCTTTGTGATCACAATCGCCCCAGGTTGAGTTAATGCTGTAGCAGGGTTTCCGTGAATGAAGGTTAACTCAAGCATGTTGAGGAGTGCCTGATCGAAAAAGACAAAACCTTCATCGTAAGCATTATCTTCCACACCATCGGGACGCACCTGGTTAGGCCCTGCACCAAACAGCTCACTATTATTATAGCGCCCTGACTCTTCGACCTCTGCAAAATCTTCTTTTAATGCTGCCGCCATCGGGGCCGGAAATTCAAGGCCTTTCTTCACATCGCCTTCATCCGTAATAACTCCAAGTACGCGGTAGAGTTGAGGCGAATAATGTTTATCGTACGATAGTTCTTCTTTGATAAACAACGCAATCAGCAAGCACGCGGCAACGCCCACGGCAAAGCCTCCAATCTTTATGGATGAATACATTTTCTGCTTTACCAGGTTTCTCCAACTGATTTTGAAATAATTTTTTAACATACCGTACGTGTTTAAATTTTGATATCCTTCTGCTGGTTTGATAATGCTTGGCCTGAAAAGCAGCAACACATCTTTAGTGAAAGTTATGTCAGCTTTGAGTTTTCCACCTTTAGCTTTTCTCTCCTCATACAACTCCATCAAATCACCTTCAATACTTTCCCTCAACTTCGGATGACAGAACCAGCGGAAGAAGCGGAGGGAGAGTTGGGGTGGATGTATTTTTTCTTTTTTCAATTTATGCACTTTTTAAGTTGGAAGTATGCAGGCGGCAGTAGGTAACCGAAACTGCCAACTGGTTACTGCCCACAGCTTACTTTTCATTCGCTTCTTAAACTATTCACAGGATTTGCCAATGCGGCCTTTATTGCCTGAAAGCTCACCGTTAACAAGGTGATCAGCAACGCTCCAATCCCGGTAACGGCAAATATGTTCCATGAAATGAAAGTACGATATTCATATTGTCCAAGCCAACTGTTCATGAAGTAGTAAGAAATGGGAATGGCAAGACTGCAGGATATAATAACCAGCACCACAAAATCTTTCGATAACATCTGCCACAAATTAGTAACAGAGGCGCCCATTATTTTTCGAATGCCTATTTCTTTTGTACGCTGTTCGGCCATAAAAGAAGCAAGACCAAATAACCCGAGACAACTGATCAATAAAGCCAATGCACTAAACAGGGTAGCTAATTTTCCGATACGTTCCTCCGCTCTGAATTTTGCGCCATACGCTTCATCGGCAAAGGTGTAGTCAAAAGGTGCGGAAGGAACAATACTGGCAAGTACCGATTGAATTTTTGGCAATGCCTCGTGCGCACTAACCGTGGGTTTCATTTTTATATACAACCATTGCATATCATTTTCAGAGAGAAAAATAATAGAAGGATCGGTGGGTTCATAAGGCGAACCCTTCACCATGTCTTTAACAACTCCTACTATTTTATACTCCCCCCGATCCATCCACGATAGCGATTCGCCAATAGGATTTTCCAACCCTAAGATTTCCAATGCGGATTCATTAATTACAACGCCCCTTAGATCAGTTGGGAAATCTCTTGAAAAATCACGACCGGCAACAAATTCCCAGCCAATGGTTTTACCATACTCATGTGTAACAAAAATGGTATTGAAGCTTTGATCGTATTTCTGACCATGCCAGGAAAAACCGCCATTCCAACCGCGGGTATCTATGATCGAATAATTTGCTTGCGCAATTTCTTCAACCATATTTGTATTCTTCAACTCATTACGTATGGCCTGATATTGACCTTTGTACTCTGGTGACGCAGTTCGCATGCCAATCAAGTTTGCACGCGAATATCCCACCGGACGATTTTTTGCAAACTGAATTTGTTGATAGACAATAATAGTTCCGATAGTGAGCGTAATAGAAACCGTAAATTGCACCACTACTAAAACACGTCTCGGTATCATAGCAAAACGACCGGCTTTGAAAGAGCCCTTCAAAATTTTTACGGCATTGAAAGAAGACAAGTAAAGTGCGGGATAACTGCCAGCAAGTAATCCTGTGAATAAAGTAAACCCAATGCAAATCAACCAAAATAATAGATTGTTTACAGGCATTGAAATATTCTTATCGCTCATATCATTAAACCAGGGCAAGCTTAGTTGAACAATGATCAAAGCAATAACCGCAGCCATACCAGCAACGAGCAACGTCTCGCCAAAGAACTGTTGAATGAGTTGACTGCGCAAGGAACCAATTGATTTACGAATACCAACTTCTTTAGCTCTTTTTTCAGAACGGGCAGTACTTAAGTTCATAAAGTTGATGCAAGCCAACAGAAAAACGAAAATGCCAATGGCGCTATAATACCAAACCGACATCATGCGCTTGCTAGTCACCAGCTCACCATTCTTAAATTCGGAATCCAAATGCCATTTTTTCATAGGCTGCAGGAAAATTTCTGGTTTTGTCTCCTTGGTCTCAGCATCAACATGAGCAAGCATTACATTTTTTATAACCCTGGAGATTTCTTCAAAATTTCCTGTAGGATTTATTTGTACATAGATATACACGAAGTAGTTATCCCATGAATTCAATGTTCCCCAGCCATCAATGTATAAATCCAGCGGAGCAAAATAAGAGGCATCATTAAAGGTTGAGTTCTTTGGCAAGTCTTCATACACCCCAGTTACTTTCAAATCCCACTTCGCATCCATCATCACTACCTGGTTGATTGGATCAGCATCGCCAAACAATTTTTTAGCAACCGATTCAGAGAGCAAAACAGACTTCATGTCTTTAAGTCCCTGGCGTGTGCCTTTAATCATTTTTAAGGTTAACATGTCAGCTCCTTCTGATTGCATGAAATAGCCACTCTGCGTAAACTTATTTTCTCCGAAGGCGAGCACACGTTCTTCTGTGCGGGCACGAATCATTGCCGCATTTTTGAAATGCGAAGCATATTCAGTTTTAAGGAGTGTGCCGAGACCGGTTACTTGCGAAGTGCTGGCTTCTTGTTCTCCGCCCCAATTATTGGAGCGATACACTTGAGCAATGGTCTCATAGTTTTCATGATACTTGTTGAACGACAATTCATCGTACACCCACAAGCTGATGAGCATGGCAACAGCCATCCCCAGAGCAAGTCCACCAATGTTAATAAAAGAGTAACCTTTGTTCTTCACCAGGTTTCTCCATCCAATTTTAAAATAACTTTTATACATGCCGTACGTGTTTAATGTTTGATATCCTTCTGCTGGTTTAATAATTCCCGGCCTGAAAAGCAGCAACACATCTTTAATAAATAAAGCGTCAGCTTTTAACTTTCCACTTTTAACTTTCCGTTCCTCATACAACTCCATCAAATCGCCTTCAATGCTATCACGCAACTTCGGATGGCAGAACCAGCGAAAGAAACGGAGGGAGAGTTGGGGTGGATTTTTTTTAGGAGGTTTCAATTTTTACATGGGTTATTTCAGAAGCCACCCAACAACATCCTGCATAAAAGGAGCGCATTCATAGTTGTTAACGTCCTGCCAGCTGGTCATGTAAAGCGATACCATAGCTTCGCCCATCGCAATGATTTTACCACCGCCTTTTATTTCAGTGAAGACGGCAAAAGAGCTCGGCTCAGATTTGTTGCTAAACGCGAATGGTGTGCCGCCTTCAACCAAGCGTGCTCCATGGAATGGGATGGAATATTTTTTCTTTGTGATTTTGTTTTCACTGGAGTGGCCACCCACGGTTTTATCAGGATTATCGGTGGAGAATTTGATGCCGAAAGGTAACACTATAGCGTTTACGTTTACCTGTTTCAGTGTTGCCCAATAGTCTTCCTCAATCGCAATAAATAATGAACCACCCTTTTCGAGATATTGACGGATGACTTTACACTCATCGGCCGAATATTTAATAGAAGGAATATGAATAAAAAGTAAGTCTGTGTTAGACAATGCTTCTGATGTAATGGATGTTTTTAAATAGTTTATACCCGCGTTATGAGCGGCAGCGTTTTTTGAAAGCTCCCCCGTCATGTATTCAAGTCGCTGCGTGGGTACTAGTTCAGTTGAAATCTTGTCGGCCGGGTCGCTATAGAATTTTTGACCATGGGCCACATCGACAAGAATCTTCTTTTGTGCCAACAAGCTGGTGGCGAAGCAAAGGCATAGCAAAGTAAATGCGCATGCAGTAAGTAATGATTTCATGATTTATTTTTTATAGGTGAAATGACAACTGTTGTTAACTGAATTTTACATCAAGTGCAACCTTGGGTATAGCACTCCATAATTCATCGCGGGTGCTCTTGCTATACTCCATCGCTTTTTTACCGTAAGCCGTAATAGTAAAATATTTCTTCGGGCGACCCGCTCTTTCTTCGGTGGCTTCGCCTTCGTGTGATTTTAAATATCCTTTGTCTTCAAGGCGTTTTAAAGCAGTTTGCAAGGCGCCTACACTTACACCGCGCTTTAATCTACTCTCAATTTCCTTTTTGATGGATACGCCATAAGCTTCACCATACAGCACGCCTACTGTAAGCATTACAATTTCTTCAAACTCGCCAAGCTGGTACTTTTTCATTTGGGTCATAATAAATTCCTATTTGTAGTATTAATAATTGTGCCAGAATAAAAACCTTATTACAGAGATGGAAATCGACACTCAAAATGTTTGTAGTGTTCGCCTTCGCACAAACTTGCGCGTCACCGAACATGTAACTTCGGGAAAAAGTAGTGCTTGTATTGATTACATTCGAGCGAATTAACTATTCTGCTATGGCCAACGATTTGAACAACATCAATTTCAATTTGGAAGGTGAAAAAGAAAATACCTACGATGCCATAGTAATCGGCTCCGGAATTTCCGGGGGCTGGGCAGCCAAAGAGCTTTGTGAGAAAGGTTTGAAAACTCTGGTGTTGGAACGCGGTCGCAATGTAGTTCACAACAAAGATTATCCAACTGCCACCAAGAATCCATGGGAACTTCCGCACCGCGGCCGGCTTCCTGACGAGTTTCTAAAAGAAAATCCATTGATTAGCAAATCGGCAGGCATTGGTGAGGATAACGAGCACTTTTTTATTAAAGACAAGGATCATCCTTATGTTCAGGAAAAACCATTCGATTGGATTCGTGGCTACCAGGTTGGGGGTAAGTCGCTCACCTGGGGTCGTGCATGTCAGCGCTGGAGTGAATACGAGTTCACAGCACCTACCCGATTTGGTTATGGTATCGATTGGCCGATACGATACAAAGACGTAGCACCGTGGTACTCTCATGTAGAAGATTTTATTGGCGTGTGTGGAAATAAAGATGGCGTTGAGTCTATGCCTGATGGCGAATTTCTCCCGCCTTTCGATCTGAACTGCGTGGAGACACATATTCAAAAGAGCATCAAAGAGAATTTTGGCCGTCATCTGGTGCAGGCGCGCTGGGCTCATATTACCAAACCGAAAGACATTCACTTGCAACAAGGTCGCGGTCAATGCCAGGCAAGAAACCTTTGCATGCGTGGTTGTCCGTTTGGTGGATATTTCAGTTCAGTGTCTTCTACATTGCCGTGGGCAGAGAAAACCGGGAATCTCACCATTCGTCCGGATTCTGTAGTTCACTCTATTATATATGATGAGAAAAAGGGAAAGGCTTCGGGAGTTCGAATAATTGATGCCAACACAAAAAAGGTGATCGAATATTTCGCCAGGATTATTTTTGTCAATGCTTCGGCCCTTAATAGTAACCTGGTGCTATTGAATTCCAAATCCACCCGCTTCCCGAATGGCTTGGGTAATGATAATGGATTGCTTGGCAAGTATGCAGCGTTTCATATTTATCGAGGCTCTGTTTATGGTGAAATGGAAGGTTTTGAAGACAAATATTACTTCGGTCGCAACCCAACAGACGCCATCATTGCCAACTATCGCAACCTGAAAAAGCAAGACACCGATTATGTGGGTGGGTTCACTACTTTTATTAGTGCAAGACGTAATGAGTGGTATGGTAATGCTATGGAAGGTGCGATCGGTGAAGACATGAAGAAGAATGCGATGAAACCCGGAGGCTGGTATGCCTATATGTACATGCAGGGCGAAACCATCCCCAAAGAAAAAAATCATGTGCGCCTGAGCGAAACAGAAACGGATCAGTGGGGCATTCCATTGTTGGTCACTTCCGTGGATTATGATGACAACGATGATAAAATGGTGAAAGACTTTTTAGAGCAGAGTACCTTAATGCTTGAGAAAGCCGGAGCTAAAAATATTTCACAACACGATACCCACCAACCTCCCGGTTTGGACATTCATGAAATGGGAGGATGCAGAATGGGTCGGGATCCGAAGACTTCTTTGTTGAATGAGTGGAATCAATTACAAGCCTGTAAAAATGTGTTTGTTACGGATGGTGCCTGCATGACCAGCACGGGCAATCAAAGTCCCTCTATATTATACATGGCACTCACGGCAAGGGCTGCGAATTATGCTGTGGAGGAAATGAGAAAAAGGAATCTATAGGTTGCCAAATAAGAAAATCACCAATCAAGCTACAGTATAGTTGCTTTGAGGCAGGGCAACGGTAAAGGTTGAACCATAGCCGTATTTACTTTCTAATTTTATCGTTCCGCTCTGTGCCTCCACAAACTCTTTGGAAATAGCCAGACCTAATCCGGTTCCGTGAGTAGTTCCGGGAACCTGAAAGAATTTATCAAAGATCCGGGAAAGGTATTTATCTTCAATACCCGGCCCAAAATCCCGAACTGAGAAAAAAACCTGATCCTTGTTTTTTTCTATTCTTATTTCAATTTTTCCATTTTCAGGAGTATAGCGTAAAGCATTTGTAAGCAAATTGATTAATACCCAGGTTGTCTTTTCAGGATCAGCTTTGACAGTGGGTAACTCTTTTTGGGCTTCAACAGTAATAGTAATGTTATTTCTTTCAGCCTGAAGTTTCACTGATTCAACAGCCTGTTCTACTAATCTGGTTGGTGAAACTGAACTAAGTGTAAGTTTTACATTTCCAGTTTCAACTTGTGAAAGGTCGAGTAATTCATTAACCAGTTTAGAGAGTCGGTTTGTTTCGTCATTCAATGAGCGCGAAATTTTCTTCTGTTCTTCGTTTAGTATTCCAACCCGTTGATCATTGATCAGTTGAGCACACATTTGGATTGAAGCGATTGGAGTTTTCAGTTCATGCGAGATCGTGGCGATAAAATTGGTTTTAGCGAGATCGAGTTCTTTGTATTGAGTGATATTTTTTAGTAAGATCACCTGGCCAACATTTAAATTTTCTTTCTCACCGGTAGGTGTATAGTGGATATCTATTATTTCCTTACTGAAGTAGTTCTCTTTTCCATTCACTATTATTTTAAGCAGGTTGGTTTTGTTATTTTTCTCATCCTGTTGGATCAGTTTGCGTAACAAGTCATTATACAAGGCTACATCCGGAGCATACCGACCAATGGTTTTTTCTTTGGTAAGATTTAAAAGCTGAAGCGATTGCTCATTGGCAAATACGATCTGTCTCTTTTCATCCAACCCAATAACAGGGTCAGTCATTCGATTAATAATGGTCTCAATCCGTTTTTTCTGATATAAAATGTTAGCCAGATTACTATGTTCATATTCATCTAGTTTTTCCGCCATTAGATTGAAAGCAACCGCTAATTCTTCAAACTCATCTTTTCGCGAAAAATGTAATCGTTCTTCATAATCTTTATTGGCAATGGCCTTAATACCGCTGGTGAGTTGCACGATGGGATCAGCAACATATCCCGGAAAATTTACGATGATGATAAAAGCTAAGATACCGACAATCGTGGAAACTATAACCAGGTAATTTGTAGCTTGTGCAGCTGCTTTAGTCGCAGCTTCACTTTTTTGTTTAATGGCCTTCATGTTTAGCTGTTGAATACCAATCGCATGCTGTCGTAAATTCAATAGAGCATTGCTGTCATTTGGCTCAAGCTTTAGTTTTTCAATTTCACCACGTAGAGCAAATGTCAGATCTTGTTCTCCTGGCTCTGTAATATTGCCTTCCTGGGCTTTGAGATTAGTTCTTAATGAATGGATTGCATTTTTGTTAAACCTTAGACTATCACTTGCCTGCATGATCCGGCTTGTGTATTCCAGCGATTCATAATTGTTTGTAAGAATGTTGCGTGTATCGCGGTCGAGCTGATTGATATAAAACAATCCAATGCCCCCCAGCACGACTAAAAAGCCGAACAAAGCAAAAACACCCAACCTAACCTTATGCTTTATCTTCATGAGAGTATGATCAAGTCAATATCGGACGAACTTAATTTATTCAATAGCTGATTGAAAGAGTTTGTATTTAGAACCACTTGCCAAAATCGTATGCGTGGGTTACCCACACACACTGTGGTGATTTGTTTTTCCTCTGCAATATTTACTATCGTGGAAGCTATATTCTTGCTTTTTATTTGAATAACCTCACCGCCCATTTCGGTGGCCATCTTGAAATTGTTAATCAAGTGGCGTTGGGCGGCAAGGGCAATACGGTCAGGATTTTCATCCGGAGTTTGAACATACAGTAGATACCACTTTGAATTGTAGTAGCTGGCTAATCGCGCAGTTTTACGGATAATCATTTTCGCTTTCGTATGATTGCTGCTTATACACGCTAAAAATCGTTCGTGGCGAAGCCGGGTATCAATGGCAATTTCAGTATCCACCTTCCGTTCTACCTGGGCCGCTGTTTCCTTTAAAGCCAATTCACGTAACTGGAGTATCTTCTCTGATTGAAAGAAGTTTTTTAAGGCGGTTTCAATCTTATCAGCGTGATAGATTTTTCCTTCCTTTAAACGCATGATTAACTCATCGGCCGTCAGGTCGATGTTCACCACTTCGTCAGCTTGTTGAATCACTTTGTCGGGAACACGCTCTTTAACTTCTATACCAGTAATTTGCTGTACCTCTTCATTCAGACTTTCAATGTGCTGAATATTCATGGCGCTGATCACACTGATGCCTGAATCTAAAATCTCCAGCACATCCTGCCAGCGCTTTTCATTTTTGCTACCTTCGATATTGGTATGCGCCAGTTCATCTATGATAACCACTTCAGGACGTGCATCAAGTATGGCCTGCACATCCATTTCTTCTAACTCTTTGCCTTTATAGAATACTTTTTTTCTCGTAATGATTGGAAGACCCACAATCAATGCTTCCGTTTCTGCCCGGTTGTGGGTTTCGATATAGCCAACCTGAACATTTACCCCATTCTTGAGTAAGCTATGCGCTTCCTGTAGCATACGAAAGGATTTACCTACCCCTGCACTCATGCCAAGGTAGATTTTAAATTTCCCCCGCTTGGATTTTTTAATCAGGTTGAGGAAGTGCTCTACAGATTGTTCTTTGTTGGTCATTTAGTTAAAACCAAATCGTCAGATTTGAGATCAATAAATTACTATTTTTTACAGGACTATTATTGCGCTCATACACCTCTTTCTCAGAAAAAAATGAGCGGCTTTCAAAACGTGCGACTACGTTAGAGGCTATTTGAACGTTAAAGCATAAGCCCGTGCTATAGCTGCTGAAACCAGTTACTGCCGTGATCGGGGTAATCTGAACACTCTTCGGGTCATCAAAGTATTCGATACGACCTGAGAGGGAAAGCTTATCGGTAAATGCATACTTTCCAATTAGGTTAGCTTGCCACCAGGTGGCTGAATTTAAATCTGCGCCAATCTCTTGTTGCTGAATGCCATAGTAAACACAGCCGGTCGCTGACCATTTGCCTTTTGAATAAATGAAATATACATCTGAAAAATAACGCGTTCGGTTTTGTGGCGCAGTTGAAGTTCGTTCATCACCTATATATGTGTTCCAATTCAACAACCAATTATCATTAGGGCGATATTCTAGTTGCGTACCCAATGATTTGCCCTCATTCGGATCTGCAATTTGTTGCCAACCATTAAGTAGATACAAATAGGCATTTACTTTTTCGTTGAGAGGCAACGAAAGTTTAACTCCGGAAATGTAATAGGGCACATATTCAGGGGCGAAGGAGCGGGTATACATGAGGTGATCTTTTGAAATGGCACTCTCATTTGTATAGGGAGATCCGAATACCCCGGCATCGAACCAGATGTTTTTATTGGGGAATAATTTAACCCCCACATTTGCTTCAACAATATTTTTTAAGACCCCAGGCTCGGCAGCATAATTTGCATTGATATATGTTCCAAAACCGGGCACGAACCGGGCGCGCAAACGCGAAGAACTGTATTTGACATCGATATAAGCGAGGTTAATATTAAACTCATTGTGGCGGGCCATAGATACAAAGTAAGGCCGTTCTTTAGAAGCGGGTTTATTAAAATCATATCCATAGTAGGTATCGAGATATCCGTTTACAACTACTTTGCCTTTATAATTGAAATTGCTGGTGTCCATTGTAGCGGTGTTAACAATCTGGGCAAAAGCATAAGTATTCAGTAGCAGAATGATTAGAAGAATAAAGGACGTTTTCATTTTCAGTTTAGTTTATCTAATGCTAAATTCAATTTGAGAACATGAACAGTACTGGTGCCGAAGAGTCCCCAGAGAGGGTTCTCAACACTTGAATCAACGAGGCTTTTAATTTGAGCCTCATCAAGATTACGAACTTTTGCAATACGATTAACCTGAACATAGGCGGCTTGCCGCGAAATATGCGGATCAAGTCCGCCACCGGAAGCAGTTATTAAATCCACTGGGATGTCTTCTTTTTTTATCGATGGGTTCTCTTTTAGAAATGTAGTAATCCGTTCTTCCACTAATGCAAGATATTCCGGATTAGTAGGTCCTTTGTTTGAGCCCCCGGTGGAAGCTGCATTGTAATCTACCGCAGACGGGCGACTGTTAAAGTATTTTGGGTCCTCAAATTTCTGACCGATAAGTTCAAAGCCAACCCGTTGGTTATTGACAATTACTTCTTTTCCTTTTCCTCCGTTTGGAGCGACTATTTTTGCGATGCCGGTAATGAACAGCGGATAAAGTACGCCAAATAGAAATGCCGTTGCAATAGTAAGGCGGATCGAAATCAACAGATAATTTTTCATAATAATTACAGCAAAGGTGAAATGATAATGTCAATTAGTTTAATGCCGATGAAGGGAACAATTATGCCCCCCAGTCCATAGATTAATAGATTGCGTGTAAGCAAAGCGCCTGCGCCTATAGGTTTATATGCCACTCCGCGAAGGGCCAATGGAATGAGCATTGGAATAACCAATGCATTGAAAATGACGGCTGAAATAATAGCACTTTCTGCACTGGTTAATTGCATAATGTTTAATGCTTGCAAACCAGGAATAGACGCCATGAACAATGCCGGTACAATAGCGAAATATTTTGCCACATCATTGGCGATAGAAAACGTAGTTAGAGTGCCACGTGTGATAAGCAATTGCTTTCCGATCTCTACGATTTCAATCAACTTGGTAGGGTCGTTATCCAGGTCCACCATATTGCCGGCTTCTTTAGCAGCTTGCGTTCCACTGTTCATTGCCACACCAACATCGGCTTGCGCCAAAGCTGGAGCATCATTGGTGCCATCGCCCATCATGGCTACCAGTTTTCCTGACTGTTGTTCTTTGCGAATGTATTCCAGTTTGTCTTCTGGTTTTGCTTCCGCGATGTAGTCATCCACTCCGGCTTTTTCAGCAATATATTTTGCCGTCAACGGATTATCACCGGTCACCATTACGGTTTTCACACCCATTTTACGCAAGCGTTCGAAACGTTCGGTGATGCCTGGTTTAATAATGTCTTGTAATTCAATCACACCAATGGCTTTTCCGTTTTCAGCAACAACTAATGGAGTGCCGCCATTGGAAGAAATTGTGTTCACGATGGTTTCAGCTTCTGCCGGAAATATATTTCCCGCTGTCTCAACTAATTTTTTTATTGAATCAAATGCACCTTTCCGGATTTTCCGTCCTTCAGGAAAATCAATGCCGGAGCTTCTGGTTTCTGCGGTGAATTTGATGATACGTGCGTTTGGAATGTCGAATGAATTATTTCCAAGTGTTGCAGGATGTTTATATCCTTTTGTCAACGCAAGTTCTACAATGGATTTTCCTTCAGGAGTTTGATCGGATAAAGAAGCCGCAGTAGCACATTCCAGAAAATTATCCAGATGGATATTTATTGGATAGAAGTTAGTGGCTTTACGATTGCCAATGGTAATGGTTCCGGTTTTATCCAGCAACAATACATCAATATCACCTGCTGTTTCTACGGCCCGACCTGATTTAGAAATCACATTCGCCTGCAAAGCCCTGTCCATGCCGGCAATACCAATAGCTGAAAGTAAACCACCAATGGTTGTCGGGATCAGACACACAAAGAGGGATATCAATGCGCCTATTGTTATTGTCGTATGGGCATAATCTCCAAATGGCTTAAGGGTAACAGTCACCAGCAGGAATACAATTGTGAATCCCGACAGCAAAAGTGTCAATGCGATTTCATTCGGAGTTTTTTGGCGGCTGGCTCCTTCCACCAACGCAATCATTTTATCCAAAAAGCTTTCTCCAGTCTCGGTGGTTACGATCACTTTAATTTTATCGGAAAGAACTTTTGTTCCGCCCGTCACACTTGACTTATCGCCACCGGCCTCACGAATGACGGGTGCTGATTCTCCGGTAATAGCACTCTCATCTACGGTTGCAATGCCTTCTATAATTTCTCCATCCGAGGGAATTAAATCACCAGCTTCACAGATAAAAATATCTCCCTTCATTAGT
>JBEBJH010000392.1:0-2306 GCA_040079965.1 Cyclobacteriaceae bacterium
GATAAAGGAGAGCTTTCAACCCGCTGGGCTGCCGGGTGTGCGGGGATCGGTCCGGATTTAAAAGCAAATTTTCCTGAGGTGAAGCAATACGTACGGATGACGCAAAGCAATGCCTTGTTTTCGTATGGCGATACATTTTTTAAGGAGGAAGCCGTATACTATGCCGGTCAGGATTTCTTTACGGTATTCGGTTACCCGCTACTAGCAGGGGTTGATACTTCAGCCTTAAAAGGGCCTAATAAAATTGTATTATCCAAAACGCTTGCCAAAAAGTACTTTGGAGATCAGGATCCCATTGGAAAAACAATCCGCAACAATGGTGAGGTGGATTATTTGGTGACGGGAGTATATGAAGACCTTCCAGCTAATTCACACATGAAGGTGGATGCCCTGCTTTCTTTTGCAACCTATGTTAAGTTGATTGGAATGAAAGATGAATCGGAATTAACCCAATGGCAATGGGATGGTTTTCTTACCTACGTTTTATTGAATGACCAAGCTAGTGTGAAGGAGCTTGAAGCGAAACTTCCGGCTTATATTGAGAAGCATGAAGGTGAGGAGTTGAAGCGCTTTAATGCCAGCATGACTTTTCATTTCATGCCGGTTACTGATATTCATCTTGATTCCAATTTTATCGGTGAGTTTAAAACCAATGGCAATCGCGACTCAACCTATTTCTTATTAATTGTTGCGGGATTGATTTTAATTATTGCGTGGATTAATTACATCAACCTGTCAACAGCAAAATCTATTGAGCGTGCCCGCGAAGTAGGGGTACGTAAAGTAATGGGTGGATTCCGCTTGCAACTTATCCAGCAGTTTTTGATGGAGTCATTATTGCTGAATACCGTGGCTGTTCTGCTGGCCATCGGTATTGTTGCAGCACTTACACCGTGGTTTGGTGACATCACCGGTCGCGAAATCGGTTATCTGTTGTTTAAGAAGAATTTGTTTTGGTTTTGGATGGTGGTATTGATTGTATTTGGCTCTTTGTTATCAGGATTGTATCCTGCCTTTGTTCTTTCAGCTTTTAAGCCGGTAGAAGTTTTAAAAGGAAGATTCAAGAATACCAACCAAGGCGTTTTTTTTAGAAAAGGGATGGTGGTGTTACAGTTTATGGCATCTGTTGCGTTGATTGTTGGAACCTACACAGTATATACACAAATCAATTTCATGCGCGATCAAAAACTGGGTGTGGATATTAATCAGACGTTGGTTATGCGATCACCCAATATTGTTGATTCTACCTATACCAGTAAGTTTGAAGTATTTAAAAATACAATTGAGCAGTATCCCGAAGTTGCATCTGTCTGTGCATCCACTTCAATACCTGGAGCCTCCCCGGATTGGAATGCAGGGGGTATCCGCAGGCTTAGTCAGCGTGAAGACGAACAGAAGCAGTACCGGGTAATTATGATGGATCACGATTTTATTGATTCTTACGGACTCAATGTAGTGGCTGGACGGAAATTCTCCGCGGATGTATCTAACGAACATGAAAGTGTATTACTTAATGAGGCCGGTGCCCGGCACATGGGTTTCGATAAAATCGATGATGCAATAGACGACTATATTAATTTTTGGGGTGACACCTTTCGGATTGTTGGAGTCTTAAAAAACTACCGGCAGGAATCCTTAAAGAAGGACTTTGAGCCGTTGATCTTCCGATACAACAAAGCCCCGGGCGGGTTTTACTCTATCAAATTCAATACGGCTTATGTGAAAGAATCACTGACGCGATTTGAAAACGACTGGAAGGAATTTTTCCCTGGCAATCCATTCAATTATTTTTTCCTGGATGAACATTACAATAAACAATATCAGGCCGATCAGCAGTTTGGAAAAGTGTTCGGGTTATTTTCCGGATTAGCAATTTTAATTGCCTGTCTGGGTTTGTTTGGGTTATCATCACTAACGGCAATTCAACGAACCAAAGAGATTGGGGTGCGAAAAGTTTTGGGGGCATCAATAAGAAGTATTCTTGCTTTGGTGGGTAAGGATTACGTGTTGTTGATGGGTGTTGCGATTTTATTAGCCACCCCACTAACGTGGTGGATTATGAATAGCTGGCTGCAGGAGTTTGCCAACCGCATTTCTCTTGCCTGGTGGATTTTTGCTCTACCCAGTTTGTTGGTCATTCTGGTGGCGTTGGTAACGGTAAGCATTCATACGTTGCAGGCTGCGCGAACAAACCCAGCGACTGCGTTACGATATGAATAATTTTTTCACCCTTTTCGCAACATGTTTTTAAAACATGTAATTTCCCTCTCAATATAATTTTAGAGAGTATGGGAACTGTCTCTTAT
>JBEBJH010000177.1:0-10505 GCA_040079965.1 Cyclobacteriaceae bacterium
TGTGTATAAGAGACAGGATAGCCACTGGAATAATAGAAACTGTGACAGGGCTGAGCCCTGGTGTAACTTATCAGTATCGGGTACGGACCGAAAATACGGCAGGTGTATCAGGTAATTCTAATAGTATTTCTCAGATTACAAAACCCTCTTCCCCTGCGGCAAGTACTTTTGAATTTGGTCAAACAGGATTTATAATTAATTGGACTAGTGTGGTGGGTGCGGTGGATTATTCTGTTGATCTTTCACAAGACAATTTTGCAACATTGATGGTTGGTTACCCAAAAAATGAGAGTACTATTTCTCATACTGTTGCCGGGTTATTGCCCGGAACCATTTATCAATACCGGGTTCGCGCGAGAAACACAGCCGGCCCTTCGCCAAATTCTACTACCATAAACCAGATCACTATTCCGGCAAATCCGGTTGCATTAGCTTACTCACCCGTTAATGCTACTTCATTTATAGCCAACTGGGAAGTCGTTAATGGTGCCGATGGTTATGTGATAGATGTGACACTTTCTGATGATAATTTTGCACCCAACCTTACTAATTATAATGCGAAGCAAGTTCCCAATTTTGGTGATTATTCAGTTGTCGGATTAACACCGAGTACCGCTTATCGCTATCGGGTACGGGCCTATAATTCGGCTGGTGTTTCTGATAATTCACTTTCCAAGCTAGCAGTAACTACTAATGCAAGTGGGGGGGGGACGCCTGTGGCGCCAACAGTTGTTGTGGTAGATAATCAAAATTCACAGGTCTCTGTAAAATCCACTGTGAGTGGTGGCTTCGGAGTCATTACCATAGTTTTCAAACATCGCAAAATTGCCGAGGCCAATTTTACTACGGAGCCACCAACTACTTTGGCAAGCACAAATTTTGAAGCAACTATCAATCCATCATTTCTTGACGAGCTAGGTATGGAATATTACTTTCAGGTAACGGATGAGTTGGATATGACTTCTGAAAGTAGTAAAGGGTACGTTTATAAAACAGTCTCATCCCAAAGTATACCAGCCTTAGCTTCTGGCGGAACACTTTTATCTTATCGGATTATTTCAGTACCGTTGAAACTCGAGTCGAATGACATCCGTGATGTATTTGCACCGCTTTTGTCACTTTACGGAGGCTACAATAAAGAAAAATGGCGATTGCTTCGATATCAAAACGGAAGAAATACCGACTACGATGGATTGTCAAGAATCGACCAGGGAAAAGGGTATTGGTTCAATTCGCTTGAGCCTGTTGATATTAAACTTTCTGGGCAGGCCATTCCAGCAAATCAATCAAACCCATTTCAAATGCAGTTGGAAAAAGGATGGAACCAAATCGGTAATCCCTTCTTATTTGATATAGATTGGGATGATATACTCGCTGCTAATCCATCAGCTGATATAGATCAGGATTATCTTGTTTATGATCCGGGGAATGCAAATGTCAAGACATCAAATTCAATTAAGACCTGGTCTGGTGGATTTGTGTATGCCAATTCAGCACAAACGCTAAACATTCCTGTAACACTTAAAAATTCGGCTGGTGGCCGAATAACCCACACGGAACTTAGCAGTGAATTGGATCAACCTGATTGGTTTGTTCCTATTACTCTTGTGCAAGCAGGAAGTACAAATGATTATAGCGGTTTTGGAATGCACCCGGAGGCTATGGTTGATAAAGACCGTTTTGACACACAAACGCCCCCTCGGTTTATCAACTATCTTGAGTTAAACTCTTATCACCACGAAGCCTTTACGCCTCGCTTTGCTCGTGACGTGGTACCAACAGCCATGAGTTATATCTGGACCTATAATGTTGAGTCAAACGTTGAAGGGTCATCAGCAAAATTAGAGTGGAATCCTTCTTTGTTTGGAAATAATTCGGCTCAACTTTACTTATATGATGCTAAGTCTAATGAATTGATTGATATGAGAAAGAATTCATTTTATTCATTTGCGATCAATAAAAGTAAAGACTTAAAATTCATTTATAGTGCAGATGAAAAGTCTTTGCGACCTGAAAGTGATGCAATTGGGAAGGCATATCCAAATCCATTCACCAATTCAGTGACCATCCCATTCTTTACAAGTAAAGTGGATGGGCATGTACAAATAGTAGTATATGATTTAATGGGCAAACGAATTAAGGACCTTGTAAATAGTCAATTTGATCCTGGGTATCATGAGACTAGCTGGGATGGGACAGACTCTCAAAGTAGTCGGGTTTCGCAGGGTATATACCTGTATCAAATGATATCAGGAGACAGCCAAAAGATTGGAAGGGTAATAGTTCGATAGTAAGTAAAGAATTGTTATGATCATTAATAAAAAAATTAAGATAGGCTCCCTAACAATCTTTCTGATTGTGAGTGTGCTTTCAGGCTTAGCTCAGGACTTCAAAATAAAAAAACTGGAACAGGTGGGCGATAATATTAACCTATATTACGATCTTATTGATAGCGTTGAAAACTCAAAACGAACCTATTCAATTTCTCTTTATGCTTCTCGCGATAGTTATACTTCGCCCTTGATAAAAGTTACCGGAGATGTAGGTCAAATAGTAAGGCCTGGAGGTAATAGAAAGATAACATGGAATGCTAAGGAAGAATTGGGGGCCGATTTTGAAGGAAAGATAAGTTTGGAGGTGCGAGGAAAAGAGTTTATTCCATTCTTAAAATTAGATGGATTTAATACCAAGAAAGCCTGGAAAAGAGGAGTGAAAGAAGATGTAACCTGGAGCGGAGGTCGGGCGAATAGCCTTATCAATTTTGAGCTCTATAAAAACGGAAAATTTGTATCGGCTCCTCACACAAGTATAGCAACAAGTCTTGGAAAATATAGTATCCTGATTCCAAAGAATACAAAACCAGGTAGTGGATATTCATTTAGAATAGCAGATAGTAAAAATAAGGAGGAGTATATTTTTACGGAAGAGTTTGCGATTCATAGAAAGATTCCGCTCGCTGCAAAGGCTCTTGCTTTTATAGGTGTGGGTACCGCTGTATATTTCCTAACTCAGGGTGATACCAACAATGATATTCCCGACCCGTTAGATATTGGAACGACAACTGGAAAAAATTAAATAAGATGAAGCGTATCATAATAGCTCTCCTGACTTTGGTTTCCTGGAATGGCTATGGTCAAAACTTCAGTGAAAAAACTAATGAGGTGGTTTTGAATTTTAAAAATCCAAATCAACCTATAACTAGTTTTCCGGTAATTACGTGGGAATCTCCACGAATTGATCAAACGTTCAGTCAATCGAATTCTATTGATATTGACTTTGTAATCAATTCGGAGGTGCCTTTAAAGGTTGTTAAGATAATTTTAGGTAACGGTACTTCAACGATTAATGACAAGAAAATCAGTGTCGAGGCTGGTATGCTTACTAAAAAGGTTAAACAGCATTTAACCCTACTGGATGGACAGAACTCAATTGAAGTTCAGGTGGAAAATACCAATGGCGGAATAGTAAGCAGTACACGAAACGTTTTGGTCGGCAAAGACGCGATAGCAACTGCTATTGATATAAACCGCAGTGATTATGCTCTGATATTCGCTACTAATAGTTATGATGATCTCGATGACCTGGTAAACCCGATCTATGATTCAAAAACCATCGAAGAGGTATTGAGAACCAGATATGGATTCAAAACAGAAATTATTACAGACCCTACGCATGACGAAATTTTGGAGAAGATCTCCGAGTATAATACCCGCAAATTCAATCCACAGGACCAACTGCTTGTTTTTTTTGCCGGGCATGGAGTCTTTGACGATAACTTAAACGAAGGATTTGTAGCGGCACGCGATTCCAAAAGCAATGATAAGGGGAGATCTACCTATATCCCGCACTCTATTTTACGCACCCGGATAGATAATATTAAATGTGAGCACATTTTTTTAGCTATGGATGTTTGTTTTGGAGGTACGCTGGACCCCGAATTTTCAAAACGAAGAGGAGAGGCTTATGCAGAGGCAACAGACATCGATTTACTTGTAAGAAAACTCTCGCAACGTACCCGAAAATTTTTAACTAGTGGCAGTAAAGAATACGTTCCTGACGGAGTTGCCGGTAGACATTCTCCTTTTGCTGCCCTTTTTATTCAAGCACTTAAGGAAACTGGCGGAAAAGGAGGTCGTATATTTACATTACTTGATCTATATCCTTATTTCCAGCGATTATCCACCAGTCCGCGCTATGGCAGTTTTTCTGATAAAGATGAACAAACCAGTGATTTTGTCTTTGTAGTAAGTCAGAACTAGATCTCAAATATTTTACAGGACTGATCAAAGTCATAGTTCCTTTCAACTAAGGTTTATTACTTTATTGGTGAGATGAAACTCATCTTCAGGCTTAAAATAAGTTTGGTTGTTTTACCAAATTAAACTTCGATGAGCTACTATAAAGTAACTAATGAAAAGAAGATGGATCGGCATCTTCTTGATCTTGCGCACATATCTGTAGAAGGTGCAAGTGATGGACGTATCTCCATGAAAGATGCTCAGGACTTGTTTGCAGCTGTTAAGGATGGAAACGTATTCACGGAGGTTGAAAGGAATACCATGGATCATATACTAGCCACTTTTCATTGGACCGAAAAAGCGAAGGAATGGTTTCTGAAGGAATTGCATAGCTGGAGAAAAGCTGAACATGCACAACCTCTCAGACCGATGACCCCGATTGAAATTTCAGAGCAACATTTTTCAATGGCGGATGCGTTAACAACCGTTGAAGAAAGATTAGTGCGTATACATGATCTGAAAACAGCCATGAACGAAACAAATCAAGATCATGATGATATTGGAATTATCGTCCGCCTGTCCAATGGAGAAAGGGTAGAGGTGCTTTCTAATTTTATTGAATTATCCGGAGATTTTATTGAGATCAAGGGTGGTGTTACTATTCCCTTACGAGCTATTGAAAAGGTGGAGATTTAGAAGTTAAGGGTAAAGGTAGTCTTAACGTCAGGTTCAGATTTTACTGTTAGCGATCCGTTGTGCATCTGCATGATCTGTCTGGACAGAGCAAGCCCAATTCCGGAACCTGATTTCTTTGTTGTAAAGAAGGGTATAAAAACCCTTTCAATAGCCTCTGGAATTATGCCTGGACCATTGTCAGTAACTTCAATTATTACCGCACTGTCGTTATAAGTTCCGGTTAATTCAATTTTAGCGTTCGGTAAATTTTCCAATGCTTCAATAGCATTCTTGATCAGATTAATTAGTACCTGTTCAATCATTTCCTCATCTGCCTGAATAGTAAGATATTCTGAATCACTTTTATAGATGAATTGAATAGATGTTTTTTTGAATTCTGGCTTTAGGAGTTGCGCCACTTTTTCAATAAGGTCTTTTACCCGGATGTTTTTGATTTTAGGTTGAGGCAGGGAGGTGTACTCGCGATAAGCATCAATGAATTTGATCAACCCTTTGCTTCGGCTTTCAATTGTATTCAATCCCTCCCGTAAATCCTCAGCGCCTTCGGATTTCAACTCATAGTTATTCTCTTTCTTAATAAGGTCTTGCTCAAGAATTTCGCGCAGGGTAGAGGTGAGAGAGGAAATAGGAGTAATGGAGTTCATGATTTCGTGCCTTAAAACCCGGGTTAGATTTTGCCACGCTTCCAGTTCCTGTTTCTGAAGTTCAGTTTGAATATTCTGGAGTGTTACCAGTTTTACAGTGTTCCCACGAATTCTTAATTCAGTGGCTTGCAAAGTCAATAAAAATTCATTGCCAACCTTGTACAAGGTGCTTTTGCCAGATTGCACGTCCATCAGAGCTTCAAACAATTTAGGGTTTTTATCGACCAATTCATGAACGTTTTTTAAGTTGGCAATACCAATAAAACGCTTTGCATTGGCATTCATTAATTGAACCTGTCCGTCAGGATCGAAAGAAATGATACCAGTTCGTACTTGCTGCACAATGGTGTTCAAATACTGCCAGTGTTCTTCTTTTTCAGTTCGGGCTTTACGAAAGGCCTCAAGTACTTCGTTAAAGGCTGCATTGAGTTCCCGAAAGCTCTTGCCTAACTTATTATCATTTGCAAAACCGGAAATGAAATCTGAGTATTTCACGGATTCCAGAAATCGCGTGAGTTTTCGGTTAGTTTGAGACGCGAAACGATACAATTCAACAAGTTGCCCCAGAATAATCAACAGTGTTAATCCTGCCGCAAAAATCATATTAGGCTTACTCACCATGTAAACAAATAAAGACATGGTGATCCCAAGTAAGATTACTCTAAAGGCAACCCGAAAACGAAAATCGTTAAAGGCCATCTTTGATAATTACGATTTTAGATTTACGAATTTTGAATGATAGAGTTGCATCAGGGTTGGTTAGGGATTTCAAAATGGTAATTCTTCATTTTTGAATCTAAAAATTTATAGCCCGTGCTTTTCTAATCTGCGATAAAGTGAAGATCGCGTGAGCCCGAGTTCGGCAGCAGCCTGGGTGATATTTCCATTGTATTTTTTCAACACTTTGCGGATAAGCAGCTTTTCTACTTCATCGAGATTAAACTGATCGAGATTGATTTGTTGATCGCTTTCCCGGGGAGTAGGTGTTGCGAAATTGAAATCCTCAGGCTGTAGCACTGAAGAGTTGCTTAAGATTATAGCGCGTTCAAGAGAATGTTGTAGCTCGCGAATATTTCCTGGCCATGGATGTTTTGTCATCCTTGTCATCGCTCCTTCGCTGATTTTGTTAATGTTCTTTCCATAGCGAGAGGAATAGTGCTTTAGAAAGTGATGAGCAAGCAAAGGAATGTCTTCAATCCGATCCCGCAATGGTGGAATTTCGATTTCGATTGTATTAATGCGATACAGCAGGTCTTGCCGAAACCGGTTTTCTTTTACCATTTCATAGAGTGGTAGATTCGTAGCGCAAATCAGACGAAGATCGATGAGAGTTTCTTTGTTTGAACCAACCCGACTCACTTTTTTATTCTGAATTGCAGTAAGAAGTTTTGCTTGCAAAGGCATAGAGAGATTTCCAATTTCATCGAGGAATAAGCTGCCCTGGTTGGCAAGTTCAAACCGGCCGGCACGATCTTCTTTGGCATCGGTGAAGGATCCTTTTTTATGTCCAAAAAGTTCACTTTCAAAAAGTGTTTCGGTGATCGATCCTAGATCCACACTCACAAAAGATTCACTTTTTCGGGCCGAGTTTCTATGGATCGCACGGGCGATCAATTCCTTTCCTGTACCATTCTCCCCAAGGATCAAAACATTGGCATCAGTTTGAGCTACACGCTCGATGGTTTGAAAGATCCGCTGCATCACCTGGCTTTGTCCAATGATGTCGCTATATTTCTCGTTGATCGATTGATTAATCTCCTCATTCTTCGTTTTCAAGGTTTGCACCTGGTCGCGCGATTCGCGTAGTCGCATGGAAGAGTAAATAGTGGCGAGCAATTTCTCATTCTCCCAAGGTTTTAAAACAAAATCTGTGGCCCCGGCCTTAATGGCTTTCACAGCCATTTGAACATCGCCATAGGCAGTAATGAGGACCACCACTGCCGAAGGATCAATACTCAGAATTCTTTCAAGCCAATAGTATCCCTCGCTTCCACTACTTACATCTTTTGTAAAGTTCATATCAAGCAGGATCACATCGTAGTCTTCATTTCCCATCAGGCTAGGTATGGCCTCCGGATTCTTCTCGATATCAACCTGAGCCACGTGACGCTTCAGGTACATTTTCGCTGCTTTCAATAAATCTTCGTTGTCGTCAACGATCAAAATTTTGCCATGCTTGGATTCGGACATAAGAATAAATTCAATTAGCCTGTCCGCAAGTGGGCAATATTAATACCGAAATCGAGATGTGCTTTAATTGCCCGAATTTGCATGGCCGGCTATTCAAAGGTAAATATTCTTGTCCGTATACGGACAGATACGTTCACATGCGAACTAGAAATAATAAAAATTTGACTGAAAAAGCAGCTTTTTCCTGTTAATTCCCGTTGGCACGCTTGTTGGCAAGTGCAGGGAGGATTTAGTTGTAACAGTTATTCACATCGAGTTAAAAGCACCAATGGACAAGAAGATTGCAAAGAAGACCTGGACCTTGAAGCGAATTGCCACTTATGGAGGAATTGCCCTGATCGTTACTTTTATTGGTTATCAATTCATTTTTGCCGACCGCAGATCGACATTTAAAACAGATAAAGATAAACTCACCATCTCAACAGTGCAGCGCGGAGAGTTTAAAGAATTCATCCCGCAGACCGGTACCGTGGAGCCAAGCCGCACAGTTTACCTGGATGCCATTGAAGGAGGAAATATAAAAAACATTGTAAGCGAAAGTGGAAAGATGCTGAAGAAGGGTGATGTGATCCTTGAACTCACCAATCTTAATCGCGAGCTCACGGTATTGCAACAAGAAGCTTCATTCAACGAGAGTATCAACCGGGCTCGTGAAACAAAGCTGAATATCATGCGTAACGATCTGGACCAGCGACAGCAATTAGCATTTATTGAGAATCAACTTCAGATTTTAGAGCCTCAGTATATCCGTCAGAAACAATTGTTTGAGAGGAAATTGATTGCCAGGCAGGAGTTTGAACAAACCGAAGCTAATTATAAATATAACCTGGAGAGAAAAAGAATTACTTATGAAGTTTATAAGAACGATTCCATTGATCGCATCCGTCAGCTCAGGTTTACTTCTGAATCAGAACAGAAAATGATGATAAGTCTGAATGGACTTTCCAAGATTCTGGATAACCTTGTTATTCGTGCTCCCATTGACGGACAATTATCAACCCCACATTGGGAAATTGGTCAGGCAGTAAGTCAAGGTCAGCGAATGGGCCAGGTAGATATTGTAGGAAGTTATAAAGTGCGTGTGCCTATTGATGAACTCTATTTCCCTAAAATATCTATTGGACTTCCGGCTTCAACCAGCTATGCCGGAAAAGACTACCGCCTTGTGATCACCTACATTTATCCAACTATTCAAAATGGACGCTTTGAAGTGGATATGGATTTTGATGGAGCAACTCCTGAAGGTATCCGGAGAGGTCAATCGTTGCGCCTGAGGATTGAATTAGGCCAGGCTTCTGAAGAATTGCTTTTGCCTGTAGGTGGATTTTATAAGGATACCGGAGGCAATTGGGTGTTCGTGCTCGACAGCGATAATAAGGCCGTGCGTAGAAATATTAAGCTAGGTCGGAAGAACACCGAGAACTTCGAAGTACTGGAAGGGCTACAGCCGGGCGATCGGGTAATTACTTCATCTTACGAGAATTTTGGCAACAATGAGGTTTTAATTCTCAATTAATGCAACTATTTATAAGAACTGGCGTCTAATACAATGAAATAATGAATACTAAGAAGGTAACCTTTGATAAAAAATAAAGTAACCCTTAAAACTATACTCCCACACACATCATCTAACATTAAACCGAATAGGTCATGATCAAATTAAAAAATTTAGAAAAAGTTTACACCACTGAAGAAGTAGAAACTACCGCCCTTAACAACATCAACCTGGAAATTAAGGATGGAGAGTTCGTTGCGATTATGGGTCCATCAGGATGTGGTAAGTCTACCTTGCTCAATATCGTGGGCTTGCTCGACAACCCTTCTGGTGGCGAATACCACTTTGGTGAACACGAGGTAGCAAAATACTCAGAACGCCAGCGCGCACAATTGCGCAAAGGTTCGATCGGCTTTGTATTTCAGAGCTTTAACCTGATTGATGAGTTAACTGTTTTTGAAAACGTAGAACTTCCCTTGCTTTATTTGAAAGTGCCTTCGGAGGAGCGCAAAAGACGGGTAGAAGAAGTACTTGAGCGCATGAATATCATGCATAGAAGAAATCACTTTCCACAACAGTTATCAGGGGGTCAACAACAGCGTGTGGCAATCTCCCGCGCAATTGTAGCTAAGCCAAAAGTAATTCTCGCGGATGAACCTACTGGTAACCTTGATTCTGCCAATGGCGAAGAAGTGATGAAACTGTTGTCGCAATTAAATGAAGAGGGGACTACAATTGTAATGGTAACCCACTCTCCATACGATGCTAATTATGCTCACCGCATTATAAACCTCTTCGATGGTAAAGTAGTTACCGAGAATATCAAGGAGCAGTTTCATATTTAATGACTAAAGATTTCAGGGAATTCGCTTTCCTGATTCGTTCTTCATAGTTTAGGTTTAGGTTAGAATATAAGCCCGTTCTGTTTTTCAGGATGGGCTTTATTCTTTTATCGCGAAGTGTAAATGAATAAAACTGAACACGCTTGTGTACACTTTTGAACAGAGACTTTATAAAGTCTTGTAACAATGGTTCTTTTCATATTGATTTCTGTGATTTTTTTGAAATAATCTGCTGGCATATTTCTTGACCTCGCAATGCAACCTTCAGCACTCTTTTTCGTCCTTGTCTAGTAATCATCACCCCATGATCAAAAACTATCTACTCATCACCCTCCGGAGTTTAGCCAAGAATAAGCTCTTTATTTTTATCAATGTATTCGGCATGGGCATCGCCATCGCC
>JBEBJH010000178.1:0-10466 GCA_040079965.1 Cyclobacteriaceae bacterium
CATGATAAGGATCCTGCCCGATTATGACCACTTTCACCTTGTCAAAGTCTGCACAGTCAAAAGCCCGAAATATCTCTTTACCGGGCGGAAATACCGTTTGGGTGCGATATTCCCCCTTCACAAAGTTGATTAATTCAATGAAATAGGGCTTTTCAAACTCTTCTTTTAGCCCTTCCTTCCAGGAAGGTGCTATTTTTACCTCTGCAACCATGAATTAAATTTCGATGAACGAAAGACGTTACCGGATTGAAAAATAGAAAAAAATGATATTTTTGACCGAATGATAGCTGAAATAACCCAAGGAATCAAGGTAAGCGTGGAAACGGAGTATCAGCCGTCCTACTCCAGCCCAAGTCAGTATCACTATGTGTTTACTTATCGGATCACCATCGAAAACCAGAGTGAGTTTACTATTCAGCTTTTAAGAAGGCATTGGCATATTTTTGATGCCGGCTTTCAGTCGCGAGAAGTAGAAGGTGAAGGCGTAGTTGGACAACAACCAGTTTTGGAGCCGGGACAAAGTCATCAATATGTTTCCGGATGTAATCTCAAATCTGGTATTGGCAAAATGGTTGGAACCTATCAAATGGAACGCATTGTTAACGGTGCAAGATTTGAGGTGCTCATTCCGGAGTTTACCATGGTGGCTCCTATCCGATTGAATTGATTATTACAAATCGCATCCCCAGGCGATTCGGATATTAAATCCCACCAAAAAAATATTTACTTTTCATTTTCAGAATTACCTGTGCCTACATTTTTTCAGATCAAATCGTTTCTCAATCATTGGCTGCATGTAGTAGATGAGCATTCCATTCACTCACCTTTTTTCTTTGAATTTTATGAAAAGGTAATTCGCGATAAGAAACCCATGAGCGGATTTGAGGAAATTGAAAATGTAAGAACAAAGTTGCTTCAAAGCACCATGGAAATAGAAGTGCAGGATTTAGGAGCGCACTCACCACACTTTACGAATAAGAAACGGTTACTATCCAAAGTAGCGGCAACCAGCATTAGTCCACCTCCTCTTTGCGAATTACTATCTCGGATCGTCCATTATCAGAATGCAAAATCTATTGTAGAATTAGGCACCTCGGCAGGTATTACTACGCTTTACCTAGGCAAAGACTCACAAGCGCAGGTTGTTACTTTTGAAGGCAATCCTGATTTGGTTAATATCGCACTAACTCATTTCGAATTATTTGATGCCCAAAATATTCGTTTGATTCAGGGCAATATAGATAATACTCTTTCGGATTACCTGCAAAACCCGGCTAAGATCAATTTTGCGCTTATGGATGCAAATCATCGGTATGAACCAACGATCCGGTACTTTACCTTGCTAAGCAAGCGCATGTCTGAAAAGGGAATCATTGTAATCGATGACATCTATCATTCTGAAGAAATGGCACGTGCCTGGAAGGAATTAAGCCACCATGATCTCGTCTACGGCAGCGTGGATTTATTTCGGTGCGGCATCTTATTCTTTGAAACGGCACTTCATCGACAACATTACACCTGGTCGATGTAGCCGTTGGTAATGCCTGCAATAAAACCTACTTTTACGGGCTGAAATTTTGAACCATGACGACACCCAATACACCTGAGACCAAGAAAACACCGGAACCTAAAAAGTCAAGCAGTAAAGCAGGTATCATCATCGCTGTGCTTGCGGTGATGGTGATTATTCAGAGTATTAAAATCTACCTTGACTACCAGGAAAAGGTAGAAGTAAAAGAGGAATTGGTCAACACTGAAGAAGATCTGGCTTCTACCATGCAACGTTTAAATGATGTGAAATTAGAACTAGACCAGAAAATTGCGGAAATCGCCAAACTGGGTGGCGATGTAACTGAACTGGAAAAAGCTAAAGCCGAGGTGATGGCCGAATTGAAACGCAGCAATACCAGAAACTCCAAAGCAATCAAAGAATTGAAAGATCGCCTATCGGGTTATGAGGAGTTACTGAAGATCAAGGATGATGAGATAGAAAAGCTTAAGTCGGTTAATAAAGAACTCTTTAGTGAAAACAAAAACCTGAAGACTAAACAGAATGTATTAAGTGATTCACTTAACCGGGTAACAAAAAATAAGGAAGAACTTGCGACTAAAGTTGCAATTGCTTCCCAGCTTAAAGCTGAAAACATTGCTCTGGTCTCTGTTACAGCAAAAGGTAAAGAAAAGGAACCTCCATTCCGTAAACGGCAACTTGAAAAAATTAAGGTTGAGTTTTCAATTGCAGAAAATAAAGTAGCTCCAATAGAAGGAAAGAAAATTCTGATTAGAGTGATTGATGAAAATGGACAACCCATTTTTGATACCACCAAGGGATCCGGCACTTTTATATTGAATGGCAAGGAAGAGTTTTACACCTCAGCTCAGGAAATCCTTTTTGACAACACTAACCAAAAATTGATTTTCGTTTACGATAAAGGATCAGAGTATACGGCAGGTACGTATCAGGTTGAGATTTACACGGATGGATATCTGATGGGCACAACACAGTTCGAAGTTAAATAGCCATACTTTTAACAATAGGCCAGCCTCCATTGCATTTTTGACCCCACGGACGGTAAAGACAAAACTGTCATAGCCAAGACAAACGCAGTAATCGTTGAAATACTTTCTTTTAAAATACTTTACTTTAACTGAAAATTTGAATTAAAGATCCATTCTGCCTGATCTATGAGACAGATATTCTTGTTTGCTTTATTATATGCAATCGTCCATTCGGCAAATTCCCAAAGCAAACCCCCGCATGAGTTGTTTGATGCTTTATTGAAGAAATATGTATCTGTTAGTGGAAATGTTAATTATAAAGGCTTTATCAAGGACACCGTTGTGCTAAACCAATATCTGAACCTGCTAAGCAAAACACCTCCTGATGAAAAGACATGGACGAAGGCTGAACAGATGGTTTACTGGATCAATGCTTACAATGCTTTTACGATAAAACTGATCACCAAATATTACCCCATTAAGAGCATCAAAGACATTGGCAGTAGTATCCAGATTCCGTTTGTCAACACACCTTGGGACATCAAGTTTATTATGATCGGAAAAGAGAAACTGGATCTTAACAACATTGAGCATGACAAACTGCGAAAGCACTTTGACGAACCCCGCATACATATGGCTTTGGTTTGCGCCAGTAAGTCTTGCCCTATTTTGCTCAATGTGGCCTATGATCCGAATCGTTTGGAAGATCAACTGAATCGCCAAACCAAAGCCTTTTTAGCTGACCCCTTCAGGAACAAGATCTCGGCCGATAAACCCCAACTCAGTATGGTTTTTGACTGGTATGCCATGGATTTCAATAAGAAAGGTGGCTCAGTAAGGAGCTTTGTAAACCGCTATTCGGAGGTCAAAATCAAGCCTGACGCCAAAATTTCGCACCTTGACTATGATTGGGGGCTGAACGACCAGTAAATCTGGCGATTAGGCACCTTATTTTTAGAGGATATTTGGCCCTTTTGGACGTTTTTCCTACTTTTGCAGTCCATTTTAAAACAACTAGTTAAATCATGAAAAACTACGAGACGGTATTCATTTTAAATCCCGTTTTGTCTGATGACCAGGCAAAGGATACTGTCGAGAAATTCGTGAAGGTGCTCACTAAAGCTAAAGCGGAAGTGATCAACGTAGAAAAATGGGGACTAAAAAGAATGGCTTACCCCATTCAAAATAAGTCTACCGGCTTCTACAACCTCATCGAATTTGCGACAACTTCTTCTGACCTTGTTAACACCCTGGAGACAGAATTCAGACGAGACGAATCAGTGATGCGCTTTTTAACAACGGTGCTTGATAAGCATGCGATTGTTTACAATGCCCGCAGACGCAAAGGAGAATTCAACAAAGGAAAGAAACAATCAACCACAAGAAAGGAGGACGTTGCAGCATGACATTGATGAACGAACCTATCAAGCGCGCAGAGATTAAACCTAAATACTGTCGCTTCAAGAAAAACGGAATCAAGTACATTGATTACAAGGATCCTGATTTCTTGTTAAAGTTTATTAACGAGCAAGGAAAGATTCTTCCGCGCAGATTAACTGGTACCAGCTGGAAGTTTCAGAACAAAGTGGCCCAGGCCGTTAAGCGTGCCCGCCATATTGCTATCCTTCCTTACCTGGCCGATTCATTAAAATAACCTAACCCTGAAGCACGATGGAAGTGATATTGAAACAAGATGTAACAGGACTCGGTTATAAAAACGATACTGTTAAAGTAAAGCCCGGATACGGAAGAAATTATCTGATCCCTACCGGAGCAGCCATCATCGCCAACGATTCGAACAAGCGATTGATTGCTGAGAACGTTCGTCAGGCTGCCCACAAGGCTGCCAAGCTAAAGCAAGATGCTGAAGCATTGGCCGCAAAAATTGGCGAATTGGTAATTGAAATAGGAACCAAAGCCGGAGAATCCGGAAAGATATTTGGTGCTGTTACTGCGGTTCAAGTGGCCGATTTCCTTAAGACTAAGGGCTTTGAAGTTGATCGTAAGAAAGTTCACTTTAAAGAACAACCTAAGCAATTAGGGACTTATACAGTTACGCTTGACCTTCACAAAGAAGTGAAACACACAATCAACGTAAATGTGGTAGCTGAGTAAGCTAATGATCCACGTTAAATAAAAACCCTGGCCAGTTGGTCAGGGTTTTTTTATTGCCCATTCATAAATATTGCTGATCTAAAACTTAAAGTAAAATTCACCTACTATGTTTGAACTATCCCAGGTGTTTTGCTTTTCCTCTGATATACGGAGGACATTTAATCTTACCTCCTTGAAAACTTGTTCAATGGTACGTCCGGGTTTGCGAATAGCTTTTAGTATTTCCTGTGTATAAAGACCATTCCTTCCGGTGCCATCAATGGCAACTGAACCCGGAGCGGTTGCATAGGCTATAAATGAACCGCGGGCCTTTTGCATCTCAGCCAACCCTTGCTGTCCTATGCTGCGGGTAAGCGAAGGAAATGGATTATTTCTACAGGCGTCTAGAATTACAATATTCAATCGGGTATTAGATTGTTCCATATTCGATAAAACCATGCGCTGAACAGGAAAACAGTATCTCCAGATATCGTCTTCATATTCAATTTTAGCGTCCACGGGTACTATGTAATTTTCCTCCTCCAATCGCAATCCATGGCCTGCGAAATAAAAGAGCCCCACCGTTTTATCACGATCGCCAGCATCTAACTTCTCTTTAAACTTTAATAAACCCGCGCGAATCTGGCCATACGTAGCATTTGTTAGGAGCTGAACGTCAAAATTTGATTTCTCTAACTCTGCAGCCATATCGGTTGCATCGTTTACAGGATTCCTTAATTCACCAATTTCCCTGGAGTATTGGGAATTACCAATAACCAGGGCATATCGCTTCTCATCCTTGTATAATTCAACTAACTGATTTGCGATCGAACTTTGATCTGGAATTGAAACTACCCGTTGAGCGGTCTGCTCTGCAGTTAGGGTTTCCATCTCGTTCTTATCAAACTTTTCAAGCTCCTTTCTAATCGTCTCATTTCCTGGTTGTATCGTAAATGCCCTTTGTAAGTCGTTATAGGCAAGAACCTTCTTGTCTAACTTTTGAAAGATCTTACTTCGTTCATAAAGGAGTTTGACCAGGGTTTCCTTGTTACTCTGCAATGCCTTGATGGCGTTGTCATAGGCATCAACAGACTCATAATAGTAGCCGAGCTTTTCATTACTTAGGGCAAGAAACCAAAAGATGTTCCCCTTATTAGTGTGATTTAAAAGAATTGCGTCCTGAAAATCACCAACGGCATTCTTATGATTCTCCGTTTTGAAATATGAGAGTCCACGCAAATAATAGACCTCAACATCCAGAGATTTTTCCCGGGTTGGCTTATTTAAAAATTCAGTGAAACTAGTAATGGCTTGATCGAATTTTCCAGCCTTGTAGTTTTCAAAACCCTTTTCGTAAAGTTTATATTGAGCGGAAGCAACAGATAAATTTATCGTCAGCGCTATAACAAGAAGTCCCTTCGCACCACTATTTCTCATACTTATTAAAAATAATAGTAGACACCCACTGCCAGGTTAATCGTTGAAAAGCCTTCCTTCACAAAAGGATACTCCGGATTATCATACCCACCATCACGCGTAGCAGGAAACGCGTTTGTTTTTACGTGAGTTATCGGTAAGGTGAATTTTATCGTAGATTGCATAAAGATTTTAATATTGGACTTTAGCGAATAGTCTAACCCAACTCCCAAACCTACACCACCGGAAATCTCGGTATCAGCACCCCAGTGTTCATACCCAGGTGTATCGGCATTGAGGTTCTCAAAAAGGTCTCCCGCACTCCAATTATTATTGGGATCACTATTATAAGGAAGCTTGTAGGGAACAATATCTGGAAAATGTAACTCCGTTGAAGCACTAACTGCTGATCTACTTGATACAAGCAAGAAAGGTTTAATGAGGCCAAATGCTGAGAGTTTTCGCTCCTCATTGAATGGAATAAATTCAATTTTAAAATCCAATCCAACTGAAAATAAATTAAGATTGCCACCCTCCATATAAACAACGTAAACTTCATATCCGCCAACCTCCAGAAATGCATTATTACCTATAGCATCAGCATTTTCAAAGGAATTGGAAAGCGATTGATCAAAATTGAATTTTGAGTAGGTTAATGATGCCCCGACCGAAGTAATTCGGTTCAGTCTTTTTAAGAAACCTGCTTCCAGGTTAAGTCCACCACTATAGTCGGACTTGTTGTTGAATCTAAATGATGGACCACCTAATAAATAGATGGATTTTCCTTTCGCAATGCGTTCTTTTTTGGCTAGCGTACCTTCTTCCTGCGACCACGCGGTTGAGTAAGACAGCGCAATTAATACAAACGATAGAATAATTGAATTTTTCATAAATGGAGAAAAATTGAATCTAAGATAGTGAAATGATAGGGCACCTCAAACAAGTTAGAAACGCAACCAAACTACACCATCCCAAAGGCCGCTCATTCCTCAATTCGCGCAACTAACTCATCGTACCATTTTACTCCGTACTTTCGAATTAGCGGGTCTTTCAAAAACCTATACAATGGAATCCCCAGCGATTTACCTAATTCGCAGGCAGCCGAACAAATATTCCATTTGTGATAGTTCACCGCCTCAAAGCCCTTTTTGTTTTTGGTTATCCGGATTGGATACAAGTGACATGAGATGGGTTTACGAAACCCGATTTTACCATTCAGATAAGCTTGTTCAATGCCGCATTTCAGCACCCCTTGTTTATCATATAACGCATAGGCGCACTCTTTACCACCTATAGTTGGCGTTGAGTAATCACCATCCTCATCCAGAATGTAAGGACCTTGAGCTTCAATTGACTGCGCACCTTCTTTTGTTATATATGGCCGAACTTCTTTTTGGATTGATTTCATTATCTCCAATTCGGATTCTTCCAGGGGGGCCCCCAGATCTCCCTCTACACAACAAGCACCTTTACATTTCTCCAGATTGCAAACGAATTCTACCTCCTTAATGTCGTCCGAAACTAATATGTCTCCTACCTTGATCATTTCCTGTTAATTTTAATTTCCAATTTTGCGCTTTGGCTTAGTCCCTTTCGCTTCTGATAAAACTCCTTACTCGCAATGTAGCAATGTCTTTATGCTTCTGCATGAACTACTCCGTGATTATCCATCCACTGAATTACAAAGATATGAACTACATGCCCGTGGTCACTTACCCGTTGTTTGATGTCTGTTAAATTTTCTCTTGTAATAATTAGTCTTGCATAGAGAGCAGTTCTGGCAGGGCGCTTAAACTGAATGCTGGCTGACTTATCCCATACTACATAAGATGATCCTAAAATTCGCAACAGCATCACCATATAGAAGGGATCGGAAGCAGCAAACATGCTACCGCCAAAAATGGTACCTACATAATTGTAGGTCCAGATATTCAATCGAAGTCTGAGATGAACCTCCGTGTTATCGGCTGACCAGAAAAGGATTTTACCTCCAGTACCAAAATACATAGGGTACCAATTCATAAGCGCCCGAAACCACCAACTTGTCCACGACTCCTTTTTATCGGTCTTTAAAAAATCGGGCCTCATGCAAAGGAAATTTTATTGAAACAACTCAAACTGTGTATGACGGGTTGCTTCCACATCCTGTTGAATTGCCTTAGTGGAAACTTGTTTGGAGAAGAAACCAATCTGGTAGGTTGGCAATTCCATAAGCCCGGACTCGGCTTTGTGGGTAGATAAAGAAAGATTATAGCCCAACGCAAGCATATTGTTTTGGTAAATCTGCACGAGGCGTTTATAGAATTGAAAATTACTATCAATGTCTTGACCCAACCTGTCCAGGTCACCCTGGCCGTTCAGAAATTTTCGGAGTTTATCTTTATTCTCCTTCAGATAGAAACGATAATCGAGCCGATCGTTTATCGCGAAGGAAAACGGTATTAAAAAATTAAAGCCCTGATCTGCCAACCGATTCACAGTGTCAAAATGCAGATCGAAAGAAAATGAATCACATAAGCAAAACACGGCTACCTTAAAGGAACCCTTACTGCGAGACACATAATGGCTAAACTTCTGAACAAGATCTTCCGGCTTTCCATCAAGCAGCAGCACATTTTTTCCGCGAAAGTATTTATTCACCCTGATTTTAAGAGTGCGCAATTGTTCTTGTTCGGGGTCGCAAAAAATGAATTTAGTTATTGGAACATCGAGGGACAACGCCATAAGTGAGGAAGCGGCAAATAACTCTTTGCGGGTACCCAGCGAATAAATACCATTACCGGCAAATAAATCGATAAATACCACCTCATCCACTTTGCCGGCCAGGGTACTGGCAAATGAATTGAGGTATTGCTGAATGATATGAATTTTTTCTTTGATCCAGGGCTCCGCAGCTGTTACGCTAAAGCCGTCATCGGGAAAACTGAGCAAAGGAGAAAAAGCCTGCACTTGAGATGTTTTTTAAAAGTAGCTGTGAAATCTGAAAAAGTGACGATTTCTATTCGAAGTTTTTTTGCTCAAATCTTATGAAAATTTATAACTCTATACTAATCAACTCCATCACGAGATTTTATAAACGAATTATTTAAGGAACAAAAATTCCAGCCTCCTTATCTCCTGGCAACAGTTCTTGCATTCCTCATAGCTAACTATATTGCGGTTTATTATTTATGAGTGACTATTTAGAAAGCCTGAACGAACCGCAGCGGGAAGGTGTAATCAATACGGAAGGTGCATGCATGATTATAGCGGGGGCGGGATCAGGAAAAACGCGGGTTCTCACCTTTCGCATCGCGCACCTCATCCAAACCAGGCAAATTGATCCATTCAATATCCTCGCGCTTACCTTCACCAATAAGGCAGCCAAGGAGATGCGAGACCGGATCGAGAAAATGGTAGGAGCTGACGCCCGTAACTTGTGGATGGGTACCTTTCACTCTGTATTTGCACGCATCCTGAGAGCTGAGGCACATCACCTTGGGTACCCCAATAACTTTACTATTTACGATACTGACGATTCCAAATCGCTATTGCGCAGTGTTATTAAAGAGATGGGACTGGATGAAACGCAATACAAGGCTAACGCGGTTTACAACCGGATTTCCTCTGCCAAAAACCGACTGGTCTCCTGGCAGGATTATCTGAGCAACCCGATTTTCGCAGCCGATGACGCAGCCAACATGCGGCCCGAGATTGGCAACATTTATAAGGCCTATTCCCTGAGGTGCTTTAAGTCGGGCGCTATGGATTTTGATGACTTGTTGTTTAATACAGACAAGCTCTTCAAAGAACATTTGGGAGTTCTCAATAAATATCAACATCGGTTTCAATATGTATTGGTTGATGAGTTTCAGGATACGAATCTCTGTCAATACTTCATTATCCGAAAGCTGGCTTCAGTTCGCCAGAATATTTGCGTAGTGGGTGATGATGCCCAAAGCATTTATGCATTCCGGGGCGCTGACATTACCAACATCCTCAACTTTGAAAAGGACTATCCTGATCTTCGAATTATCAAACTGGAACAGAACTACCGTTCTACTCAAACCATTGTAGAAGCAGCCAATTCCGTTATCGCGAAAAACAAGGCCCAGCTTCCTAAAAAAGTCTGGACGAGCAATGAAGAAGGAAACCTGATTGAACTGATCAAAGCGGTTTCCGATAACGAAGAGGGCAAACTGATTGCCACCTCCATCTTTGAAGAAAAGATGCAGCATCAATATAAGTTCAGTGACTTTGTGGTACTGTATCGCACCAACAGCCAGTCGCGGGCAATTGAAGAAGCGTTAAGGCGCATGAATATCAAGTATAAAGTTATAGGTGGCCTCTCCTTCTATCAGCGCAAGGAAATCAAGGACATGTTGGCATACCTGCGCTATTCCCTCAATCAACAAGATGAAGCCTCCTTTCGCAGAATTATCAATCTACCCAAGCGTGGAATTGGTGACACCACGATT